>CAKTAT010000082.1:0-7666 GCA_934532365.1 uncultured Faecalibacterium sp. | reverse complement strand
GGCTGCGCACTGTACACCATCACCGATGGCAAGATGGTCGGTCTGGCCGAGGCTCTGGCTGCCGGTCAGTCTGCCGCTATCTACGACGTCTGCCTCAAGACCATGGGTAAGGTCGGTGTGGCACTGGCTATGATCGGTGTCGTTATCTGCCCCATCACCTCCGGTGATACCGCATTCCGTTCCGCTCGTCTGACCCTGTCCGACTGGCTCAGGATCGATCAGGACAGCTACGCAAACCGCCTGAAGCTCTGCATCCCCGTGCTGGGCGTTGGTGCTTTCCTTGGCATCGGCAACGCACTGGGCTTCATCAACTACACCGTTATCTGGCGTTACTTCAGCTGGACCAACCAGACGCTGGCTATGATCGTCCTGTGGGCTGCTTCCATGTACCTGTTCAAGGAGAAGAAGAACTTCTGGATCACCGCCGTGCCTGCAACCTTCATGAGCGCTGTGTCCTGCACCTACTTCGTGCTGGCTCCCGAGTGCCTGGGCAAGATGATCAACACCTATGCGGACGGCAAGCTGGTGGCTTACAACACCGCCGTTGCTTACCCCATCGGCATCGTCTTTGCCATCGCAATGCTGGCTCTGTTCCTCCATGCTACCAAGAAGCACTCTGCTTCCAAGGCATAAGGAACTGACGGCTCCATATTTCCGTAAGTAACTTGCGCCCGCCGCTGCCTGACCGTACAGCGGCGGGCGCTGTTTTTTAAAAATCAAGGCTTGCAATTGCCTCCGTCCCGTGGGAAAATAGGGGCGTAGAATTTAAAGCAAAGAAGGGAACTACCCATGATTTTCAAACCCGCACAGCTGGGCATGGCAAAGCTTGACCCGCAGGAGCTGGAGGCAGACAAAAAAGCCTGCCGGAAGATCGGCCCCTGCGGCGTGGGCAAAAAGGCGCTGTACCTGAACAGCTTTTACATCGACCGCCGCTATTATCTGCCCTACGGCAGCATCACCCGGGTGTTCAAGCGGGTGGCTATGAGCTCCGGCGGCTTTTCCGGCAAGGGCGTGTTTGCCTCCATGGCGTATCTTGTGGTGGAGTACGACGGCGGCAAGCAGAAGCAGTGCAACTTCAAGGACGAGCGGGACGTGGACGCTTTGCTGGAGGTGCTGGCAAAAGAGCAGCCGCAGCTGCCTCTGCTGAGCGCCGCCGGTGAGCAGGCACTGGAGAAAAAGGCCGCCGAAAAGGCTGCCCGCAAGCTGCCGGAACTTTCTGAGGACGCACAGCACAGCCTTACCCTGCTGCGCCGGGCAAAGGAGTATCTGGACGCAAAGCCGGAGCTTTCTGCCGAGCTGAGCGCTGCCGAGCGCCGCAAGCGTGCGCAGCTGCAAAGCAAGCCGGTGTACCGGTATGTAGCACTGGCCATCTTTGTGCTGGGCGTTGTGGCGGCAGCCTATGGTCTGTACTCCGTGTTCAGCCACACCGGCAGCTACGGCGTGTACTTTGCGCTGTTCGGCTTTGCCGCCATCTTCCTGTTTTCCAGCTATAATATGCTGCCCACCGCCCACAATAACCACGCTGCCATCATGAAGCGCGCGGACAAGGCCGAAGCAGCCATGGCGGAGTATGTCAAGCACTACCCCCACGGCGCTTTCCCGGTGGCAAGCTGGTACGCCCACCCCATCGTGCTCAAGCAGATGATGGACGCCGTGGAGGAGGGCCGCGCCGTCACCGTGCCCGAGGCACTGGATGCAGTCAAGGCACGCCTGAAGAGCCTGAACGCGGACGTGCAGGTGGAGCAGGAGGAATACGACGAGGTGGTGGTCATCAAGGCCCTGTTCCTCAACCACGATTATCAGTAAAATAGTTGAAAAAATCCCCCGGGAAGATCATTTTCCCGGGGGATAATTTTTTAAATCAGCGCCTCCATCCGCGGCGGGGCAGGGTGATGGGCGTACTTCTGCTTGGCAATCTCGATGAAGGACTGCACCTCCAGCCGGGGTGCGTGGCGCATGGTGGCGATCTCCACCGTCACCGGGGGAAAGTCCAGCAGCGGAACCTTGACGATGCCCGGGATCACCGCCGTGGACAGGCAGGGTACGATGGACATGGCGGTGCCCATCTGGATCATGATCAGCGCGCCCTCAAAGCTGGGGGTGATCTTGCTGCAATCCACCCCCACCTGCGCCAGCTGCTCCAGCGACGGCCCCTGACAGGCGGACAGAAAGCTGTCGAACGCGCCGGAGGACACCACGCTCTGCCCTTTCAGGTCTGCCAGATGCAGCGCCCGCCGGTCGGCAAGGGGAGAGTTGGGGTTCATCAGCACATGGTACCCCAGCGAGAACAGGGGCGTAAAGGAGATGTCCCGGTCGCGGGAGTGCTCGGTGGCGTAGAAAAAGCCGATGTCCAGCTGCCCGGAGCGTAGCTGCTCCAGCGGGCGGCGGTTGTCCTGCGGCACAACGTCCACGCAGGCGTTGGGAAACTGGTGCTGGAACTCGGCCAGAATGCTGGAAAAGGAGCTGTAATCGAACAGCTGCCGCAGCCCGACGGTCAGGTGGGAGCGATCGGCGTCCTGAATATCCTGCGCCTTCTTCAGCGCCTGCCGCCCGAAGCTGGTCATCTGCACCATGTCCAGATAAAAGGACTGCCCGGCAGCGGTCAGCTTGGTGCGGCGGGTGGTGCGCTCAAACAGGTGCAGCCCGGTCTCCTTTTCCAGCGCGTTGATCTGGTAGGTGATGGCGGGCTGAGTGGTGAACAGCCGCTCGGCGGCAGCGCTGAAATTCAGCTCCTCTGCTACGGCAATAAAGCACTCCAACTGGTAAATCGTCATAGAACGGCGCCCCTCCCTGTGTAAAAAAGCTGGTCATCTTTATTATACAGGATTCCGCACAGGCCGTAAAGGGGAAGTGATCTATAAAGAGATTTGATAAATCCGGGCACAAATTTGTATTTCACACCGGGGCAAAACTTTGCTATAATCGTATCAATGTTCAAAATGCACGAAGGAACAGGAAAAACGCAAAAAAGAAGAACTTAAGAAGAAAAAGAAAGGCAAACCTTATGGCTAAGATCTCTCGTCGCAACTTTATGCGCGGTGCCGCTGTGGGCACCATGGGCGCAGCTGCTGCCGGTCTGCTGACCGCCTGCGGCAACTCCGCTTCCAGCACCACCAGTGCTCCCGCTTCCTCCGCAGCTTCCACTGCTGCTTCCTCCGCTGTGACCAAGCCCTCCTCCCCGGTAGACGGCAAGTACGTCACCAAGGCAATGGGTCACGAAAGCTGGGTGCACGTTGCCACCACCTTCTTTGACGGCAAGATCACTGCCTGTGAGGTGTTGTCTCACGAGGAGACCATCGGCATCGGCAACTATGCCTGCTCCCGCATCCCCGCCGCCATCGTCGAGCACCAGAGCGTCAACGTGCCCAACCTGCGCGGCTCCTCCATCACCTCCATGGCTGTCAAGGCAGCCGTGAAGGAGGCCATCGAGCTGGCCGGCTATAACGTGGACGACTTCTCCAAGGAGGTCACCATCGCAGCTTCCAACGAGGTCATCGAGGAAGAGGCCGATGTCGTCATCATGGGTGCCGGCACCTCCGGCCTGACCTGTGCCTGCCGCCTGCTGGAGGCCGGCTACAGCGTCATTCTGGTGGAGAAGCGCGATATCCCCGGCGGCTCCATGTCCATGACCTACGGCGGCGTTGCCACCGCAGGCTCCAAGCTGCAGTACAACTACGATGTGGACGGCAGCTTCCGCAGCTCTGCCATGGGTACGCTGGAGGGCATGATGAACTTCTGGCAGACCATGGAGAAGTACCACCGCACCGAGTTCTTCAACGGTGAAATGCCCTACATGACCAAGCAGTACACCGTCGCCGGTGATCTGGTGGACTGGATGGCAGGCATCGGCATCGGTTTCAACACCATGGGCAACTACGAGAGCGCTACCCAGTACGGCGCTTCCACCCCGTATCTGGCACCCGGCTGCTACGAGGGCGGCGCAGGCTACGCCATGATGTTCATGGCACAGCGCGTGGAGAAGTACGAGAAGGGCAAGATCATCTACTCTACCAGCGTCACCGACCTGATCAAGGACGAGAGCGGCCGTGTTGTGGGCTTCCACGCCAAGGGCGAGAACGGCGCAAGCTACACCCTGCGCGGCAAGGCGGTCTGCCTTGCTTCCGGCGGCTTTGCCAAGAACCCCGAAATGCTGAAGAAGTACAGCCCCGACTACGCCGACTTCTTCTTCAACTGCGCTTCCAGCATGACCGGCGAGGGCATCCAGATGGGTATCGACGCCGGCGGCTATGTGGAGTGCGAGAACCGCGCTCTGCCCGCCTTCCTGTCCAGCTACAAGAGCAAGTTCGAGCTGGCCTTCATCCACCAGACTGCCCCCGGCATCATGGTCAACATCAAGGGCGACAACATCGGCAACATCGTCTCCGATAACCACTACACCATGGCCAAGGCAAAGCTGAACAAGGACAACGGCGACACTTTCTACTATGTGTTCGACGAGTCCTCTGCTGTCAAGCTGCGCGACAGCGAGTCCTACGGCTTCAACGGCTACGTTGCCATGTTCGAGAAGGGCGAGGCTGTGCACTACGACAGCGTGGAGAAGGCTTCCGAGGAGCTGAACCTGCCCAATCTGGCAGACGCCATCGAGGCAAACAACGCCGCCGCTCTGGCCGGCGAACCCGATGAGTTCGGCCGCCGCAACTGCCCCTATATCGAGACCCGCGACGGTCTGTGGGCCATCCGCGTTGACCCCACCTTCTACCTGACCACCGCAGGTCTGGCCATCGACACCGATTGCCACGTCCTGACCGAGGACAAGAAGGCCATCCCCGGCCTGTACGCTGCCGGCGATGTCTGCGGCTCCATCGAGGAGAAGGACGCCAAGCAGTACGGCATGGGCTTCGACGCCGCTCTGACCTACGGCTACATCATGGGCGAGACCCTGAAGAAGGAGATCTGAGCTGCGCTCTGACCCCCTGACAAAAGCATAAACAAAGGGCTGCTGCACAAACCGTGCAGCAGCCCTTTGTTATATCATATTTTCTCTTACGCCGCCGCAGGTCTGCGGAAAATCGCCATTGCACGCTTGTAGCAGCTTGCAAAATAGGCGATCTCTGCCAGCGCGGTCAGCGTCCAGCTGCAGGGGTACAGCAGGTACAGCGCCGGGATGGTGTGGAAGTGGGCAAAGATGGTGTACACCCAGATCACCCGGAACACGCAGGAGCCCAGCACCACGATGACGGTGGGCACCACCGTCTTGCCCAGCCCGCGGGAGGCGGCAATGGTGCAGTCCATAAAGGCCGAGATGCAGTAGGCAAAGGCCATCACGGCCACCCGCTTCATGCCGGCGTCAATAACGGCGGCTTCGGTGGTGAACAGCGCCAGGAAGGACGGCCCACAGAAGAACAGCGCCGCGCCCAGCACAAGCCCCACGCCGAAGGAGTAGCCCAGACTGATGAAGTAGCTCTTCTTCACCCGGTCAGGCCGTCCCGCGCCGTAGTTCTGGCTCATAAAGCTGGCACACGCCATGTAGAAGGCCGCCATGCAGTCGTAGATCAGCGCGTCCGCGTTGGCGGCGGCGCTGTTACCCTTGACCATCAGGGAGTCGAAGGAGTTGACACCCGCCTGAATGAACAGGTTGGCAATGGCAAAAATGGCGTTCTGCAGCCCGGCGGGCACGCCCAGCGCAAGGATGCTCTTGGCCTGCGCCGGGTCCAGCTGCAACTTGTGCAGGTCCAGCGCGTAGCAGTCCTGCACCCGGGTCAGCGCCCGCAGGATCAGAAAGGCCGAAACGCACTGGCTGATGGCACTGGCCAGCGCCACGCCCACCACACTCAGATCGCACACGATGACAAAGAACAGGTTCAGCAGAATGTTCAGTGCACCGGCAATGGACAGATACATCAGCGGCTTTTTGGTGTCGCCGATGGAACTGAACACCGCGTTGCCGAAGTTGTATAGCGCCAGCGCCGGCATACCCAGAAAATACACCCGCAGATACAAAATGGCGCCGGGCAGCAGATCCTCCTTGGTGTTCAGCAGCCGCAGCATGGCAGGGGAGCCCAGCAGACCGATGAGCAGCAGCACCACACCGGCAATGGCGCTGATGATGGCTGCCGAGTGGACGGTCTTTTCCACGTCCTTGGGGTGGCGCGCACCGTAAAACCGCGCCACCAGCACGTTGATGCCGTTGCTCAGACCGATGAGAAAGCCGGTGAACAGGGTCACCAGCGTGCTGGTGGAGCCCACAGCGCCCAGCGCCGTGGAACCGGCAAAGCGCCCCACCACCGCCACGTCCGACATATTGAACAGCACCTGCAGCAGGTTGGAAAGCGCCAGCGGCAGACTGACCAGAAAGATCTGCTTGGCCAGAGGGCCTTCCGTCAGCGTATTCGTTTGAGAAGCCATACTCTTTTTTCCTTTATCCTATACATCCTAAACCGTGCCCGCGCACACCGGGGCACAGCCTCTATTATAAGGCACTGCGGTACTTTTGCAAGATGGATTCGATAAAATAAATAAAAAGGACTGCTGCACAAAACCTGTGCAGCAGTCCTTGGTGCGACCGGGAGGATTCGAACCTCTGGCCTTCCGGGTCGGAGCCGAACGCTCTATCCAGCTGAGCTACGATCGCAAATGCCGTACCCCTTTGGTGGGTACAACACAGTATAACACATCGGAATGCAAAATGCAAACGAAAATCGTCAGCCCTTCCGGTTTCGCAGCCAGATGCGGTGCAGGCCGTCGGTGATCAGAGTCTCGCGGTAGTGGATGGGGGTGCGGCAGGCCTCCCGGATGGAGCGGGGCAGATCGCCGGTGGCGTAAAAGGCAGTCTGTGCGCCCAGTTCGGCGCAGAAGCGGTCGGCCAGACCGTCCAGCAGGCTGGCGGTGCCCAGCACAAAGCCGTTCTGTAAGCAGGCCGAGGTGCTCTTGCCCAGCACCGAGTCCGATGCGCGGGCAGCGGGGTCGATCTGGGGCAGCTGGGCAGTCTTTTGCACCAGCGCGTTCATGGAAAGCTGCGGCCCGGGCAGGATCACACCGCCCACAAGCTCCTGCTTGGCATTCACCGCCATCAGGGAGATGGCCGTGTCTGCCGAGATGACCACCAGCGGCCCGGGGCACTCCGCCAGCGCCGCCACCGCGCCGCACAGCAACTCTGCGCCCAGCTGCGCGGGGTTGTCCAGCCGCAGCTTGATGCCACTTTTCAGCCCCGGCCCCACGGTCAGAATGCGCGCCGTGCACAAGAGCTGTAAGGCCGCCAGCACCCGCCCGCTGAGCATGGGCACCACGCTGCCCAGAATGCCGCCCTCGATCTGTGCCGGGGATGCCCCGTACAGCTGTAACAGATTCACCAGCCGGATGGCGTATTCCTCCACCGTAGCGGCGGGGTCGGAGTGCAGCCGCCCGCAGAAGATGAGGGTGTCTTGTTCGTAGCCGCCCACGGTGATGTGGGTGTTGCCGATATTGACGGTGAGGATCATGGGTCAGGGCTCCTTTCGCAGCGCTCTATAATGTATATAATATATAATAGCGCACCCGCCGCCGATACGCAAGGCTTTTGCCACCGCAAAGAATTTGGAAAAAAGATGTCAAAAAGTGTTGACAATCATCCGGGGGTGTGGTATTATACTTGAGCGCCAAGCGCTGAGACAAAAGAATGACTTCTGAAGTCCCAGCAGGAAGCCCTTGAAAAGAACCAATGAACGTT
>CAKTAT010000081.1:0-8622 GCA_934532365.1 uncultured Faecalibacterium sp. | reverse complement strand
AAGTCGAAGCACAAAAAAGCTAGCGCTGCGCCAGTCGGCGCTATCGCTTTAACGCTTTTTTCGCTTCTCCATCCATAACCCCTCAGTCGCTGCGCGACAGCTCCCCCGAGGGGGAGCAAACCCTCTCAGGCGCTCCCGCGCCAGCTCTCCCGAAGGGAGAGCTTTTACGCATCTGCCGGTAAGCACTGATAAAGCTCCCCCTTCGGGGGAGCTGGCATCGCGCAGCGATGACTGAGAGGGTTCAGCCCGCTGAAATTCTGCAAAAAACTTTTCCACAGCGCCGCGCTTTCGCAGAAAGCGGCGCTGTAAATGCCGTTGACCGTTACGACCCCACCTGTGAAAATGCAATGCCGGAGCGTCCGCAGACGCTCCGGCATTGCTCTATTAAAAATAATTCTTCCTCTGATTATGGCCAGAGCGCAGCGGAGGCCATTCCAGACCGTCTCAGCTCAGTTCCACAGGGGCTTCGGGCTGGTTCTCCACGCGGGCGCTGGTGCGTCCCTCGGGACGGATCTCTCCGGCAGCGGTCAGCGAGAGCTTGGTCAGGGTGGGGCCTACCAGCTCGTACACCAGCACCGAGAACAGCACCACGTTGCGCACCATGTGGCCGTCCGACAGCTCGGCGGCGGTGGCAGCCATGCCCAGCGCCACGCCGGCCTGCGGCAGCAGGGTGATGCCCAGATACTTCTGGATGGCGGGGCTGCAGCTGGTAGCGCGGCAGCTCAGGTAGGAGCCGCTGATCTTACCGGCAGAGCGCGCCACGATGTACACCACGCCGATGAGCAGCACCATGGGGTTGGTGAGGATGGTCAGGTCCAGTTCTGCGCCAGACAGCACGAAGAACAGGATGTTGATGGGGGACACCCAGCGGTCCAGACGGTCCATCAGCTCGTCCGAGGTGGGGCAGACGTTGCAGAACACGGTGCCGGTCATCATGCACACCAGCAGCAGCGAGAAGCCGCAGCGGGTGCCGTTGATCTCGAACTCAGTCATGGACAAGCCCACGGTCAGCAGCACAAAGGCCACCGACAGGCTCATGCGCTTGGAGCGGGAGTGGAAGTAGACCTCCAGCAGGTTCAGCAGGTAACCGGCGGCAGCGCCCAGTGCCAGCGAGAGTGCGATCTCCAGCAGAGGCTCCAGCACCACGCTCATGGGGTCGATGCGTCCCTGCTCCAGCGCGTTTGCCACACCGTAGGAGGCCGAGAACAGCACCAGACCCACAGCATCGTCAATGGCGACCACCATCAGCAGAAGCTTGGTCAGCGGGCCGTCGGCCTTGTACTGCTTGACCACCATCAGGGTAGCGGCAGGGGCTGTGGCGGCGGCGATGGAGCCCAGCGTAATGGCAGAGGCCAGCGAGATGACGTCCGGGCGGGCAAAGTGCAGGGCAACAAGGGCGATATCCACCAGCGCAGTGGTGAACACCGCCTGCGCAATGCCCACGGTCACGGCGCGGCGACCCATGTGCTTCAGGGCGCTGAGCCGGAACTCGTTGCCGATGACGAAGGCGATAAAGCCCAGCGCCACCTGTGTGATAATGCCGTAGTCCTCCACGGCGGCAAGGCTGCCAAAGCCGAAGCCGAAACGGCTCAGCCCCAGCCGACCCAGAAAGAAGGGCCCCAGCAGCAGGCCGGTAAGCAGGTAAGCGGTGACGGCGGGCAGACGCACGGCCTTGGCAGCGCGTGACATGAGCAGGCCGGCGATCAGGGCAAGGGACAGACAGATCAACATTTGTTCCATAATGTGGTTTGTATTGGGTGCGCAGCCAAGGGCCGCAGCACTCGGTTCCTCCTTGTCAAAAAAGTATCGAACTCCCGTGTGAAATCCAGTGCGGGGGTCAAAATGGGAAAACGTATCCAGTATACCGGAACAACGGAGGAAAAGCAACCATCCTGCGCGTTTCATACATCTTTTGAGACGAAAAGACAGAAACAGGACGAGAAAGGACGGAATACAAGCAGTTCGGCTGCCGTTTCCCTTTACGACCCCAGCCGTGAAAAAGGGATAGCGGAGCGCCCGCAGGCGTTCCGCTATCCCGAAATTTAAAATATGCTCTTAGTTGAACTTGAAGATCTTGCGCAGCTGGCGGTAGGTGGCTACGACCACCTTGTCGCCGCCGGGGAAGTGCATGTCGGTCAGGCCGCCAAGGTTCACGCGCACGGCGCGATAGACGCCGGGGGTAACGTGATCCTTGAGGTACTGCCACAACTCTGCCTTTTTGGCGTGCGCCTCGGCGCTGCCGTCCAGCAGCAGGAAGATGTCGCTGACCGCCATCATCACAGAGAGGTAGTGCACCATGTAGGCGCGCAGACGCTTCTGGTCTTTCAGTGCGTCCAGATCCTGACAGTCGATCATGTGCTTGGTGACCCGCAGCTGCTGGTCCACACGGCCGATCATCACGCTCTCGTTCACGCTCTGGTCTGCGCGGCCGATGAAGTAGCGGTACAGATCCAGATCCATATAGTACATACTCTTGACGTAGGGCAGGGGCTGGTACACAAAGATGTTGTCCACATAGAAGGTGTGCTTGGGCAGCACCATGCCGCACTGACGCAGCACCTCGGTGCGGTACATGACCGAGTGCATCAGCAGGTTCTGATCCGGGCGGAAGTGCCGGACGTGTACCCAGTCGAACAGGCGGTTCTGCGGGAACACGTTGGTGTAGCGCACGGTATGGCTGGTGCCGTCCTCAACGTGCTCGTACACATAGTTGCAGATCATCAGATCCGGCGCGGTGCCGCGGGCAACCAGCGTAGTCAGGCGCTCCAGCACCTTCTTCAGGGCGTCGGTGTCCAGCCAGTCGTCGCTGTCCACTACCTTGTAGTACAGGCCGGTGGCGTTGCGGATGCCCTGATTGACGCCCTCGCCGTGGCCGCCGTTCTCCTGATGGATGGCCTTGACGATGGTGGGGTACTTTGCGGCGTATTCGTCGCAGATGGCGGGGGTATCATCCTTGACGGAACCATCGTCCACCAGAATGATCTCGGCCTGTTCGCCTGCGGTCAGCAGCGTCTCGATGCAGTGACGCATATAGGCTGCGGAATTGTAGCAGGGCACGGCAAAGGTGATAAGTTTCTGCTGCATATTATAAATGCTCCTTTTTACGTTGCATGGTCCATGCCGGGCAGTCTGCAGGACGGCATGGAGATATGTGTTCTCATTATAGCATTTTCGCGCCTGAAAAGCTATCCTTCCCGGGCAGAAAGATCGCTTATCGCACATTTTTGCGCAAAGTGACGCTTTTTTCTGCCCAAAGTGCCGGTTTTGTGGTATACTGATAAGGTTTTGAGCGTTCTGCACGTCAGTGCACCTATATATATAACGGAGGAAACCATGGAAAACCCGCACAGTATCCTGAAAAAAGTTTTCGGCTACGACAGCTTCCGCCCCGGGCAGGAGGAGATCGTCAGCCGCCTGCTGGCCGGACAGGATGTGCTGGCGGTCATGCCCACCGGCGCGGGCAAATCCATCTGTTATCAGGTACCGGCGCTGCTGCTGCCGGGCATTACTATCGTGGTGTCCCCGCTGGTCAGCCTGATGAAGGATCAGGTGGGTGCGCTGGTGCAGGCGGGCGTGGCAGCGGCTTTTCTGAACAACAGCCTGACCGACAACCAGAAGGCGCTGATGCTGCACCGCGCCCGGGAGGGCTGGTACAAGATCATCTATGTGGCGCCGGAGCGGCTGGAGATGCCGGGCTTCCAGCGGTTTGCGCAGGAGCGGCAGATCAGTATGGTCACGGTGGACGAGGCGCACTGCATCAGCCAGTGGGGGCAGGACTTCCGCCCCAGCTATCTGCGCATCAAGGCATTTGTGGACAGCCTGCCCAGCCGCCCGGTCATAGGCGCGTTCACCGCCACCGCCACCGCCCATGTGCGGGAGGATATCCGCACCCATCTGGCGCTGCAGGCGCCCTACGAAGTGACCACCAGCTTCGACCGCCCCAACCTGTACTTTGAGACCCGGCGGGCGCTGCCCAGCCAGAAGCCCAAGGAGCTGCTGGAGCTGGTGCTCAAGGAGGGTAATCATGCGGGCATCGTGTATTGCAGCACCACCCGGCAGGTGGACGAGACGGTGCAGCTGCTGCAGAGCCGCAGCATCCGGGCGGCAGCTTACCACGCCAAGCTGGATGCGGACACCCGGCGGCAGAATCAGGACGATTTTCTCTACGACAGGGTACAGGTGATGGTAGCTACCAATGCTTTCGGTATGGGCATCGACAAGCCCAACGTGCGGTTCGTCATCCATTATAATATGCCCAAGGACTTGGAAAGCTATTATCAGGAGGCCGGACGCGCCGGGCGCGACGGTCAGCCCGCCCGGTGCACCCTGCTGTATTCCGGCACGGATGTGCGCACCATCCGCTTTTTCATCGACAAGGAGCGGGAGGCCGACAATGGCCTGCCCGCGGATGTAAAGGCCGAAGCCGCCCGCAAGGCAGAGGAGCGGCTCAAGTACATGACCTTCTACTCCACCACTCAGCATTGTCTGCGCGGCTTTCTGCTGCAATACTTCGGGGAGGCTGCGCCTAAAAAGTGCGGTAACTGCTCCTGCTGCCTTGCCGCCGAGCAGGAAGCCCAGCTGCAGGTGGAGTACGCCCGCCGCCGTGCCGCCCAGAGCGCCGACCGGCTGGAAAAGCCCCGCCGCGCAAAGCCCGCCGCAGCGGGCAGCTTGAGCGAGGCGGACGAAAAGCTGCTCAACGCCCTGTATGCGGTGCGCAAGCGCTTGGCGGGTAAGCAGAACCTGCCCGCCTTTATGGTGTTCAACGATGCCACCCTGCGGGAGATGGCAGAGAAAAAGCCTATGAGCATCGACGAGCTGCTGAACATCAGCGGCGTGGGCGAAAAGAAAGCCGCCCGCTACGGCAACGCCTTCCTGCGCGTCATCGAGGACGCCGTGGGCAGCCGGGAATGAGAACGGAAAGAAGCCGCTGCACAGACCGTGCAGCGGCTTCTTTTAGTGTGGGACGATTTCGAATGGCCTCCGCGTTGCTTTGGCCATATTCAGCGGAAGAATTATTTTTAATAGAGCGTTTGTCGCGGCCTGCGGGCCGCGACAAACGCATTTTCACGAGAGGGGGTTACCGTTCCATGCTATGGGTGGCGAACACCTTTTCGTCCTCCCACCACACGGGCTGCCCGGCGGCAAGGGACTTGGGTACATCCAGCAGGCGCTGGTTGCGGCTGCCGCGGAAGCGGAGGGAGATGTCGTGCTCGGCCTGCACGAATCTGCCGTCCACCAGCACATCCAGCAGTGCCAGCAGTTCATCGGTCACCTCGCACCGCGCGGGGCTGGGTTCTTTGCCGGTAAGCTGTTCCCAAGTGTAGCCGGAGTAGCACCACACCGTCTTGGCGGGGTACAGCGCCTTGAAGTTGCGCACAAAGGGCAGCAGCTCCCGCTGGTTCTCTGGTTCAAAGGGTTCGCCGCCCAGCAGGGAGAGCCCGGCGATATAGTCCGGCTGACAGGAGGCGAATACCTCGTTGCGCACGGTCTTATCAAAGGGCTGACCGTAGTCAAAATCCCATGCCACGGCGTTGAAGCAGCCCGGGCAGTGGTGGCGGCAGCCGGACACAAAAACGCTGGTGCGCACCCCGGGGCCGTTGGCGATATCGTAATATTTGATGTTTGCGTAGTTCATGCTCATGTTCCTGTCGTTTGCTGAAAAGATGTTTGGAGCGGCCTTTCGGCCGCTCCAAACATCAAATCAAAAATAAAATTTAGCTGTTGTTACAGATGCAGCACACGGTCCTTGATCTCCTGCGTGCGGCCCTGATTCCAGAACTGGGTGCCGATATAACCGCAGGTGCGGCGGGCAACATTCAGCTTGTTCTGGTCGCGGTTGCCGCACTTGGGGCACTCCCACACCAGCTTGCCGTCGTCCTCCACGATCTTGATCTCGCCGTCGTAGCCGCACACCTGACAGTAGTCGGACTTGGTGTTCAGCTCGGCGTACATGATGTTGTCGTAGATGAACTGCAGCACGCTCATGACGGCTTCCAGATTGTCCTGCATATTGGGCACTTCCACATAGCTGATGGCGCCGCCCGGGGACAGGCGCTGGAAGTCGGCCTCAAACTTCAGCTTGGTAAAGGCGTCGATGGGTTCGGAGACATGGACGTGGTAGCTGTTGGTGATATAGTTCTTGTCCGTGATGCCCTCCACGATACCAAAGCGCTTTTGCAGGCACTTGGCAAACTTGTAGGTGGTGGATTCCAGCGGGGTGCCGTAGAGGGAGTAGTCCATGTTCTCGGCTTTCTTCCACGCGTTGCACTTGTCGTTCATGTGCTGCATCACGCTCAGAGCAAAGGGCTTGGCACCGGCATCGGTATGGCTCTTGCCGGTCATATACTTCACGCACTCGTACAGGCCGGCATAGCCCAGACTGATGGTGGAGTAGCCGCCGAACAGCAGCTTGTCGATCTTTTCGCCTTTCTTCAGGCGTGCCAGCGCGCCGTACTGCCACAGAATGGGGGCAGCATCGCTGGGGGTGCCCAGCAGCCGCTTATGGCGTGCCTGCAAAGCGCGGTGGCACAGGTCCAGACGCTCGTCAAAGATCTTCCAGAACTTTTCAAAGTTGCCGCCGGAGCTCAGGGCAACGTCCACCAGATTGATAGTGACCACGCCCTGATTGAAGCGGCCGTAGTACTTGGGCTTGCCGGTCTCGGGGTCCACATAGGGGGTCAGGAAGCTGCGGCAGCCCATGCAGGTGTAGCAGTGGCCCTCGCCGTTCTTGTCCACCTTGAGCTCCAGCATCTTCTTTTCCGAAATATAGTCCGGCACCATGCGCTTGGCGGTGCACTTAGCGGCCAGTTCGGTCAGGTAGTAGTAGGGGGTGCCGGGGCGGATGTTGTCCTCCTCCAGCACATAGATCAGCTTGGGGAAGGCGGGGGTGATCCACACACCGGCCTCGTTCTTTACGCCCTGATAGCGCTGGCGGATGGTCTCCTCGATGATGATGGCAAGGTCGGCCTTTTCCTGCGGGTTGCGTGCCTCGCCCAGATACATGAACACAGTAATGAAGGGCG
The DNA here is from genome assembly GCA_934532365.1 of uncultured Faecalibacterium sp. Taxonomy (GTDB): domain Bacteria; phylum Bacillota; class Clostridia; order Oscillospirales; family Ruminococcaceae; genus Faecalibacterium. The sequence goes on along the minus strand of CAKTAT010000081.1, from coordinate 1,600 downwards.
CCTGACCGTTGGTGGTCATCAGGGTGACCACCTGATACTGAATGGTCTGCACGCCGCGGTTGATCTCGTTGCGCAGACGGCGCTCCACAATCTCCTTCTTGCGCTCGGCAGAGACGTCCAGACCTTCCATCTCCAGCTCTACCTCAGCGGCGATCTTCTTGCGGGAGACGTCCACGAAGGGAGCCAGATGGGTCAGGCTGATGCTCTGGCCGCCGTACTGGTTGGAGGCCACCTGTGCAATGATCTGGGTGGCAATGTTGCAGGCGGTGGAAAAGCTGTGCGGCTTCTCGATATAGGTGCCGGAGATGACGGTGCCGTTCTGCAGCATATCTTCCAGATTCACCAGATCGCAGTTGTGCATATGCTGGGCGAAGTAGTCGGAATCGTGGAAGTGGATCAGACCTTCCTGATGGGCTTTTACGATCTCCGGATCCAGCAGCAGACGGGCGGTCAGATCCTTGGAGATCTCACCGGCCATATAGTCGCGCTGCACGCTGTTGACGGTGGGGTTCTTGTTGGCGTTCTCCTGCTTGACCTCTTCGTTCTGGCACTCGATCAGGCTCAGGATGCGCTCGTCGGTGGTGTTGGTCTGACGCTTCAGGCTCTGGACGTAGCGGTAGGTGATATAGTGCCGTGCCACGTCATGGGCGTGAATGTCCATCAGCTGGTTCTCCACCATATCCTGCACCTCCTCCACGCTGACTGCGCGGTTCAGGTGCTGGCACTTGTCGGTGACTGCGGCAGAGATCTGGGTGATCTGCTCCCGGGTCAGGCGATCCTGACCGCCCACAGAATCACTGGCTTTGGTAACGGCGGTGATGATCTTAGTAATATCAAAAGGAACTTCTGCACCGTTTCGTTTGATGATCTTCATCGGTTCTCCTCCTTCTATATAGGCGCATTGTGAACGGGTATCCCTTACCCTAAGAGATACCCGTTTGCGCACAACGATATCCAACAAACTGAATGTAGTTCTATTCTATCATTATCTAGTGGCAAGTCAAGCGAAATACCACTATATTTTGCGTTTTGTAGCAATCGCCAAAAATCGAGGATATTTTTCGGGACAAAATTTTGCGCGGAAAGTCTTGACAGCACAGTGCGCTTTCCGGCGGGTAATATAAGCCGCAGTCTATACCCGTCCGGGCTACACGCTGCCTATATAATGTAATAATATAGGGCGGGGACACCGCCGCTGCCGGAGACGTCAAAACACCCGGCGGTTCCCGGCAGAAAACTGGCGATAGTTCACAAAGCGCAAAAAAAGGCGAAAAAAATGTAAAAAAGGCTTGCAAAAGTAGTTGCGGTATGGTACTATATGTGAGCGCCAAGCGCTGAGACAAAAGAATGACTTCTGAAAGCTCAGCAGGAAGCCCTTGAAAAGAACCAATGAACGTTCAAAATGTTCCGGTTAGCACCGAGAAACTGCTGGACGATTTAAGTTCACAAAACTTCAAAAGCTTCTCAAAAAAGTGCTTGACAAAAAACCGCTTCTGTGGTAAAATAATCAAGTCTTCAGCCGAAAGGCTGAGGCGCACAGGACCTTGAAAATTGAACAATATCGAAAGAACTTGTAACGGAACCTATTTTCATGTTGGAA
>CAKTAT010000080.1:0-8817 GCA_934532365.1 uncultured Faecalibacterium sp. | reverse complement strand
ATTATCTGTCAATGCACCAAGTTCTTTATAAAGTTCTGATTGGTCCAATCTATCAACTCCTCAAATTCCGATTTGTTGCGCTAAGCCGAGTATACCACACCCGCCAAGGAAAGAACACCCTCAATAGAGTGAAATTTGCAGGTTGAAACTTGTCGGTGCGGGGACTTGGCAAACCCGATGGGATTGCGCTATAATAGAGCCGTAACAGTTCCACAATGGTGTGGTAAGGGAGGTGTGGTCATGATCCGGGTGGCGATCGTAGAGGATGACGCGGAGGTACAGGCGCTGCTGCGGGAGTATATCCGGCGGCATACCCGGCAGTACGGGACAGAATTTGAAGTAACGGTCTTTGCGGACGGCGTGGACATTCTGGACGATTACCGCGCTGTCTACGACATTATTTTTCTGGATGTGGAGATGAAGCATCTGGACGGCATGACCACGGCAGAGCGCATCCGGCAGATGGATGCAGACGTCATCCTGATCTTCATCACCAATATGGCGCAGTATGCCATCCGGGGCTACTCGGTGGGGGCGCTGGACTATGTGCTGAAGCCGGTGCCCTATTTTGCCTTTTCGCAGCAGCTGCTCAAGGCCGTTGCCCGGCTGGAAAAGCGGGCAAAGCGCTATTTGACCGTGCCGGTGGACGGCGGGCTGCGCCGGCTGGACACCGCAAGCATCTATTACTTGGAAAGCGAGGGGCACAGGGTACACTTTTACACCGACGAGGGCGATTTTTCTGCCCCGGGTGCCCTCAAGACCTTTGAGGAAAAGCTGGCAGACTGTCCCTTTGCCCGGTGCAACAGCGGCTACCTTGTCAATCTGGCACAGGTGCGGGAGCTGCGGCAGAGCACCGTACAGGTGGGCCCCTGCGAGCTGCAGGTCAGCCGCCCCAAGCGCAAGGCCTTTCTTGCCGCGCTGACCGACTACATCGGAGGTGAAGGCTCATGACCGCGCTGCCGGATATCCCCCGGCTGTACACCGCCTTTGCCGAGTGTCTGGCGGTGCTGCTGTTCACACCGGCGCTTGCGCCCCGCTTTTCCAAGGCGGTCACCGGGGGCATCACCCTGCTGTGGGCGGTGGGGCTGTCGGCCTTTCTGGGGCTGACGGGCAACGTGCCCGGCGGGCTCTGGATCCCCTGCATGGTAACGGCCATCGGGCTTTCCTACTTATATTTATGGGGTGTGTGGAGCATCACTCTACTGGAGGCCGGGTATCACTGCGCCCGGGCGTTCATTCTGGCAGAGTTTGCCGCCAGCGTGGAGTGGCAGCTGCACTGCGCCCTCTGGCCTGTCCGCAGCCCATGGGAGCCCCTTTCCCTGTTGCTGCTGGCGCTGGTGTATGGGGCGCTGTTCGGGCTCATGTGCTATCTGTTGCACATCAGCCCCCAGCCCGCCAGCCATCTGCAGATCAGCGGCAGCGCCGCCCTGACGGCGGTCATGCTGGCGCTGACCGCCTTTGCGGTGAGCAATCTGGGCTTTCTGCCCGGCAGCGATATCAACATGAGCATCTTTTCCATCCGCACTCTGGTGGATTTTTCCGGCGTGCTGATCCTGACCGTGCAGCACGAGCAGCTGCGGGAGAACGCTTTGCACAGCGAGCTTGCCGCCATGGACGAGGTGCTGCATCGCCAGTACGAGCAGTACAAGCGCAGCAAGGAGGGCATCAACCTCATCAACCGGCGGTACCATGAACTGAAAGTCCAGCTTGCCCGCATCCGGGAAGAGCAGGATCAGGCAAAGCAAAACGCCGCCATCGCCGCCATGGAGCAGAACATCCGCCAGTACGAGGCCGAGAACAAGACCGGCAACCCGGTGCTGGATACCCTGCTCACCGCCAAGACCATGGAATGCCAGCAGGAGAACATCACCATCACCAGCGTAGCAGACGGCAGGATGCTGGGCTTTCTCACCATCCGGGAACTGTGCACCATCGTGGGCGTGGCACTGGATAACGCCATTGCCGCTGTGCGCGCCGAGCCGGACCCCGAAAAGCGGCTCATCAAGGTGGCAGTGTACAGTCAGGGCGGCTTTGCCATGCTGCGGTTCGAACACTATACAGAGGCAGCCCCCGCGCTGGATGCGGACGGTCTGCCACAGCAGGGAACGGACCTGAAAAGCGTCCGCACCACCGTCGGGCAGCACGGCGGCAGCATGACGCTGCACTGGGAAAACAACTGGTGCACTCTGCGGATCCTGTTTCCGCTGCCCCAAAACGAATAGATATTTTACGGCAGGCGCACCCTGCCGTTTTTTGCTGTCTGGCAGGGTGCACAAATACAAGGGGGCAATATTTGTATATTAGCACAATAAAATTTGAAACCTTATTGTAACTTTTGCAAATTGTGCGTTCAAAACGACAGCTTGTGAACAAATTGAAAATTCTCCGGCAATTTCTGCTATCATAAAGCCAAGCTGGCGGGGGTGTCCCCTGCCATGATCTGCACGCAAGAGAAAAAGGAGGAGAAACCCTATGTTGTCCATCAATATGGATGACGTCATCAAGGTCCTCAACTCGATCAAATCGCAGTTGATCGGCTTTGGTGTCGTAGCAGTTCTGCTGATCGCAGTCATGATCGCCTGCCGTAAGCAGAGCAAGTCCAAAAAGTATCTGATCCGCTGGCAGGCGGGTCTGGGCATGGTGCTGGCACTGGCCATTACCGTGAACCTGATCCTGACCGGCCCCATGTACTCCATGGTGACCCTTGCCACCGGCGACGGCAAGGTCAGCGAGGAAAATGTGGCCTCCGCTACCCAGCTGTGCGAGAACATTGCCGACGAGGGCATCGTCCTGCTGGATAACGACGGCACCCTGCCTATGGCCAAGAACAGCAAGCTGAACGTTTTTGGCTGGGCTTCCACCAACCCCTGCTACGGCGGCACCGGTTCCGGTGCTCTGTCCGACGCCTACCCCACCGTCACCCTGCTGGAGGGCCTGAAGAACGCCGGCTTTGAGCTGAATACCGAGCTGAGCGACTTCTACACCTCTTACCGTGCTGATCGCCCGGAGGTGGGGATGTTCGCTCAGGACTGGACCCTGCCGGAGCCGGAGGCAGCACAGTACACTGACGAGCTGATGAACAATGCCAAGGCCTTCTCCGACACCGCTATGGTGGTCATCACCCGTGTGGGCGGCGAAGGTGCAGACCTGCCCACCGATGTGTCTCAGGTCACCTACGACGCCGGCCACAGCTACAACGACTTTGAGCCCGGTGACCACTACCTGCAGCTGTCCAAGACCGAAAAGGACATGATGGACCTGGTCTGCAAGAACTTTGATAAGGTCGTTGTGGTCTACAACGGTGCCAACGCCATGGAGCTGGGCTGGGTCAAGGACTACAGCCAGATCAAGAGCGTTATCTGGTGCGCCGGCACCGGCCAGAGCGGCTTCAACGCTCTGGGCTCCATCCTCTGCGGCGACGTGAACCCCTCTGGCCGTACCATTGATACCTTTGTGTACGACCTGACCCAGACCCCCACTGCGAACAACTTTGGCAACTTCAACTACACCAACATGGATGAGCTCAAGGCCAGCGCCTTTGGTGCCGAGACCATCCCTGCTTTCGTGGACTATGTGGAAGGCATCTATGTGGGCTACAAGTTCTACGAGACTGCCGCCGCTGAAGGCCTCATCGACTACGACAAGACTGTGGTGTATCCCTTTGGCCGTGGCCTGAGCTACACCACCTTCACCCAGACCCTGAACAGCGTTACCGAGGCTGACGGCACCATCACTGTGGATGTCACCGTCACCAACACCGGCTCTGCCTCCGGCAAGGAAGTGGTGGAGGTCTACTATAACCCTCCCTACACCAACGGCGGCATCGAAAAGGCTTCTGCAAACCTGATCGGCTTTGCAAAGACTTCTGAGCTGGCTCCTGGCGCTTCCGAGAACGTCACCGTTACCTTCAAGGCCGAGGATATGGCCTCCTACGATACCTACGGCAAGGGCTGCTATGTGCTGGAAAAGGGCGATTACGTCATCAGCATCAACGCCGACTCCCACACCGTGCTGGATTCCAAGACCTACACCGTGGCTTCCGACATCGTCTACGACGCTTCCAACAAGCGTGAGAGCGATGTGGAGGTGGCTGACAACAAGTTCGGCTTTGCCGAGGGCAATGTGACCTACCTGTCCCGTGCCGATGGCTTTGCCAACTACGCCGAGGCTACCGCTGCTCCCGCAGACTTCGAGCTGCCGGCAGAGGCTAAGGCTACCTTCTACAACAACTCCAACTGGAATCCCGAGGACTTCAACAATGCCGACGACGTGGCCCCCACCACCGGTGCCAAGAACGGCCTGCTGCTGAAGGACATGGTGGGCGTGGATTACAACGATGCCCAGTGGGATGCCTTCCTGGATCAGCTCACTGTCTCTGACATGGACAAGCTCATTGCTCTGGGCGGCTTCCAGACTGTGGCAGTGGATTCCATCGGCAAGGTGCAGGCTGTTGACTGCGACGGCCCCGCCTCCATCAACAACAACTTCACCCGGCAGGGTTCCATCGGCTTCCCCTCTGCTGTGATGATCGCAGCTACCTGGAACACCGATCTGGCACACGACTTCGGCACCTCCATCGGCAAGATGGCTGACGACATGAATGTTTCTGGCTGGTACGCACCGGCTATGAACATCCACCGCTCCGCTTTCGCAGGCCGTAACTTCGAGTACTACTCCGAGGACGGCGTGCTGTCCGGCGCAATGGCTTCCAACGCCATCATGGGCTCTCAGGAGCAGGGCGTTTACGCCTTCATGAAGCACTTTGCCCTGAACGATCAGGAGACCAACCGCTACGGTATGCTCTGCACCTGGTCCACCGAGCAGGCCATCCGTGAGATCTACCTGAAGCCCTTTGAGCAGTGCGTCAAGGCAGCTGGCTGCCACGCTGCCATGTCCTCCTACAACTACATCGGCAACACCTACGCAGGCAGCTGCGACGCTCTGCTGAACAAGGTCCTCCGTGGGGAGTGGGGCTTTGTGGGCATGGTGCTGACCGACTACTACGGTGTGTGCGGCTATCAGGATGCTGACCGTCTGATCCGCAACGGCGGCGACCTCTGCCTGGTCAACTACGACACCGAGACCAACCACCTGACCGATACCACCAGCGCTACCGCTCTGGTGTCCGCACGTCAGGCCTGCAAGAACATCCTGTACACTGTGGCAAACTCCCGTGCTTACTACCCCGAGAACCTGAACCCCGGTATGCCCGGTTGGGAAAAAGTGATGATCGGTGTGGACGTTGTACTGGCAGCCGCTCTGATCGCACTGGAAGTTCTGGTGGTCAAAAAGGGCTATGCAAAGCGCAAGGAAGAGGAAGTCAACGCCTGATCCTGGGCAAGACATTCTGAACGGATGCAGCACCTGAACTGAAACCAGATAAAAGGCCCGCTGCGTAAAAAACAGCGGGCCTTTTCTGGATTTGAAAAGGCAAAGAGGAAAATGCCATGAAACACGCAGATATCATCAAAACACTGGATCTGGAACAAAAATGCGCCCTGCTGAGCGGCGGCACGGTGTTCACCACCCGGGCGCTGCCGGGCAAGGGCATCCCGGCTATTACCCTGTCGGACGGCCCCAACGGCGTGCGCAAGCAGGCGGGCGCGGCTGACCATCTGGGCCTGAACCCCAGTGTGCCCGCCACCTGCTTCCCCACCTCGGCCACCGTGGCCAACAGCTGGGACCCTGCGCTGGGCGAGGCTGTGGGCGCAGCCATGGGCGAGGAAGCCGCGGCACAGGGCGTGTCGGTGCTGCTGGGCCCCGGCCTGAACATCAAGCGCAGCCCCCTGTGCGGCCGCAACTTCGAGTATTTCTCGGAGGACCCCTACCTTTCCGGTAAGATGGCGGCGGCCTACGTCCGCGGCATCCAGAAAAACGGCATTGCCGCCTGCCCCAAGCACTTTGCAGTGAACAGTCAGGAGCTGCGCCGCATGGCCTCGGATTCCATCGTGGACGAGCGCACCCTGCGGGAGATCTACCTGACCGGCTTCGAGATGGTGGTCAAGGAGGCACAGCCTAAGACCATCATGTCCGCCTATAACCTCATCAACGGCACCTACGCCAACGAGAACACCCACCTGCTCATGGATATCCTGCGCAAGGACTGGGGTTTTGACGGCGCAGTGGTCACCGACTGGGGCGGCAGCAACGACCACGCCTTGGGCGTAAAGAACGGATCTACGCTGGAAATGCCCGCCCCCGGCGGGGACGCCGTCCGCGAGCTGATGAAAGCGGTGCAGACCGGCAAGATCACCGAGGCGGACGTGGACGCCCGGCTAGACGAACTGCTGGAACTGGTGTTCACCACCAAGGCGGCGGTGGACGCCGCCCCCGGCAAGTTTGATGCCGACGCCCACCACGCACTGGCACGCCGGGCTGCTGCCCAGAGTATCGTGCTGCTGAAGAACGAAAACAGCCTGCTGCCCCTTGCAAAGAGGGAAAAGGTGGCGGTCATCGGCGACTTTGCCCAGACGCCCCGCTATCAGGGTGCAGGTTCCAGCGCCGTCAACTCCATCAAGGTGGATTCCTTTTTGGATTGCCTTGCCGAGAGCGGCCTGAACAGCGTCGGCTATGCCAAGGGCTTTGACCGGCAGGGCAAGCCCGATGAGGCGCTGAAGGCCGAGGCGGTGCTGCTGGCAAAGAACGCCGATGTGGTGCTGCTGTGCATGGGTCTGGACGAGATCAAGGAGAGCGAGGGCATCGACCGCGCCGACATGAAGCTGGCAGAAAACCAGCTGGAGCTACTGGCGGCTGTGGCGGCGGCAAACCCCAACGTGGTGCTGCTGCTGAGTGCAGGCTCCTCGCTGGAAAGTGCATGGGTCAAGGACTGCAAGGCGCTGGTCTACGGCTGTCTGGGCGGTCAGGCCGGTGCAGGTGCACTGGTCGAGGTGCTCACCGGCGCGCAGAACCCCTGCGGCAAGCTGGCGGAGACCTGGGCGCGCAGCTACGCCGACACCCCCGCAAAGGAGAACTTTGGCGGCGACGGCCCCACCGTGGAGTACCGCGAGGGACTGTATGTGGGCTACCGCTACTACGACACTGCCGGTGTGCCCACCGCCTTCCCCTTCGGCTACGGCCTGAGCTATACCAGCTTTGCGTACAGTGACCTGAAAGCAGATGAAAACGGCGTGACCCTGACTGTCACCAACACCGGCAGCTGTGCAGGTGCCGAGGTGGTGCAGCTGTATGTGGCAAAGCCGGATGCAAAGATCTTCCGCCCCGTCAAGGAGCTGAAGGGCTTTGCGAAGGTGTTCCTTGAGGCAGGGGAGAGCAAGACTGTCACCATCCCGCTGGACGATAAGGCCTTCCGCTACTGGAACGTCAAGACCGACCGCTGGGAGGTGGAGGGCGGCAGCTATCAGCTGCTGGTGGGCGCTTCCAGTGCCGATATCCGCCTGTCTGCCGCCGTCACGGTGGCGGGCACCGGCGCACCCGACCCCTACGCGGGCAAAAAGCTAGGTCATTACTGCACAGCCAATATCCAGAATGTACCGGATGATGAATTCGAAGCGCTGCTGGGTCGTCCCATCCCGGAGAACAAGGTGCACATCGACCGCAACATGACGCTGGGCGAGATGGGACACGGACGCAGCCCCATCGGCTGGCTGGCGGCTGCCGTGCTGGGCACCCTGCTGCGCCGCAGCATCAAAAAGGGCAAGCCCGACCTGAACATCCTGTTCCAGTACAATATGCCCCTGCGTGCGCTGGCCAAAATGACCAACGGCGCTATCAGCATGGGCATGGTGGACGGCATCGTGATGGAGCTGCAGGGCTTCTGGATCATCGGCCTTGTGCGGGTGATCGTGGAGGCTGTGAAGAACATCGTGCTGAACAGCCGCATGGAAGAGCGCTTGAAAAACAGCTGAAAGGAAGCAGGCTATGAATTTCTGGAATAACTTTGCGGCAAAGCACCCCGCCGCTGCCAAGTGGGTGCGCGAGGGCGGTTTGTTCGTCATCGTGTCCAACCTCATCACCGTGTTCAAGTACCTGCTGCTGCAGTTTCTGCCGGGGGCTTTTGCAAGCCTGCCGGTGGTGGATTTCGGCTGGCCGGGCATCGACATCACCCTGTTCGGCGAGACCTTCAAGTGGAACATTCTCGGCTACGACGCCGCCCACGGCGGCCTGCCCTACTTCTGCGCTTACATGGTCGCCATGGTCATCGGCGAGTGCATCAATTTCCCCATCCAGCGCAATTTCGTGTTCCGCAGCAAGGGCAATCTGGCAAAGCAGATCGGCTGGTATGTGCTGGCATTCTGCGTCATCACCTGCATCGTCAACTCCATCAACTGCATCTGGGTGGCGGTGGCAGGCCTGCTGGTGCCGGACTTCATCTACAACATCGGCACCACCGTCCTCAACGGCGGAATCTCCATGGTCATCTTCTTCTTTGTGAATAAGATCATTTTCCCGGAGGGCGAGGATAAAAAGGAAAACTGATCCTTGCAGAGCGTGTCTACACAAACAAGCAATCTACTTTTCTTCATTTTTTCTCTTTCATAATGGGCTTCCCCGAAAGAACCTTGAGAACGTTCTTTCGGGGAAACTTGTTTTTATACTGCACTGATTTTTCTCTTGCGATAAAAAACAACTTGCAATCTTCTGCAAAATGTGGTATATCCATTATACGAAACATTGCTTTGAAAGAACGATCCACCGTTCAATGATGTATAAATGGGAGGTGCCTGCCATGACCGAGAACGCTCTCAAGGGTATTTATAATGGCGGCACGATTCCGTTCGGCTACATGATCGATGAGACCCGGCATTACCAGCCCGACCCGCTGCTGGCCCCGTATGTGGAGCAGACGTTCCAGAAGTA
>CAKTAT010000079.1:0-8941 GCA_934532365.1 uncultured Faecalibacterium sp. | reverse complement strand
GAAGCCATTATGGATCTGTCCAGCCACGGCAACACCCAGCCCTTCCGCCAGAAGCTGACCCACGAGTGCCCGGTGATGATCGGCACTGTGCCGGTGTATGATTCGGTCATCCACTACCAGCGGGATCTGGCGGAGCTGACTGCACAGGACTTCATCGATGTGGTGCGTCTGCACGCAGAGGACGGCGTGGACTTTGTTACCCTGCACTGCGGCATCACCCGCAAGACCATCGAGCAGATCCGCAAGCACAAGCGCAAGATGAACATCGTGAGCCGCGGCGGTTCTCTGGTGTTTGCGTGGATGAGCATGACCGGCAACGAGAACCCCTTCTACGAGCACTTTGACGAGATCTGCGAGATCTGCGCCGAGCATGACGTGACCATCTCTCTGGGCGATGCCTGCCGCCCCGGCTGTCTGGCTGACGCCACCGACGTGTGCCAGATCGAGGAGCTGGTGCGTCTGGGCGAACTGACCAAGCGCGCATGGGCCCACAACGTGCAGGTGATGGTGGAGGGCCCCGGCCATGTGCCTCTGAATCAGGTGGCCGCCAACATGGAGGTGCAGAAGAGCATCTGCATGGGCGCACCCTTCTATGTGCTGGGACCTCTGGTCACCGATATCGCCCCCGGCTACGACCACATCACCGCTGCCATCGGCGGCGCAGTGGCAGCCGCCAGCGGTGCGGCCTTCCTGTGCTATGTGACCCCCGCCGAGCATCTGGCACTGCCCAATGTGGAGGACGTAAAGCAGGGCATCGTGGCCTCCAAGATTGCCGCCCACGCCGCCGACATTGCCAAGGGCATCCCCCACGCCCGGGACATTGACGACAAGATGGGCGATGCCCGCCGCGTACTGGACTGGGATGCACAGTTTGCCTGCGCGCTGGATCCCGAGACCGCCAAGGCCATCCGCGACGCCCGCCTGCCCGAGGACGACCACAGCGACACCTGCAGCATGTGCGGCAAGTTCTGCGCCGTGCGCAGCATGAACAAGGCGCTGGCCGGTGAATACATCGATATCCTGTAAGCTTTTCCCGCGCTGAAAGGCGCTTCTTCCTCCGGGACTGCTGCACAAACCGTGCGGCAGTCCCTTTTTTGTAGGACGATTTAAATGCCCTCCGCTTACGCTCTGAGCATATTCAGCGGAAAATTTATTTTAATTTCGTGGTTCAGGAAAGTCTGCGGACTTTCCTGAACCACATTTTCACGAGAAAAGTCGTGAAGGTAAACTGCATTTGCCACATTGCGTTCAGTTTGGTCAATCTATTCTATCAATATTTTAAATTTTACAATTCTTCTGTGCTGTACTATAATGAAGTAGCGACTTTATTTCTCAAAAGTACAGGAGGCTGTTTTCTTGATAGTTGATCTGATCGAAGCGCTTTACCGTCTGCTGTGGGGCGATCTATTCACCCTGCCGGTGGCAGGCGGCATTGGCATCTCCTTCATGGTGGTGCTGCTGTTTGCAGCCGGTATTGGCTTTACCCTGCGCACAAGGCTGCTGCCGGTGCGCCTGTTCCGGGATATGATCGGCGCAGTGTGCGAAAAAAAGCAGGCTGCGGGCGGGCTTTCCTCCTTCCAGACACTGGTTATCTCCACCGCCACCCGGGTGGGCATGGGCAACCTTGTGGGCGTGGTGGCCGCTGTTTCGGCGGGCGGTGCGGGCGCGGTGTTCTGGATGTGGGTCACCGCGCTGCTGGGTGCTTCCACCTCCTTTGTGGAGTCCACTCTGGCGCAGAAATACCGCGTGCCGGACCCGCTGTACGGCGGCTGGCGGGGCGGCCCGGCCTACTACCTCCATGTGCTGGCCGAGCGCAAACGGGGCAAAAAACTCAAGCGTTCCGTGTGTGCAGTGCTGTTTGCAGTGTCCGGTTTGATCTGCTGGTGCGGCATCAGCCAAGTCATCTCCAACTCGGTCAGTTCTGCCTTTGAAAACGCCTTTCACGTCCCGCCGCTGGCCACCACTGTGGTGCTTACCCTGCTGGCGGCGCTGATCGTGCTGCGCAAGAATGCCACCGTGAAAAGCCTTGACTTCATTGTGCCGGTCATGGCGGTGTGCTACTTTGTCATCACGGTGGGCATCGTGGTGCTGAATCTCCGGCAGCTGCCCGCCGTGCTGGCACGCATCTTTGCCGAGGCCTTCGGTCTGCGTCAGGTGGCCGCAGGCGGCTTTGGCGCGGTGCTGATGAACGGCGTCAAGCGCGGGCTGTTCTCTAACGAGGCGGGCAGCGGCTCTGCCCCCTGCGCCGCTGCCGCTGCGGAGTGCGACGACCCGGTAAAGATGGGCCTTGTGCAGGCGCTGGGCGTATTGATCGACACGGTGGTTATCTGCAGCTGCACCGCCTTTTTGATGCTGCTGGTGCCGCAGGAAATCACCGCCGGGCTGACCGGCATGGACCTTTTACAGACCGCCATGCAGTACCATCTGGGCGGCTTTGGCATCGTGTTCATTGCGGTGATCTTAGCGCTGTTCAGCTTCTCCACCTTTCTGGGGGTGTTGTACTACGCCCGGGGCAATGTGGCCTACCTGTGCGGCGACAACTGGTGGAGCCAGACCGCCTACAAGCTGCTGGCGCTGGCCATGCTGCTGGTGGGCGGCACACAGGCCTACACCGTGGTGTGGGATCTGGGCGATGTGGGCATCGGACTGATGACCATCTTCAATATGCTGGCGCTTATTCCCCTTTCCGGCGAGGCACTAACCGCCCTGAACGACTACGAAAAGCGCAAGAAAATAAAATAAGATTACAAAAACGGGCTGCTGCACAAGGTTCTGTGCAACAGCCCGTTTTATAATATGCGAAAACTTTCAGCTATGCTGCTTCAGGGCGCAGACGGCAATGCTCAGGGCGCTCCATGCGGCCTGATACATCAGCACCGTGGCGATGGACAGCTGCCAGATGCTGCCCGCGTAGGTCAGCAGCACCGCGATGAACACCGAGAAGCACACCGACACCAGCTGCACCGTGGTGGCGCTGGTCTCGGCATTCTGTGCCTGATCTGCGGCCTGCAAGCCGCCGGTCAGGCTGGCAAAGCCCCGGTGGTGGTACAGGCAGCAGTCGGGCTTTGCCGGGGCAGCCTCGGCAGCTTCAATGGCCTGACACTGGTCGCCATCCAGTACGGTGACCATGCCCTCCGGCAGGTGATAAGCCTCGGTGATGTGCCGCGCCGTCAGGCTGGGGTCCTTGCTGGTGACCAGCAGGCGGATGTTCTCCTTTTGCAGGGAGGCAAGGCTGCGTGCCACATTGCGGCCGCCCACATAGCGCAGCACGAACATGGCGTGCAGGTTGCCGGACACTGCCAGATACAAAATTTGCAGTTCGCCGTTTTTGGAGTGGTCGTCCTCGTAATCCTGCTCCGGCAGGGTCACGTCCTCCTGCTCCATGTAGCGGCGGGTGCCGATGAGGATGCGGTTATTATCGCACCATGCCGAGAAGCCCAGCCCGGTGTGCTGCTCCAGATCCTTGACCGGGAACAGGATATCGGTGCGGTCCTCGATGATCTGGCGGAACAGCCCGCGCAGGGTGTCGCAGCTTTCGTTCAGCACACTGGCCGCATACAGGATGGCGCGGTCGATGCGGCCGCCCTTGAAGATGCGGATATCCTCCAGCGTTACGCTGTCGGCGGTAAAGAGGTCGTCGGCGTCCAATTCAATGGTGTCGATGCCGCCCAGTTCCTCAATGGCCGCCCAACCGGGCACCACAGCGCCCACAGCGGCAGCATTTCTTTGCAGACGCAGCGCCGCCAGACCGGGCACCAGCACCGAGGAAAGGGGTGCGCCCATGCACAGCACGGCAGCAGCCGCAGCCACGGCGCAGTTGATCCCGCCGCCAAACAGCAGGAAGGCTACGCCGCTGAGCACTGCCGCCGCCAGCAGGATACAGGCCACCTTCCGGGCGCGGCGCTCGCTGGCGCGCTCACTGAGGCTCTGCTCCACAAAGTCATTGCTGGCCGTTTGCACCGGACGGCTCAGCAGCACCCACGGGTCCTTCTGCTCCAGATCCCGGGCGAGGGCGCGGATCAGATCCTTATCGCGGGTGCGGTAAGCGCCCCGCAGCTCGCCGCCCTCTGCTGCCAGCGCATAGCTGCCCTGCACGGCAGCCAGCATCACCCGGCTGCCCACCAGCGCCAGAAACAGCCCCAGCGCCGCCATACCGGTCAACAGACCGATGCCCTCGGTGCTGCGGTAGGCGTTGGCATTCAGCATGGCCACCACCGCCTGCAGCAGCGCTGCCACAGCGGCCAGCGCAGGCATGGTGTCCGCACTGGGACGACCGCGCAGACCGGTCAGACCGTCCCGCAGCACCGGGTAGCCCACAAACAGGCTGGCGGCAAACAGCAACAGATTGGCGGCATAGAACGCCGCCGGGGCAGCGTCCGGGTCCAGCACCGAAAGCGGCGGCAGCAGACGCTCTGCCGTCAGCCCAAGGTGCAACAGCACTACGGCCAGAATGCCCGCCAGCACGCACCGCAAAGTCAGCTCAGCGGCCATGTGGTGCAGCTTGTCGGCTGTGGATTCCGGCACAGCTTCCTCGGCAGGAGCAGCCGCTTGTGCTTCCGGTGCGGTCTCCGGCTGTGCCAGAGCCGCAGGGGCGGCAGCTGCCGGTGCGGATGCCGTCTCAGCAGGAGCGCCGTCCTGCTCCAGCGGGAGCAGCGGCAGGCTCATGGTATCCTCTTTTTCCGGCTTGCGGGCAGCGGGCTTTTCGTCCTCTGCCGTGCCAAACATCTGGAAAATAGACTTTTTCTCAGGCTTTTTCGGCAGCGTTTCCGGGTCTGCCGGAGCACTGGCAAACACCACCGGCGGCAGCTCCTCGGCGGCCTTCTGTGCAGCCTTTGCCGGGGCTTTCTCCGGCTCTGCCGCAGGCTGTGCAGGCGCGGGCTGTACCTTGGGCTGCGGTGCTGTCTGCACGGGCTTTACGGGCTGCGGGGCAGGCTTTGCCTTGCCGCTCATGCCGTTGAGCATATCCTTCAGCTGCTGCATCTCCCGCTGCTCCAGTTCCTCCTGCGGCAGCAGCGTCTCCGGGGCGTTCTTCGCATTAGGCTGCTTTTTGGGGGCTGCAACAGGCTGGGGCGCGGGCTTTTCCGGCTCCGGCTGCACGGCAGCCGCCGCCTTGGGTGCAGGCACCGGCTCTGCCGGGACGGCCTTGACAGGCTCTGTCCGGACGGGCTGCGGCGGCATTGCCGGAATGGGCTCCTCGGTGCACAGTTCCAGCGCCATATCCTCCTGCTCCGGCTGCATCGGCTTTGCATCTGCTCCCAGCAGGATCTCGCCGGTAGGGATCTCCAGCACCGGCTGCGCCGGGGCGGGAGCCTGTTCTTTATCGTGGCTGAACAGCTTGCCCAGCAGCCCGGCCTTGGGCTTTTCTTCCACCGGGACAGGCTCGTCCCGGCGGGTCATCTCCTCGGGCAGATCGATCACACTGGTGCTGAAAAAGTTACGGAAACGCTCCTCTGCCGAGAGCTCCTCCGCCTGCTTGCCCTTGCGTTCATTTTTATTGTTCGGCATCCTTGTCCCTCCCACTGTTCTGGATGGAGTTTACCGCTTGTTTTATTCTTCTACAGCGCGCTGCGACTGGATCTCGTACAGGATGATGCCAGCCGCCACCGAAACGTTATAGCTGTCCACGCCGGTGCCGGGAGCGGCCATATCCAGCCGCACCACGCCGTCGCACAGCTTCTTGACCAGCTGGGATACCCCGCTGCCCTCGCTGCCCAGTACCAGCGCGATGGGGCCGGTCAGGTTATTCTTGCGCAGAGACACGCCGTCCATATCGGCGCAGTAGACGAACACGCCCTGCTCCTTCAGACGGCGAATGGTCTCGCCGATGTTGGCCACACGCGCCACCGGCAGACGCTCGGCAGCGCCTGCGCTGGACTTGATGACGGTGGGGGTAACGGATGCACCGCCCCGCTTGGGGATGACGATGCCGTGGGCACCGCACAGCAATGCACTGCGCATGACCGCGCCCAGATTGTGGGGGTCCTCAATGCCATCGCTCAGCACCAGAAAGGGCGGCTCGCCCTTGGCCTTGGCTGCGGCCAGCAGATCCTCCACCGTCGCGTACTCGATCTCGCTGGCAAAGGCCGCCACGCCCTGATGGCTCTCGGTGCCGGTCATCAGGCGCAGCTTGTTGGGGTGCACCCGCTTGACCGTTGCACCGGCCTCCTTGGCCAGTGCCGTATAGTATGCCGCCACTGCCGGAGCCATCCCCTCGGCAATAAGCACGGTGTCCACACCGGAGCCGCTCTTGAGCAACTCGGTCACTGGGTTTTTGCCGTAGATCAGGCTCTCACTTTTCTGCTGCGGCTGCTCTGCATCGCGGCGCGGACGGCGCGGCTGGTTACGTTCTTCCATCTTTTTTATGCTCCTTCCGTTCCGGGCGGGCTGCGCCGCACCGGAGCGTTTTATTTTGTTTATGATAATCCAAGATAAAGTATACCATATCTCGCCCGGCTTCGCCACAAATTGCAGGGATTTTATTGCCCGACGCCTGAAATTTTTTCAGTAAAACGCAGCTTCCCCGCCGGATAGGCCAGCTGTAAAAATGTTTTGCCCGCTGCCCGGGCGGCACAGCGCACTTCCGCTGTTTTGCCAAGGCAAAAAGTTTTCCACAAAATGCGCCTATACATTCCGTAAACAGCCTGTAATTTTTCCACAAGTTGAAAACCCGGTGGAAAGTGTGTAAAAGTCCAGCCGCAACGCCTGTTTTCCGGGTGGAATTAAACAGTTTCCACCAAGTTTTCAACAGCAGGTTCCCCCATATCTTGGCAAAAGCCTTACAATTTGTAAAATTCAAGTCGGAATTATGACAATTTTTTGAACCGGAAATTGTCCGCTTTTGCAATTTCCTCCAACATCATTTTGACGAATGTTAAAATCTGTTGAAAACCCGCGTCACCCACGCACAAGGCAGATGTTGCAGCGTATATGGATTTTTGTCGCCAAGTGCAGAGTATTTCTGCCGCAGCCGCATCAGCCGCTTTGTGCCGTGCCCGTTCCGCAGCCACTCTATGCAAGAAAAAGCGCCTGTTCGGATTGATTTTAGGCGCAGTTTGGGGTATACTAACCATGTGGGCTCGTTAAACCATGCACAATGCGGTGTGTGGCAGAGCCGGAACCCCGATAATTTTTGGAGGTAATGAATAATGTTGGTAAATGCAACCGAAATGCTGCTCAAGGCACGCGATGGCCACTACGGTGTGCCGCAGTTCAACATCAATAATCTGGAGTGGACCAAGGCAGTCCTGACCGCCTGCGAGGAAATGAAGAGCCCCGTCATTCTGGGTGTTTCCGAGGGTGCAGGTAAGTACATGACCGGCTTCAAGACCGTTGCTGCTATGGTCAGCGCCATGGTCGATTCCATGGGCATCACCGTTCCCGTTGCTCTGCATCTGGACCACGGCACCTACGAGGGCTGCAAGGCCTGCGTTGAGGCCGGCTTCTCCTCCATCATGTTCGATGGCAGCCACTACTCCATCGAGGAGAACGTGGAAAAGACCAAGGAGCTGGTCGCTCTGGCACACGCTCACGGCATGAGCATTGAGGCCGAGGTCGGCTCCATCGGCGGCGTCGAAGACGGCGTTGTGGGCTCCGGCGAGATCGCTGATCCTGAGGAGTGCGCAAAGATCACTGCTCTGGGCATCGACTTCCTCGCTGCCGGCATCGGCAACATCCACGGCGTCTACCCGGCAAACTGGAAGGGTCTGGACTTCGAGGCTCTGGATCGCATCCACAAGGCCACCAACAACATTCCTCTGGTCCTGCACGGCGGCACCGGCATCCCCGACGAGATGATCGCAAAGGCCATCAGCCTGGGCGTTTCCAAGATCAACATCAACACCGAGTGCCAGCTGGTGTTTGCTGAGGCCACCCGCAAGTACATCGAAGAGGGCAAGGATCAGCAGGGCAAGGGCTTCGACCCCCGCAAGCTGCTGGCTCCCGGCGCAAAGGCCATCGAGGCCAAGTGCAAGGAGAAGATCGAGCTGTTCGGCTGCGCAGGCAAGGGCTAAGCTGAAGCTTGTATCGTAACCGGTACACCACCCAATAAAGTATGCGGCCCCGCCGCACTGTTATACACAGTGCAGCGGGGCCGCTTTTTATTTTGAAATTCGGTAATGCCCCACGATGTCGGTTCGTTTTTCCAGAATGTCCTGCTCGTAAGCCGTCTGCCATGGGTCATTGTGGTGAATGATATAGGGCACTCCGTTTTTATTTCGCCGGTCGGACACGATGCCGATATGTCCTTCAAAGATCACTATATCGCCGCCCTGCCATTCTTCTATTTCTGAGACATCTGTGGTGAGGGCAGTTGCTGTGTGCGCAAAAAATACCTTCAGGTTTTTCACCCGTCGGAAATCTATGTTTACATCAGGTTCTGCCACCATATAATCCTGTGGGTGCTCCCGGATATCTACGTTCACAAGCACCTGCAGATCATATCCAGCATTCTTCAACGCATAAGCAACTACATCGGTGCAAACGCCATAACCATCGTCAGGATAACCGGTCTCATAATAGCGGCTTTTGTATTTTGGATGGGTATTCACATAGGCCAGTACGCCGTCCAGAATATCCAGTTGGTCGTCTACACCGTCATCATCCCGATCTACGCTGCTATGAAACTGCGGTATCCTGCCCTGATAGTCGTCCTCAGGCCGGGATGCCGAGGTGCGCTGGTAATGTGTCAGCACATAAAATACGATGTTGCATAACAGCAAAAGCGTCAGTACCGCTATATAATGCTTTGCTGTATCCTTGCGGGTTCTGTCCGAACGCATATTCTCACCCCTTCCTGCTTTGAGGATACCAGCTTTTTTCCCGTTCTGCAACCCTTTGGCATATATAGTGCAAAAAAAAGCCCTGAGACTTTCATCTCAGAGCTCTCTGTTCAAGTCGGCGACTACCTATTTTCACAAGCCGTTTCCAGCTAACTATCTTCGGC
>CAKTAT010000078.1:0-9111 GCA_934532365.1 uncultured Faecalibacterium sp. | reverse complement strand
GGGCGGGCCGCACTGGGCGTTGCAAGGATCGTATAGATTCCATTGGCATACAGGTTATGGATGATGTCTGCCAGCCAGTCCAGCTCAAATACACCTTCTCGTGGTTCCAATGTTGACCAGGAGAATACGCCCAGCGTCACGGTATTGACGTGCGCCTTTTTCATCAGTGCAATGTCCTGTGCCAGTATATCGGGCCGGTCCAGCCACTGTTCCGGGTTATAGTCACCACCATGAAGTAATTTGAGCTGCTGCATCATAGCTCCTCCTCTGCTTGCGCAAAATGCGCAACATATTTGCGAAATAAAGTTGCGTTCGATACAGAGTATAGCAAGAACCTCCGCAAGATGCAATGCAGCTTTATGGAATTTCGTTGTAATAAGCTGAACGTTTGATGCGGCACGAGAAACCGTCCATGGATGCTTTGGAAGATTTCACAACGTTCATGGGGGATTTATAGGCAGGTTGTCAAAATGCAGAAATACATTGATTGAACGGGAAAGTGCTTGAACGCTGTGCTATAAGTCCTATTGGGCGCAGCGGCGCGGACAACGCCGCCTCGACCATGCCAACGCCAAACTTGCCGCCGAAGGGCAGCAGCCCACCCAGACCGTCTACCAGACCGAACTGGACAAGCTGCGAAAGCAGATCTACGCGTGCATTAAAAACGAACTCCGCGATAACTTTTTAAGAAAACTTCGTTTGCTTTCAATAGCTTTTCATAGTATTCACGATAAGAACTGCTCAATCGCCGCATAGCAGGGATAAAGACATCATTGTACCCGTTTTCTCGATTTAACTGTGCGAATAGTTCTTGAAATCTGTAACCCGGAGTGTTTTTGTACGCGTCAGATGCCTTGATTTCCTCATACCGCTCAAGCACCTCCCTATTATCTTTCAGATATTGTTCAGGGTCTTGTATTGCAGCAGCAACACTTGCAGCAGCTTTTTTTGACACGTCAACAAGATCAATGGTTTTCGCAGCATCGTCGAGATATTCTTTCAAATCATCCGGGATAACAATATTCACACCGTCTAAAAAATCAAGTATCGTTTCAAATGCATCTTTCTGTTCATCTGTTACGATCCTCTCATTCAGGTACGGTGCAAAATGGAGACTGATAAATTTCCCGAAATATCCCGGAAAACGGTCAAGCAATCTTGAAAGAATGGACTGTTTCGCGTCGAGCTGTCTCAATTGCGCCCGGGCATCCTCCCAATTCTGGTTTCTCGCAAGCATGTGGAGCAATTGTTGTTTCGCTTGTATATCCGAAATTTCCAGTTCTTTCTTGTCGCATATAGTTTGAAAAGATAAATGGTTCTTCTCTGCCAGAACCGTTTTAATGTCCGATACTGATATTCCAAGCCCGCGTAAAACTGCAATCTTGTTTAATCGAATGACATCATCCTCTGAAAACACCCTGTAACCATTTCCCATGATTTGAGGGTGAGTCAAGCCTTGTTCCTCATAATACTCAATAGCCTTTTTCGTAAGGCCACATCTCTTGCAGACTTCATTGATAAGCATATCATCGCCTCCACTGGTATGATAAGCCCACCCCCAAGGGGACAGTCAATAGCTTTTTCAAAAATTCTCTTGATTTGGCAAGGTGCGTACGATATGTAATGCCATCTCCGCATTTTCTTTGTCCACAAATACTTCCGTGATATACTTCGATTTTATACCCAGCGTTCCGATTCTTGCTTGATCGAACGCATTACGCCGATTGACATCTTTCGTTTTACAATAGAACTTGATTCCCGCAGCCGCCAACGCATCCGTAATGCGATTGCATTGGTAAGGATCAGAAACTGTTGCGATTTGCGATTTAAAAAACTGCTCTAACATAAATACCCCTCCTACCGGTCGTCTGAAAAGGATATAATTTCAAATATCTTTATTGGAATAACGTAATTTAATCTCAATTTATTTCGTTCGTCCATAAATTTCCAAAAGTTTGTGTGTCTGCACATGAATTTCCAGAAAATTTATAGCACAATCACAATGTTTTTCATTTGGATAAATCGATATAACCACTTCGTCCGTGAAAGACCGTGACCCTGCCCGGGTGGATAACTCGTTCCTCATCGAAGAGATGTCCGAGGAGCGTCCCGGCATTCTGCTGTGGATGTTGGAGGGGGCTGCACCGTCTGCTGGCGAACCGCTATCAGTTCACCATCAGCGAGCGCTCTCGCCGGAACCTCGAAGCAGCCATGGAAGACGGCGACAACCTGGAGCCAGTTCATGCAGGCACAGGCTTACGTCCGCTTCCGTCCTGACAGTGAAGAGCGTTCAACATACCTCTATCGCGCCTACACCAAGTGGTGCGAGGATAATCTGGAATCACCTGTTCCGCAAAAGAAGTTCAGCCAGTTCCTGCTGAAAAATGCAGGGAAGTATGGCCTGACCTTTTCCAAGCATATCGAGGGAAAATTCGCGTTTGCGAGCGCAGCGCAGCAATGAAAGCCCCAGTGGGGCTTTTAAGCAACAAAGCGGTCTTGCGTAAGCAAGATGGAGGGGCTTTGCCCCGACAAGTTCCGCTCACAATGCACAGAATGCAGACAATGCAAGGAAAAACACGGCTTTCCCGCCGGTGTGCAAAAAGTGTGCAAAAGTGTGCAGAGCCCCAGAAAATGGAAAATCCCACGAGGAATCTTACGATTCTTCGTGGGATTTTGGTGCGCTCGAGGGAACTCGAATCCCTGGCCCTCTGATTAAAAGTCAGATGCTCTACCGGCTGAGCTACGAGCGCATATTCCGCAGCAAAACAATACTGCCGAATAATATTACCACAATCGGCCGCAAAAAGCAAGAGTGACGCTGAAAAAAGCGGAAATTCCCGCGCAAACGCCCGGAATTGCGGCGGGAGGCTCTTTCCGGTGCGCGCTGCCGGTGGCCGGGCGCATCTGCGCGGCGCTTGCCGCTGGCGGGGCTTTGCCCCCCAAAAAAAAGGTGTGTGCCCGGCGGGCAAAAAAGCGGCGCGGCGGTACTATTATTATAAGGAACGATAAAATGGTGAAACCTAAGTTTCGATAGTTGACAATGTGGTAAAATGTGGTACTCTTAGGGTACAAAAAGCTTTTGAGGAGGGCTTATAGTATGGCTATGAAAATGGATCGTCGTGCGTTTTTAAAGACCTCTGCTGCGGTGGCAGTGGCAGTATCCATGACCGGTCTGCTGGGCGGCTGCAGTGGCGGTGCCGGTGGTACTGATTTTGGCCTGTTCCAGGCAACCGCAGGCGCAGCTACATGTAATACCAACGCCGATGGCTGGGGTAGCGTCCCGGAAAGCGGATGGAGGGGCTATATCAAGGTCAAGGTGCGTATCAAGGATACCTCCGGCATGAAGAAGCCTGATCCGCTGCGTGCAGAGAAATTTTTCTTCCTGAAGATCAATGGACAGTTGGTTGAAAACTATACCGATGGCGGTCTGCTGTCGAACGGCGGCTATATCAAGCTGGAGAAGGACCAGCTCAAAGAGGACTGGATGAGCTTTACGCTGAAGGAAGACCAGAAAGCACTGTACGAGGCTGTTGCAGCCAAGAAAGCCGAGGTTACTTTTGCGATTTCGAGTGCGCGCATAACGGAAAACTATAAGCTGGATTATGCGACTGAAACCTTTGTAAAGCAGACCGTCTGATACCGCAGAGCAGAATTTTCTAAGTGATACCCGATACAGGAGGTGCATCGCTATGATCGACCGCAGAACATTTCTCAAACTCAGCGCCGGGGCGCTGGTGCTGACCGCCGCAGGGGCTTTGACCGGCTGCGGAACGAGCATAGACCTGAACCACCCCCAGCAGGAGGTAGAGGGCGTGATGTTCCTGTGCGATGTCCTTGGCGAAACGGATTTTTCCGGCGGTACGAACACCAAAATCCAGTACAGACCCTACTTTGCCATCTGGAATCGGACCGAAGAGGATGTGACCATTCCGTGGAGGAACATCACTGGCATATTTACAGAAAACGGCGGTGAGCCGGAGAAGATGGAGTTCATTGCCGGTTCGCTGAAGGTTGGCGCGAAGCAGTATCAGGAGTTTAACCGGAATACCTTTGGTCTGGAAACTGAGAACAGCATCCCGTCGTCCCGTCAAAACGGCACCTACGAGCTGCGCATCAAGTATAAGGGCAAGACTGTTGTGTTCTTCTATAACGGAAAGACCGTAACGGGCAGCGTAGAGTAAAACCGAATACACCCCGCCGCCGGGCACTCTTGGAAACAGGAGTGCCCGGCGGCTTTTTGTTTTGCGCCGCATTACCTGTTCTTTACATTGGGGCTGGCAGTATGCACAAAGTTTTACGCACTTTTTGCACGTCCATGGTCGCAGCAAGGGCGGCAAAGCGGTAGAATAAGGCCGTTCCCAAGGAAAACACAAAAAGACAGTGCCGGGCGGGAGCCCGGGTTTTTAATGGAGGAAATTCTATCATGAAAAAGATCTCTCGTCGTTCGTTTCTGACTGTTTGCGGTGCAGCTGCTGCGGCTGCTGCCCTGACCGCCTGCGGCGGCTCTGCTTCTTCCGCATCCAGCACCGCTGCCTCTGCTTCTTCCACCGCTTCTTCCGCTGCGGAGCAGGCAGCCGGTACCCTGAGCGGCAACGTTGCTACCGGCGGTTCCACTTCCATGAAGAACGTCATCGCTGCCCTGACCGAGGGCTTTGCCGAGGTCGAGCCGGGCGTCACCGTCAGCTACGACCCCACCGGTTCCGGCGCAGGCATCACCGGCGCTACCGACAAGACCCTGGACATCGGCCTGTCCTCCCGTGCCCTGAAGGACGATGAGAAGTCCGCTGTGGACGGCACCATCGTGGCGCTGGACGGTATTGCCATCATCGTGAGCAAGGACAGCAAGGTCGCCGACCTGTCCGTGGAGCAGCTCAAGAAGATGTTCACCGGCGAGATCACCAACTGGAAGGATGTCGGCGGCGATGATGGCGAGATCGTTCTGGTGGGCCGTGAGGCCGGTTCCGGCACCCGCGATGGCTTTGAGAGCATCGTGGACGTGAAGGACAGCTGCAAGTACGCACAGGAGCTGACCGCTACCGGCGCTGTTATCAGCGCTGTGGAGGCAAACCCGCTGGCCATCGGCTACGCTTCTCTGTCCGCTGTGGGTGACACCGTTGCCATGGTCACCGTGGAGGGTGTGGAGTGCAGCGAGGACACCGTCAAGGACGGCAGCTACAAGATCCAGCGTCCCTTCGTGTTCGTCACCAACAAGAGCGTTGCCCTGTCTGAGCAGGCACAGGCCTTTGTGGACTTTGCCACCAGCAAGGACGCTGCCGACCTCATCCGCACCGCAGGTGCTGTGCCCGTGAACGAGTAAAAGGCGCTCGGGCTCAGCCCGGCTGGGAGTTCCCCCGCGAAATAACGGGTTGCGGCACCCAGCAGTTGCTTCGCTTTCGCTTGCATCTTGCTGGCCGCGGCCCCAACAGCAGCTCCTTGTTTCCGCCACTGGCGGCAGTCGCTGCTGTTGCAGGGCTTCCAGCTCCCGCCCTATTGCCTGCGGCAACAGGGTCCCACCCTCGGATCATTCGCTGGTGAAACTCCCGGCCGAACTGATCCGGCAACAGGATGGGGACGATGATAAAATCAGCCCGCCGCGTCGGCCTGCCGTTTCTGCGAGCCGACGCGGCTTTTATAAAGGTTTTCAGCTATGAACAAAAAATCCTATCTGGCCCGGGTGCGGCTGCCCCGCACCCCCGCCGACTGGCTGGAAGCGGTGATGAATTTCATCTTCTTCCTGTGCGGAATGCTGGCGGTGTGCTGTGTGGTGCTCATCTCGGTGTACATGGTGGTCTCCGGCGTGCCGGCTATCCATAAGATCGGCATTTTCAAGTTCCTGTTCGGCACAAAATGGGCGTCCACCGCGGCAGAGCCGCTGTTCGGCATCCTGCCCTTCATCCTGTCCAGTGTCTACGGCACGCTGGGCGCTACCATCATCGGCGTGCCCATCGGTCTGCTGACGGCAGTGTTCCTCTCCAAGGCCGCAGACCCCAAGCTGCGCACCGTGGTGGTCACCGCCATCGAGCTGCTGTCCGGCATCCCCAGCGTGGTGTTCGGTCTTTTGGGTATGCAGGTGCTGGTGCCCGCCGTGGCCAAGACCTTCGGCAAGGCCTCCGGTGCCTGTCTGCTCAGCGCCATCGTGGTGCTTTCCATCATGATTTTGCCCAGCATCGTGTCCGTGTCGGTGACGGCGCTCAACGCCGTGCCGCCGGAGTATGAGCAGGGCAGTCTGGCGCTGGGTGCTACCGACACCGAAACATGGTTCAAGATCAGCATTCCGGCAGCCAAAAGCGGCATTGCCGCCGGCGTTGTGCTGGGCATCGGCCGCGCCATCGGCGAGGCCATGGCTGTGATGATGGTGGCGGGCAACAGCCCCAATATGCCGGACAGCCTGTTCCGCAGCGTCACATTGCTGACCACCGCCATCGCCAAGGAAATGAGCTACGCCGGCGGCTTGCAGCGGCAGGCACTGTTCAGCATCGCGCTGGTGCTGTTCGTGTTCATCATGCTCATCAACGTTGTACTGAATGTGGTACTGAAGGGAGGCAACCGCGATGAATAACGGCTTTTCGCCCTCCCGCCGGGCATGGAACCGGGTAATGACCGTGCTGGTCTGGGCCAGCGCAGTGCTGGTGATGGTGCTGGTGGCCGGGATCATCGGTATGGTGCTGGTGCGGGGCATCCCCCACATCAGCTGGAAATTTCTTTCCACCACCGCCAGTGTGCTGAAAAAGACCGACGGCATTCTGCCCGCCATCCTCAACACTTTGTATGTCATCCTGCTGACATTACTTATTGTATTGCCGCTTGGCGTGGGTGCGGCGGTCTACCTGACCGAATACGCCTCTAACCGGCGGCTCATCGAGGTCATCGAGTTCACCAACGAAACGCTGGCGGGTATCCCCAGCATCATCTACGGTCTGGTAGGTATGCTGGTATTCAGTCAGGCACTGGGCTTCCAGACCTGTCTGCTGTCCGGCAGCCTGACGCTGGTAGTGATGAACCTGCCCACCATCATCCGCACCACGCAGGAATCCCTGAAAACGGTGCCGCAGGGCTACCGTGAGGGTGCCATGGGTCTGGGTGCAGGCAAGTGGCATATCATCCGCACCATCGTGCTGCCCTGCAGCATCGACGGCATCGTTACCGGCTGCATCCTGGCGGTAGGCCGTATCGTGGGCGAAAGCGCCGCGCTGCTGTTCACCGCCGGTGCAGCGGAAGTCATTGCCAAGAGCGTGTTCAAGGCCTACACCGCCAACGGCGCTACCCTGTCGGTGCTGCTGTATCTGCGCGCCTTTGAGGACGGCGATTTCGCCTCCGCATGGGGCATCGGCGCAGTGCTGCTGGTGCTGGTGCTGCTGATCAATCTGGCAGCACGTCTGGCGAAAACAAAACTGAAACAGAAGCAGTAAAAATAAAGAGGTACTCTATGGAAAACACGAATGTGCCGGTGATATCGGCAAAGGATCTGAACCTCTGGTACGGCGACTTCAAGGCGCTGAAGAGCATTTCGCTGGACGTGGGCGAGCGGGAGATCACCGCACTCATCGGCCCCTCCGGCTGCGGCAAGTCCACCTTTTTAAAGACCCTGAACCGCATGAACGACCTTGTGCCGGGCGTGCGCATCGAGGGCGATGTGCGGCTGAAGGGCGAGGACATCTTTGCCCGCGAGATGGAACTGACCGACCTGCGCCGCCGCGTGGGCATGGTATTCCAGAAGGCGAACCCCTTCCCTATGAGCATCTACGACAACATTACCTACGGCCCCAAGCTGCACGGCGTGCGCAATAAGGCCGAACTGGACGAGCTGGTGGAAAGCTCGCTGCGGGGCGCAGCCCTGTGGGACGAGGTGAAGGATCGCCTGAAAAAGAGCGCCCTTGGCCTTTCCGGCGGGCAGCAGCAGCGTCTTTGCATCGCCCGTGCCCTGGCGGTCAAGCCCGAGGTACTGCTGATGGACGAGCCCACCAGCGCACTGGACCCCGGCTCTACCATGAAGGTGGAAGAGTTGATGAGCGAACTGAAAAAGAACTACACCGTGGTCATCGTCACCCACAATATGCAGCAGGCTGCCCGTATCAGCGACCGCACCGCCTTCTTCCTGCTGGGGGAACTGGTGGAGGTGGGCCCCACGAACCAGATCTTCAGCACGCCCCGGGACAAGCGCACCGAGGACTACATCTCCGGCCGGTTCGGTTAATGCAGGGAGGAACAAAGCAATGAGCATTCGCAAACAATACGACAGCGATCTGGAGGCCCTCAGGGTCGCTTTGGTGGAGATGGGGCAGAACGCCGCCGAGGCCGTGGAGAACGCGCTGGAAGCGCTGTGTACCGCCGACACCGTAGCCGCCCAGAAGATCGTGCAGGGGGACGACCGCATCAACAACATGGAGCGGGACATCGAGCACCGCTGCATGGCCCTGCTGCTGCGTCAGCAGCCGGTAGCGGGCGACCTGCGCCACATTTCCACCGCCATGAAGGTGGTCACCGACATCGAGCGCATGGGCGACCACGCCTCGGATATCGCCGAGATCATCCCCCATCTTGTCACCGTGCGCAAGGAGGGCGACCCCGCTGTCAGTCAGGCCATTGCCATGGGACGCAAGGCCTACCAGATGATCTTAGACGCCATGGCTGCCCTGACCGCCGAGGATGAGATCGCCGCCCGCCGCGTCATCGCCGCAGACGACGCCGTGGACTACGACTTCAACGCCATCAAGCACACGCTGGCACAGGAGATCGCCGCAGACCCCGCCAAGGTGGACGCCGCGCTGGATCTGCTCATGGTCATCAAGTATCTGGAGCGCATCGGCGACCACGCCGTGAATGTAGCCGAGTGGGTGCAGTTCGTGCGCACCGGGCGCTACAAGGACGAAAGCATGTTCTGATACTCACTCTGCCCTTTTGGGCGCGTGTTTTCCTTATTTTCTTCTGGAAAAGGCTGTCTGCCACCCGGCAGGCAGCCTTTTTCTGTGAAGGAAGAATGTTCTCTTTTGACACCAAAAGAGAACCGGAAAAGTGTGCGCTTTGCGGGGTAACTTTCTGCTTGCTTTCAGCGTGCAAAGACGCTCCGCTGGGCCAGAGGCAGGGAGGGGTGTTCCGACTCCCCCCTCCCTA
>CAKTAT010000077.1:0-9199 GCA_934532365.1 uncultured Faecalibacterium sp. | reverse complement strand
GTGCGCGTGGAGTGCCGCAACGAGGTGATGGAAAAGGTGAACAAGGTGCTGTATGAGTCCAAGCTCATCGGCTACCCGAAGCCTTGGAAGAACAAGGTGCGCACTTTCTGCCAGAACCCCGGCGGCTTTGTGGCGCAGGAGAACTACGACAACGACCTTGCGGTGGTCAACGGCCACAGCTTCAAGGAAAAGAAGAGCCCGAACACCAACCTTGCCATTCTGGTGTCCCACAACTTTACCGAGCCCTTCAACCAGCCCATCGCCTACGCCCAGAAGGTGGGCGAACTGACCAATATGCTGGGCGCAGGCCACATCATGGTGCAGCGCTACGGCGATATTCTGGACGGCAAGCGCACTTGGCAGAAGGAACTGGCACAGTCCAACGTGAAGCCCACGCTGAAGGATGCTGTGGCGGGTGACATCACCGCCGCCATGCCCTACCGCGCCATGACCAACATCATCGAGTTCATCAAGATGCTGGACATGGTAGTGCCCGGCTTTGCCGCCAACGAGACCCTGCTGTACAGCCCGGAGTTGAAGTTCTACTCCAACAAGGTGAAGATGGACGAGAACCTTGACACCAACATTCAGGGTCTGCACTGCCTGGGCGACTCCTCCGGCTGGACGCGCGGCCTGATGATGGCCTCGGTCATGGGCGTGCTCATGGGCCGCAAGCTGGCTGAAAAAGAAGGCTGCTGAAAGCGATTTGAAATGGCCGCCGCGTGCGCTTTGGCCATGATTCAAGGAATTTGATTTTTTATTTCGGAACCCCGGCGCGTCTGCGGACGCTCCGGGGTTCCCTTTTCACAGAGAGTTTTTTGCAAAAAAATAGCGGAACACCCGCAGGGTGTTCCGCTATTTTGAATTTAAAAGCTTATTTTAGCCCTCGATGAGCTCCACGGTCTTCATCTTGACCGGGGTGGTGGGCTTGTCGTTCCAGTCGGTGCGGACAGCAGCGATCTTGTCCACAACGTCCATGCCGGCAACCACCTTGCCGAAGGCGGCGTACTGGCCGTCCAGATGGGGGGCATCCTTGTGCATGATGAAGAACTGGCTGCCTGCGCTGTTGGGGTTCATGCTGCGGGCCATGCTGATCACACCGCGGGTGTGCTTGAGGGGGTTGTTGACGCCGTTAGCGGCGAACTCGCCCTTGATGTTCCAGCCCGGGCCGCCGGTGCCGGTGCCCAGCGGGCAGCCGCCCTGGATCATAAAGCCGGGGATGACACGGTGGAAGGTCAGGCCGTTGTAAAAGCCTTCCTTGACCAGCTTTTTGAAATTCTCACAGGTGATGGGGGCAACTTCCTCGTTCAGCTCGATGTCGATGATGCCGCCGTCTTCCATAGTAATGCGAACCATAACGCTACAATACTCCTTTTGTGTTGACCCCGCAGCGGGGGTGTTGGTGGGCAGAAATGCCTGCCCGGATATCCCTTATAGTATACCATAGGTTTTGCCCGTTGCAACGATGCAGATGCAACGTTTTTGTGAATTATCTGCCCCAATAGGCTGAAAATGTGCGCCGCAACCGGAGTTTACGCTCTGGTTGGTGGACGCAACCGGGCTTTTGTGCTAAAATCGTGCCACAAAAAACCACAAGAGAGAGCTTCCAAAGGAGGAAACGAATATGAAAAGTGATTTTCTGACCAACCTTTTTTTCAGAGCGCTCCAGACGGTGAGCATAGCGACGATGATCGTACGGCTGCTGCTGCCGGTAGCCATCGTAGCTGCGCTCTATCTGCTCTGGCGCATCGCCCGCAATCTGGAAAAGCCGCCCAAGCTCACGGAGGAAGTCAAAATCGTGCGCAAGTCGCTTTCTGAAATGCTCAAGGAGAACCGCACCCGCTGCAAGATGACGCAGGAGTTTGTGGCTGAGACTATCGGCGTAAGCCGTCAGGCAGTGTCCAAGTGGGAGAACGGCACCTCGGAGCCGAACACCTCCAACCTGATGGCGCTGGCAAGGTTGTACGGCATCCCGGCAGAGGATCTGCTCAAGGGCGTGGAAAGCGCACTGGAAGCACAGGAAAAATGATTACAACTCTCCCTGCATCTCCACCATATCCGCCCAGAAGCGCTTGGGGCAATGGGTCATACGGCCTTTTTCGTTGTGGCGCGCTTTGATTTCCAGTGTTTTGTAGAACTGCGTCCACAGCGCCTGAAATTGCTGCTCCCGCGCACTGGGCGGCGGCAGCTCCAAGGGCGCTGCCAGCTCCAGCAGCCGGGTGCTGTGCCCCTCGTGCAGTAGCACCGCTTTGTAAAAATTCGGCTAAAAATCCTTTGCCGGGGCAGGAAGCTGGTTTACTCCATTTTTATCCGCATTGTGATGAGCTGGCCGTCCTGCATGGTGCCGTCCGAGCGGTAATACCGCCATTCGGTCGAACCGTCCGACAGCAGATATTCGACGGCAAACACCTGCCCGGCCTCGATTCGGATGGGGTAATTGTCAGACGGCAGGAACTCCTGCGTTTTCGGTAGATCCTTGAAGTCCTCGTATGCGTCCTCGAGCCGCCAGAACTTCCGTGACTTGTAGTCGGTGAACG
The DNA here is from genome assembly GCA_934532365.1 of uncultured Faecalibacterium sp. Lineage (GTDB taxonomy): Bacteria > Bacillota > Clostridia > Oscillospirales > Ruminococcaceae > Faecalibacterium. Next base: position 6,662 of record CAKTAT010000077.1, on the reverse strand, counting down.
CGGAGATATCCTGTTCGCCATAATAGAAGGCTGTGTAAGTTTTGCCGCTGACTTCCAGCGTGTCGATCCGCTGCGGTTCCTGCGTCAGGTCTGTGGTGTGAAGCTTTTCCCCGTAGCTCTCCTTCAGCTGCTTTGCCATATAATACGCGGCAAGTGTCTGATCCGGATTTGTGACATGTGCATTCCCGTAGATCCCCATGATATCGGTGCGGTGAGTCTCTTCCAGTTCCTGATAGCTGCGCTGGAAATTCTCCACCATCCGATCTTCCCGGTACTGTTCAGCCGCCTCTTCATTGGTTTGACAAATCCGTGCGTATCGCTTTCCCTGCTGAATATTCAGCAGGGCACGTTGATACTCCTCGGTGTCCATCTGCCCGGTGGATTTCAGATATTTCAGATACCGAGGGCCGGTACTATGCCAGGTATGGCCGACATCGGTGCCGTGGAACACGGTCTTTGGGTAGTTCTCCTTGATCTGCTTCAGAAAATTTTTAACGACCTCGGTGCCGGCTGCGGTGCCTTCCCAGTCCTTGATCTGCTGCTCCAGCAGTTCGTCTTCGTCTGCCTGCATCCACAGGTTGAGGAACTGTGCATCTGCATACGAGTATTCCACAAACAGATCCCGCATTCCCTTTTTATAATAATCACCCCAGATCTCCAACTCTCGGTTCAGGATCCGCTGTTCGCCGTGCCGCTCTCCGTAGAGGTAGATTTCGTCCGTGGAGTTGCTCGTATTATTCACATTGTTCCAGAGCAGCCCCAGCAGTGCCAAAATCAGTACCAGAATCAGTACGAGGACGGCATATTTCCAACGTCCGGACTTTTTTCCTGTTTTCATTGTAATTCCTCCTTCATTTCCACCATATCCGCCCAGAAGCGCTTGGGGCAATGGGTCATGCGGCCTTTTTCGTTGTGGCGCGCCTTGATTTCCAGTGTTTTGTAGAACTGCGTCCACAGCGCCTGAAATTGCTGCTCCCGCGCACTGGGCGGCGGCAGCTCCAAGGGCGCTGCCAGCTCCAGCAGCCGGGTGCTGTGCCCCTCGTGCAGCAGCACCGCCTGATGGACGGCATCGTAGATCATGAAATCCTCCTCCGGGAAGCGTCCGCAGAAGTGCGGGCGCAGCAGGGGGAGGATATAATTTTTGGGGTGGATGACCGCGCCCAGCATCCCGTCGTGCTCCTCGAACCGCACAAAGCCCTGAAACTTGTCTACCTCCCAGTCCAGACTTTTTTTCATGGCGTAGAGGGGCGCTACCACCGGGTGTCCTTCCCGTTTGACCGTGCCCGGCCCCAGTGCAAAGGCCAGATGCAGAAACCGGAGCAAAAGCAGCTCCTTGTCCTCCTGCCCGGAGAGAAAATCCCGGCTGACAAGGTACTCGGTCTCTGCGCCCAGCTTTCTGCCAAAGCTGGCGAACACCCGCCGGGCAACGGCGGGGTCGGTGGCAATGTCCTTGACCGGGTAGAGGGTGGCCGTTTCCCGCTGGGGCGTCCACACCGCAAAGGGAAGCTCGTGCTGGGCAAAGCTTTCGTACACGCAGCACAGAAAGCCCTCAAAGCTGCCGTCGTACAGGTAGACCACGTCGGCATCGTGCAGCTTGCGCGCCCCCTTGGGGCTTACAGCGCCTTGGCAAGACATTGCACCGCCTCCTCCCTTACCATGCGGACAGCCGCCCGGGGCGGCACGCCCTGCCCGATGAGGTTGTCCACGGCGGGCGGGCTGAACAGGCTCAGCTGCTCGCAGCTGCCGCTGAATACGTTGGGGTCGATGAGCGCCCGGGTAATGCGCTCCCGCCCGGCACTGCCGCGCCCCGGGTGCGCCCCGGAAAAGCCCCGGCAGGTGATGAAGTACTGCGCCCGCTTGAGCACCACGCCCATGCGTTTCAGCTCGTCCAGACCCAGCGCCGCCTGTTTGCGGGCGCGCCAGATGCGCCGGGCGCTTTTGGGGCCGATGCCCGGCACCCGCAGCAGCATCTCGAAGGGGGCACGGTTCACGTCCACCGGGAACAGCCCGTAGTGCTGCACCGCCCAGTTGCATTTGGGGTCCAGATAGGGGTTGAAGTTGGGGTTATCCTTATCTAAGATCTCGTCTGCCTCGAACTGGTAGAACCGCAGCAGCCAGTCGGCCTGATACAGCCGGTGCTCCCGCAGAAGGGGCGGCTTTGTGTCCAGTGCGGGCAGGCGGGTGTCCTCGGCTACCGGGATGTAGGCGGAGTAGAACACCCGCTTCAGCCCATATTTCTGGTACATCCCCTCGGTCAGCTTTAAAATGTGGTAGTCTGTCTCCGGCGAAGCACCTACGATCATCTGGGTGCTCTGCCCGGCGGGGGCGAACTTGGGCGCGTGGCGGTAGAGGGTAAGCTCCTCCCGGCTGGCAGCGCCGGATACTGCGATCTGCTTCATCGGACGGAAGATGGAGTGCCGCCCCTTGTCCGGGGCCAGCAGGTTCAGGCTGTGCTCGCTGGGAAGCTCCACGTTCACGCTCAGACGGTCGGCCAGATATCCCAGCTGCTGCAAAAGTTCCGGGCTTGTGCCCGGGATGGCCTTGGCGTGGATGTAGCCCCCAAAGCGGTATTCGCCCCGCAGCAGCCGCAGCACCGCCAGCATCCGCTCGGTGGTGTAGTCCGGGGTGCCCAGCACCGCGCTGGACAAAAACAGCCCCTCGATGTAGTTGCGGCGGTAGAACTCCATGGTCAGCTCTGCCAGCTCCCGGGGCGCAAAGGTGGCGCGGGGGATATCGTTGGAGCGGCGGTTGACGCAGTAGCCGCAGTCGAAGGAGCAGCAGTTGGTCATGAGCACCTTGAGCAGGCTGACGCAGCGGCCATCGGCGGTAAAGGCGTGGCAGCAGCCCGGGGCATAGCAGCTGCCCACCGTGCCGGGGCGCGCGGTGCGGGACGCCCCGCTGGAGGTGCAGGCAACGTCATATTTGGCGCTGTCCGCCAGAATGGTCAGCTTGTCCATCAGGGTCTGTTCCATGCAAAAAACACCTCCAAAGGGGATAAAACCGGGAAAAGGGTCAAAAAATAAAGCCATGCGCAAAACAGCAGATGGCTTTATGAAAATAGGGGAGAGAGAAACGGCCCCTTCTGCGCCCTTTCCCGTGAAAATGCGTTTGGAGCACTCCGCGTTTGCGTAGCAATGAAAGCCCCAGTGGGGCTTTCAAGCGGCGGAGCGGTCTGCGTTAGCAGATGGAGGGGCTTTGCCCCGACAAGTTCCGCAGAGTGCGACAAACGCACAATTTAAAATGAAATTTCCGCTGAATATGCCCAGAGCAGCGCGGAGGGCATTTTAAATCAGCAAGCTTACCACTTGGCCTTGGTCTCCACCACGCGGCCTGCAATGTGCAGGTGGTTCAGTTCCTCGCCCTTGATGACCATCTCATGATAGGCAGGGTTGAAGGGCTGCAGCACCACGCAGTTGCCGCGCTGGATGTAGCGCTTCAGGGTGCCCTCGCCCTCGTCGCCGTAGATCAAAACGCCCAAGTCGCCGTTTTCCAGCGTGTCCTGCTTGTGCACCAGCGCAAGGTCACCGTCCTGAATGCGGGGCTCCATGCTGTCGCCGCGCACCACCAGATAAAAATAGTTGGCGGGGTCCTTTACGCGGGCGTACTCCTGCCCGTAGTCCTCTTCAAAAGCCAGTGCGCCGTAACCGGCCTTTACCGTGCCGATGACCGGGATCAGGCTCTCGGTGTAGCTGCCGAAAAAGCGCTCCTCGGGGGCAGAAACGTTGCTGACCGGGCGGTACAGCCCCAGCAGATAGTCCGCCGTGGTGTTCAAAAGCTCCGCAATGCGTGCTACAGTGGAGGGGTCGGGGGAGGACTTGCCGCTTTCCCACTTGCCGACAGCCTGCTGGGTGACCCCCAGTCTGGAGGCAAGCTCCGCTTGGCTGACGCCCTGCTTTTTGCGGCACTGCTTCAATAGCTCTGAAAACGACATGATGATGCTCCTTTTCCCGATGGGTGGTTTATGTTGGTTTTATTATACAACAAAAGGGTGTTTCTGTAAAGAGAAAATCCAAAAAAACTTCGAATAAAGGTTGTGATAAATGCGCCTACGATACAGCTGCCCTGCAGAAAAAAGAAAAAATTTGCATAAGGGCTTGACAGAACGGTGTAAATCTGGTAAAGTAAGTAGGCATTCGACACGGCGTAATGCGAGTGTCCACAAGGAGAGATGTCCGAGTGGTTTAAGGAAGCAGTCTTGAAAACTGCCGTACGGCAACGTACCGTGGGTTCGAATCCCACTCTCTCCGCCATTTTTTATTGAATAAGTGTAACACACTTTGCTCTGGAGTAGTACTCAAGAGGTCGAAGAGGCGCCCCTGCTAAGGGCGTAGGTCGTCTAAACAACGGCGCGAGGGTTCAAATCCCTCCTACTCCGCCAAGAAAATCCCTCGTAGTTTCGTGAAAACTGCGGGGGATTTTCCTTTTTGTGGGGGAAACTCCCTCAGTCAAAGCCTACGGCTTTGCCAGCTTTCCCAAAGGGAGAGCTGGCGCGGGAGCGCCTGAGAGGGCGACCCCTTCCATAAATAATACAATGCCGGACAGCCCGCGGACTGTCCGGCATTGCGCTATTTATCGGTAAAATTACAGCAGCAGGTTCGTGATGCCTGCCAGCACCAGCAGGTGCACCGGGTAGAACCAGTAAAAGGCCTTTTTCTGCAGCGGACTGCAGGCGCCGCGCTGCCCGTTGTAGAACCAGACCAGCACAAAGGCCAGCGGGGCGGTGAGCTCGAACATAAACAGCAGTGCGCCCGCAAGGCACTGCCACTTGCGGTTTGTGCGGGTGAGGTACAGGGCGCAGATGATGATCACGCCGCTGGCGTTGTAGTCGGTAGTGGCAGCCAGCGCCAGCGCGGCGCACCCGCCCGCCCACACAAGCCCCTGCCAGCCGGGCAGGCCGTTTTCCTTTTCAAAGCGCTTGAGCCCTGCCATAGCCAGCACGCCCAGCGCCAGCGTCCAGTAAACGTTCTGTGCACTAGGGTCAAAGGGGGTGCGGAAGAACGCAAGGTCAAAGGGTACCTCGCTCAGAAGGCCGAACAGCACCAGCCGCCCAAGGTAGCCTTTGACGTTGTGGGTGTGCACAAAGCCCTCCACCAGCAAAAAGCAGAACAGGGGAAAGGCCAGCCGCCCGGTGAAGCGCAGCACCATGTCCAGCCGGTACAGCGGATAGGCGGAAAGGGTGTCCTGCGAGAGGGTGCCGACGTCCAGCCCGGGCGTAAGGATACCTGCCTCGATGCAGGACGCGCCGATGTGGTCCACCAGCATGGTGATGCAGGCAATGGTTTTAAGAGCAGTGCCGCTGAAGCTGCGGCGCGGGGATAGTGCGGTCATAAAAACACCTCGGTCATGTCGTAAAAAATCGTTACAGGAACTATAACGGAGCAAAGGCGGCATTTCCTGCGTCTGCTGCGGCAAAATCTGCACAGAGCGTGCAAAAATCGGGGTAAAATGCTTGACAGAAAAGGCACGGGATAGTACAATCAAGAAGATAATTGAACTGACTCAAACGAAAGATGAAAAAGATTCACAAAGAATCGGGCGTCTCCGAACCAGTAAAGACGGAAGGAGGCTTTGGGCATGACGCTATTTTCCTACGAAATTTTTGATGCCGTGGCCCGGCAGGGCAGCTTCAACAAGGCGGCACAGCAGCTGCACCTGACCCCCTCGGCCATCAGTCACGCCATTGCCGTAATGGAGGAGGAGCTGGGCTTTGCCCTGTTCAACCGCGGCAAAAACGGCGTATCCATGACCAGCTACGGCGCATCCCTGTACCCCTCTATCCGCGATGTGCTGAACAGTGACGAGGCGCTGAAGCAGAGCATTGCCCGCCTGAACGGCCTGGAAAAGGGCAAGGTGAAGCTGGGCGTATTCAACTCGGTGTGTGCCTCGCTGCTGCCCGGGCTGCTGAAAAGCTTTGCGGCGCATTATCCGCAGATCGAGATCGAAGTATATCAGGGCACCTACGATGATGTCAAGGAATGGCTGCGCACCGGTCAGGTGGACATCGCCTTCCTGTCCTCTACCTGCCGGGAGGAATTCAACCTCACCGAGCTGTTCCGGGAGCCGCTGCTGTGCATTGTGCCGCAGGACTGGCCGGAGCCGCAGGACGGCGTGATGACCCCGGCGCTGATGAACGGCCAGAGCTTCGTGGTGCAGTGCGACGCCACCGACGCCGAGATGCGCCAGTTCCTCAAGAAATACAAGATCGGCACCGAGCGCCGTTGCCACGTCATCGACGACCAGTCCAACATCGCCATGGTGGAGGCCGGGCTTGGCATCTCCATCATGCCCCAGATGCTGCTGCGGGACTGCAAGGCCGCCGTCAAGGTGTACCCCATCGAGCCGGAGGAGTACCGCGTGGTGGGCCTGGCCGTGCAGCGCCCGACCTCCATGGCTCCCGCCGTGGAGCAGATGTTCCACCACATCGTGGAGTACTGCCACGAGCTGGATCTTTCGCTGTAATAAAGAATATTCTTATATTTTTCAACCGGGAAGCTCTGCGGAACTTACCGGTTGATTTTTTACAGAGAGTGTAGAGAGAAACGGCAGTTACAGCGCTGCTGCTATGGCAACTTTCTGCTTACCTTTAGCGTGCAGGGACGCTCCGCTGGGCCAGAGGCAGGGAGGGGTGTTCCGAGTCCCCCCTCCCTACCTCTGGACTCCAC
>CAKTAT010000076.1:0-9238 GCA_934532365.1 uncultured Faecalibacterium sp. | reverse complement strand
AGCGGCCAGCAAGACGCAAGTGCCGCCCAAGGCACGATGCGGATGCTGGGTGCCGCAACCCGATAGCGGAGGCCATTCCAAACCGTTCTCTCAGAACCGCAGCCGCATCTGATACCACACCACCCCGCCGTGGGTGGAAGCGGAAATGCCCTCGTTCACAAAGCCGAACTTGGCGTAATAGTGCAAAAGCTTCTCCTTGCAGGTCAGCACCAGCCCCTTGCGCCCCTGTGCGCGGGCATCTGCAATGGCCCGCTGCACCAGCAGCCCGGCATAGCCCCGGCGGCGGCAGCGCGGGAGGGTGTTCACCCCAAAGATCATCTGCCATGCGCCGTTTTCATCATGCAGAGCGGCATCCGCGTACATCTCATCAGTCAGGTCGGGTGTGTCGGTGCAAAAGCCGTCCACAAAGGCCACCAGCTCCCCCTGCTCAAACAGCAGCCAGAAATGACCGGCATAGTGCGCCAGCCGCCCGGCAAATTCCTCGGCCGTGGCAGCCTCCGCTGCCGGAAAACAGGCCGCCTCCACGGCGGCAATGGCTGGCAGGTCATCCAGCGTTGCATTGCGTATCTCCATGGTATCTCCCCTCTCTTTCACTGTGCTACCAGTGTACCACAGCCGCCGCGCAAAGGCAAAGTGTTTGCATCTGTTCCCCGTCCGTGTTACAATGGCTATACTACGCTTGGAAGGGAGTTGAAACGCCATGCCCACCGAAAACCGCACTACCTTAACGCCGGACACCCCGGTGCGCTACCTGAAAGGGGTGGGCCCCAAGACCGCAGAGCGGTTCGAGAAGCTGGGCATCGTGACGCTGGCAGACCTGCTGTGCCACTACCCCCGGCGGTACATCGACTTTTCCAAGCCCTACTCCATTGCGGAAGCCCCCGCCGACACCGAATGCGTGGTAAAAGCCGAGGTGTTTGCAAAGCCCGGCGGGCGCATTCTGCCGGGCGGGCGGCGCATGGAGCGCATCACTGCCGGGGACGACGTGGCCAGTCTGGAGATCACATGGTTCAATAACCCCTACGCCACCCAGAAGCTGCAGCTGGGGCAGGAGTACTATTTTCAGGGCATCGTCACCGGCGGGATGCTGCGCCGTCAGATGGTCAACCCGCAGGTGCGCACCGCCGAGCAGATACAGGCCGCGCCCTTTGAGGCCGTTTACCCCCAGACCGAGGGGCTTACCAGCAGCGCCATTTCCCGCTGCATCCGGCAGCTTTTGCCCCACGCGGAGCTGCTGCCCGACCCGCTGCCGCCGGAGATGCTGCAAAAATACCGTCTGCTCCCCAAAGCCGAGGCGGTGCGCGCCATCCACTGCCCTGCCACCGAGGAGCAGGCCGCCGCGGCGCGGCGGCGGCTCATTTACGAAGAACTGCTGGTGCTGCAGCTGGGCATCGGACGGATGCGCAGCCGGGGTGCTGCCGCCACCGGGGCCCCCATGCGCCGCGCCGACCCTGCCCCCTTCTGGCAGAGCCTGCCCTTTGCCCCCACCGGGGCGCAGCGCCGTGCAGTGGAGGAGATTTTAAACGATATGGCGGGCGATACCGCCATGAACCGCCTGCTGCAGGGCGATGTAGGCAGCGGCAAAACGCTGGTGGCTGCTGCCGCCATCTGGGCGTGCATCCGGGCGGGATATCAGGCCGCGCTGCTGGCACCTACCGAAATTCTGGCCGCGCAGCACGCCGAGGGGCTCAACCGGCTGCTTGCCCCCTTCGGGATGCGGGTCGCCCTGCTGACCGGCGGCATAAAAGCTGCCGCCCGCCGCACCACGCTGGCCGCCATCCGCAATGACGAGGCCGACCTTGTGGTGGGCACCCACGCCCTGATGAGCGAAGGGGTGGAGTTTGCCCGGCTGGGTCTGGCCGTCATTGACGAGCAGCACCGCTTTGGGGTGCGTCAGCGCGGCGCACTGGCAGAAAAGGCCGCAAACCCGCACCTGCTGGTGATGAGCGCCACCCCCATCCCCCGCACGCTGGGGCTTTTGATTTATGGCGATCTGGACATCTCCATTCTGGACGAGCTGCCCCCCGGGCGCACCCCGGTCAAGACCCGGTGCATCACCGGCAAGCGACGGCAGGACCTGTACCGCTTTCTGGACAGCGAGATCGACAAAGGGCGGCAGGTGTATCTGGTCTGCCCCGCCATCGAGGATGTGCCGGACGGCGGGCTGAACGCGGTCAAGACCTACTACGAGGACATTGCCAAGGCGCTGCTGCCCGACCGCCGGGTGGGGCTGATGCACGGCAAGCTGAAACCCAAGGAAAAAGCCGCCGTCATGGAGGACTTCAAGGCCGGGCGGCTGGACGCACTGGTGTCCACCACCGTCATCGAGGTGGGCGTGGACGTGCCCAACGCCAGCGTGATGGTGATCGAAAACGCCGAACGCTACGGCCTGAGCGCCCTGCACCAGCTGCGCGGGCGGGTGGGACGCGGCGCCGCCGAAAGCTGGTGCTTCCTTGTCAGCGACAACACCAGCGAGGCCGTGCAGAAGCGGCTGAAATTTCTCTGCTCCACCACCGACGGCTTTGCCGTGGCGCAGTACGATCTGGAGACCCGCGGCCCCGGCGACTTTTTCGGCAGCCGTCAGCACGGTCTGCCCACCTTACAGATCGCCGACCTGATGAACGACACCCGCACCCTGCACGCCGCCCAGAGCGAAGCCGCTGCCCTTTTGGCCGCCGACCCGCTGCTGGAAAGCCCGGCACACGCCTTGCTGGCCGCACAGGTGCAGCAGATGTTCGACAAGGCCGGGCCGATGAACTAAAAAAGCGCTGTCACACGAAAAACTCGTGCGACAGCGCTTTTCTTTACGCTTCCTTGCTCCCGACGATGCTTTGCAGGATGCGGGCGGTCAGGGCATCCAGCTTTGTTTCCAGTGCGGGCAGCCGCAGCAGGCGGTAGAGCCGCTGATACACGGCATCCACTGCGTAGCCCGCCACGGCGATCAGCAGCACCGCACCGGTCAGGTAAGCCAGCGAGGGCAGCAGCGCCCCGCCGAACCGGGGCAGGTCCACCAGCTGCCACAGCAGCGCCCGGGTAAAATCGCTGTCGTGCAGCAGATACACCCCGAAGGACAGCGGTGCCAGCCGGAATACCCAGCGCCGCCAGTAGTCCGAGCGAATGCGGATATTCTGGAACAGCAGAAACATCGCTGCCGAAGCGATGACCGTAGCCAGTGCCTGATAGCCGTTGACGGTATTCACAAAACCGTTCAGGTGCAGGGCGTTTTCCACCCGCAGTGCCAGCATCCGGTTGAAAAGCCCCGCCGCCGAGGCCGCCAGATACGCCACCAGACACAATCTGCTGGGCACGGTCACCCGGTATTTGCGGAAATAGGCGGCCATTAAGTACAGGATATAGAACCAGATAAAGCTGTAACCGTTATTTACAAAGGTCACATCCGTTGCCCAGTAGAACAGCGTGCCCCACACGCTTTGCAGCAGTAGGGCCACCAGCAGCAGCGTTTTGTACTGCCGCCGGTCAAGGCTCTGCACCACCGCGTTCAGCACCGGCACCGAGAGGTACATCAGAAAATAGGCCGAGGCAAACCAGTAGCCGTTGGAGGTAAGCGGTAAAAGCGCCCGGAGCAGCGAAATGGCTGAAAGCGGCACTGCACCCGCCTTGACCGCAACGCAGAAGGTGAGCATGGAGTAAAACCACACCTGTGCCCCAATGCGGAACAGCCGCCCGGCGCGGACAGCCCCTTTACGCTCCGACAGATAATAGCCGGAAAGCATCACAAAGCAGTTGGTGGATACACGCGCCAGAATAAACAGCAGCCAGTAGATCCAGAATGCCGCCGACCCCTGCGGCGCCGCACTGCCCAGCCCGCCGTGCCCGATGCCGTGCATCAGCACGATCATCACCATGCTGAGGATGCGCATCGTCTCAAAGCCGCTATGCCGCTTTTGTTCTTCCATACCCCGTTTTCCTCCTTATCTCTCCCCTGTTTCCAGCTGCCGCAAGGCCTGTCGCACCTGCTGCTCCGGCCGCAGCCACGTTTGATAATACGCCGCATTGTGCTGTGCCATCGCCAATATCGCCGCCGGGTCTGCCAGCAGCTGCCGCAGCTGCGCCTCGCACTGTGCCGGGGACGTATATGTTTTATAGTTTTTGCCCTCTTCAAAGCCGCCCGGCAGGGTATACTGCAGCGGCTCGGTAACGATGGCGCGCCCCGCCGCCACATACTCGCCCAGCTTCCAGCCGGTAGAGCCGTGCAGTCCGGTAGACGCCACACAGATCTCGGTGTGCTGCATCCGGTGCAGGTACGCCCGCTTGCCGGTCAGCTTGTCCGGTACGATCAGCTCCGGGCACTGCCGCCGGGCGCAGGCGTTGTCGGACACGCCGCCGGTGAACTGCTCCGGAAAGGCAGCTTGCAGCCGGTGCAGCAGCTCGATGCGGTCCGCGTTCACCTGCCGCCACTCTGCCTGTAAGTCCGGGTATTGCTGCACCGCCGGCTCCTCCGGATCCCACAGACGGGTCAGAAAGAGGATGCGCGGCTTTTTGCGCACCCGGGTCAACCGGGCTTCAAAGTCCTGCGGGTAGCACCGGGTAGAAAGCACCCACTGCTTCAGGCGGCTCTTTGCGCTGCGCTCCGTTTCCAGCGGCGAGCCCGGACAGGTAACGTAGTAGTTCAGCCCCAATGGCCGCAGCTTTGCGGGGATATCTCCCGGGAACTGCCGGTTCTTCTCGGCCGAAAAGCTGCGCTTGAACACCACATCCGCCCGGTGGAACAGTGCCAGCACCGCCGCCGGGTCGTTGTAAAAATAGCCGTCCATCAGGTCGAACACCACCGTGCGGCCGTCGATCTCCGTTTCCAGCAGCGCCTCCCGGGCAAGAGGATTGCCCTGCCGCTCGTCCTGCACCCGCAGGGTCAGCTCCCCGCGCTTTGCCAGCAGGGTAAAGCCCGCCAGAACGCCGCTGATGTGCGCCGCCCCCTCCCGGGAGGATAATTTTACCGTGACCTGCATTTTTACCTCCTATCGGTGGAACAGCCCGGTGCGCCGCTCGCCCATGGGGATGACATCACAGAACACACACCGGCTCTTGGTGGAAAGCTGCACATCCTTGTGATAGCAGCCGAAAAACCATTTTTCGTAGGTCAGCTTGAGCAGTATCTCATCCAGAAACAGGTGCAGACGGTTGCTCTCGCCAAGGGCGAGGGCAGTAAAATCCAAAAATCTGCTTGGTGCATCGTGGGTCAGCACATAATCTACCTTGTAGTCTACTGCCTCTAAGTTGCGGCGGCAGGTGTCGTACTCCTCGTCACTGGGCATCTCCTGCTTCCACCAGTTCACGCCCGGCTCCCGGTCGTCCTTATCCTGGCTTTCCGCGCCACCGAAGCAGAGATAGGTCTTGCCCTCCAGCTCCAGCACGCTGCCCCGGCACACATGGTATACATTGCCGCCAAGGCTCTGCACCCTGCCGCCGAACAGTTCCGTCTCCGGGTACTGTGCCAGCAGGTCGTAGTTTTCGTGGCTGCCATCCAGAAACAGCACCGTGTAGGGGCGCTTGCGCAGCCAGTCCAGCCGCTTGCGCTCTGCGGCGCTGCCGTCCCACACAAAGCCAAAATCCCCCAGCACCACCACGGTGTTCTTCTTGCCCAGCCAGCGCAGCTTGCCCTGCTTGAAGCGTTGGATATCACCGTGGGTGTCCCCTGTAAGATATACCATTCCTGCCCTCCCTGCCGGCGCGAAAGAACGGTGTAAAACACCGCAAGGCTCTTGTAACGCCCCGGCAAACCTGTTATTATTATAGAACACAGCACGCTTGCTGCAAATTTGATTTTCCGGTGCGCCGCACAGCGCAGCCGTATCTTGTATATTTTATCGCTTTTTAAAGGAATTGTCCACATGAAACGTATTTTTGCACTGGTTCTTTCGCTTGTATTTCTGCTCAGCTGCCTTGTGCTGCCCGCCGGGGCCATGTTCGACCCCAGCCCGGTGTATCAGGTGCAGGCTGCAAGCACCTATATCGTGAATACCGATACCAACATCATCGTCTATGATAAGGACAGCACAAAGCAGGTCTCTGCCGGCGGTCTGACCAAATATATGACCCTTGCCGTGCTGCTGACCAACTACGCCGACCAGCTGGACAACACCTTCCAGATGCCCTTTGCCATCTCGGACTACGTTTTTAAGACCGACAACGCGGATATGCGCTCCAACGAAACTTTTACCTACCGCGAGGCCATGTACGCCATGCTTACCCGCAACGCCAACGAGGCGGCCATGGGTGTGGCGTACACCCTTTCCGGGGGCGATCTGGACGGCTGGGTGGCGCAGATGAACACCCTGTCCCAGCGTATCGGCACCACCGCCAGCAGCTGGACGGACGCTTGCGGCATCGACAGCGGCAACACCACCTGCGCTGTGGATATGTACCTGATCCTGCGCTACCTGATGAGCTTTGACGCCTTTGTGGAGGTGTCCGGTGCGCCCAGCTTTACCATGCCCGCCAAGGAGAAGCACCGTTCCTCTTCAGTGCTGGTCAGCCAGAACGCCGCACTGAGCAAAGCCAGCGGCGGCAGCTACTACCGCAGCGCCATGCAGGGCGGTATGTGCAATGTGACCGCCTTTAAAAACGATACCGGCACCCAGAGTTATGTTTCGTGGGGCAACAAGGACGGCGCCACCTATATCTTCTGCGTGATGGACAGCCCCGACAGCTGCGATACCTTCGGCTACGCCAACCGCCGCCCCGCCCTGTTCGAGACAGTCCATCTGATGGACTGGGTATTCGACAGCTTTTCTATTCAGGCTGCGCTGGACACCGACCTGACCATTGCGGAGATCCCGGTCAAATATTCCTCCGACACCGACACTTTGCAGCTGTACCCCAACGACAGCATGATGACCCTGCTGCCCTCCACCAGCGACGGCACCGTTACCCAGAAATACTTCCATCTGCCGGACTACGTCTGCGCCCCCATCCAGCAGGGCGATGTAGTGGGCACGGTGGAGTTGAAGCTGGCGGGCGAGACCATCGGCGTGGTAGATCTGATCGCCGGGCAGGACGTAGCCCGCAACCCGCTGCTGTTCGGGGTGGACAAGGTGAAGGAGTTCTTCACCAGCCTGTACCTGAAGGTGGTGCTGGTGCTCAGCCTGATCGCTGCCCTGATCTACGGGCTGTGGCTGCTGTGCGCCAACTGGAACCGCCGCAAGCCCACCAAAAAGATCCACCGCCGCTATTGATCAAAGCAAAAGCCCCGCACCGGATGCGGGGCTTTTTTCTGTATTGCAGGGTCTCAGCCTTTTTGTTTCAGGAGTTCCGTCAGGCTGCGGAAGGTGCGGCCATGGTTGCCGGTAACCGTCTCGGCGTGGAGCAGGCTGCTGAGAACGCTCTCCTCCACGCACTCTGCCACCGCCCGGAACAAGGGGTTGATGGCATCATCGTGGAGCAGGGTCATGGGCAGCAGAGCTTTTTCTGAATAATGTGGCACCCGGTTGGCAGTGGTAAAGGCGATGACGATCTCGCCGCTGCCGTTGCCGCAGTAGGAGCCGGTGCGGGAAAGCCCCACCAGCGCCCGGCGGCACAGCCGCCGCAGCTGCCGCTCGCTCAGGGGGATATCCGTGGCCAGCACCGTGATGATAGAGCCCTTGTCCTCGTGGGGCGGGATGCTGCCATCCAGCAGCGTATGGATGGGCGTGCCCGCCACGATGAGATCATCGAACAGCGCGTGATTGGAGAGCACCAGTGCGCCCATGGTGTACGGCTTGCCGTCCAGCTCCACCACCCGGGAGGCAGAGCCGATGCCGCCCTTGAGGCCATGGCAGCGCATTCCCCGTCCGGCGCCTACGGCACCCTCGGCAAAGTCTGCCTTGCAGTCTGCCAGCGCGGCAAAGACGTGCTGCTCGGTGACATGAAGCCCCCGGATATCGTTCAGGCCGCAGTCGTTGCACTCGCAGACCACCGGGTTCACGCTGCCGGTGGTCTCGCAGATATCGGGGTTTCTCTCCAGCATATACTTCACCAGCGCAGTCTGCGCCGTGCCCACGCTGAGGGTGTTGGTAAACAGGATGGGCGTTTCCAGCGTGCCCAGTTCGTCGATCTGCACAAGGCCTGTGGTCTTGCCAAAGCCGTTGATGACATAGCTGGCCGCCAGCACCTTTTCGTGGAACACGTCCCCTTGGTGCGGCAGCAGCGCCGTCACACCGGTCTGCACCGCGCCGTCTGCAAGAGTGCAGTGCCCCACCGTCACCCCCGGCACATCGCTGATCTTATCCCGCGCACCCGCGGGCAGTGTGCCTACCTGAAAACCCCATTCGTTGCCTGCAATTCCCATTGTAGTTCCTCCTTGCCTTTTTCTTAGGTGTATCATAGCATTTCTCCTGCCAAAAGTAAACCGCTGCGCAAGCCGGGGCAAGCACAGAAAAGGGGCTGCCGCACAGCTATCTCACTGTGCAGCAGCCCCTTTGCTATTTTATAAAAACGCCGCAATGCGGTGCCTGTCAGGAATGCTCCACCGGACGGAAAAGCCCCTTGGCCTTTTCCCAGCAGGCCACCACCCGCTCCCGCGGCAGAAAATAATTGACCAGCAGCGCTACAATAACGCCCACCGCCGTATCAAAAATGCGGTTGAGGGAGTAGGCAACGTAGGTCTCCACCGGCGTGCTGAACAGCACGATGCAAAGCACCACACCGCCGGGCTGCACGCCGCCCGGCCAGAAATACTGGCACAGCAGGATGAGCACCACAATGGCCGCACCCAGCAGCAGCGCCAGCAACATACTGTGGCCGCCCTGCGGGTAAAACCGCAGATACACCCAGAACACCGCAATGGCCAGCAGGCCGCCGATGAGGGTGCCGAACAGACGATTGCCGCCGTTTTTGATCGAGTCCGGCATATCGGTGCCAAGGCCGAAAATGACACCGATGCAGGCAAACGCCGGGTTGCGCTCCAGCAAGCAGTAAACGACAGCCACCAACATAGCTGTTATCGCCGTTTTGATGGTGCGCCAGCCTATGTGCAGCCGGAAATCCTCGCGCGGGAACTGTAACATCTCCAAGATTCCTCCTCTTTTTGCATTACCGCTCCAGCATACCACAGGACATTGTTGGATACAAGGTTTTTAACATAAGTAGATTATTTAACAAGACCTCTGCTCCCGCGCTGCACAAAATTATTGAGGTGCCGCTGCATTCTCCGTTGGCCACGATCTTCTGAGAGCCACATAAGAGATTAAAAGGTTCGCAAGCCAACCAGCTGGTACAGCAAGCCAGACAAAGGCAATACCGA
>CAKTAT010000075.1:0-9298 GCA_934532365.1 uncultured Faecalibacterium sp. | reverse complement strand
CATCGGTTATCAAATATTCATCTTTCGACATTCTTATATTCCTCCATGGTATCTTGTATCGTAGTATTCGATTCACTAGCCTTCACAAATTCCGAGTTGTCGATTTCAGTATACCACGCCAAACCACATTGTAAAAGAGCTTATGTACGCCGCCCGCAGGCGGCAAAAATTTAGTCGATAGGAAATTCCAGCTCAGCGAACTCCGCATCGGTCAGCAGTTTCAGCTTTTCGATAACGCCCTCCGACAGTTCCCGCAGAGCGGTCTCATCGGGCATCAGGTAGCACTGCATCAGTCGCAACTCCTGCACCAGCCCCAGTCGGGTGCCGGTGTTGTAGAGCATCATCAGCATCAGTTCCTCATGGTTAAAGTTCATGTCCATCCCTCGCTTTCCGGCAGACGGTGGGATTGCACTCCGGGGCATCGCACTTTTCCTTAAGATTCATCAGCACCGAAGGGCGTTCCGGCTGCTTGTCCAGAAACCCCTGTAAATCCTTGAAACCGATGCTGTCCACATAATGCACAGACACCTCGCCATTGCGTTTAAGCGCGATCACATCGCTGACCGACAGGCTGTGTCCCTCAAAATCCTGCGGACGGGAGAGGTTGAACATCTGAAACAGTTCTTCCAAAACCTCGTTGTTCGGCACATCCTGCCACATGGCGGGCAGATCAGCATAGTAGGTGACCTCGTAATGCTCCGGGTCGGGCGTTTTGCCTCGACGATTCAACTCCCGCATAGAAGCAAATCTTTCATCAAGGATTTTTTCGTCATGCCGCAGCTGCATCACCATATAAACATCGCACCCTGCGTTCAGAAACTTCTGCGGGATGTCCGTCATGGGTTCACCGTCAAAATTCTGGTTCCATTTTTGCTGCATCGTCCACCTCACAGTTCTGGCGCAGAACGTGCAGAGGATTTTGGCGCAGACGTATCACTTGCCAGTTCTGCCAGCTTTTCCAGTGTGGAAGGGCGATGGTCTGCACTCAGTTCCTCGGCTTCCGCAACTTTATCCATGACTGCATCGTAGTCCTGCAGTAGCCGCCGGCCCTTTTCCATGTGGTGTGCTTCCAGAATCTGCTCACGGGCTTCCTGAATGGTCAGTTCCGGGGCACCCAGCTGCCCGCCGTCCATCACAGAATAATCGCTGTGGTAGAGGGTGTAGTCCCATCCATCCTCACAGGACTGGATGGCAAGGTAGCCTTTGCCGCCCAGTTCCCATGCAGCCTGCTCGTCTTGTGTCTGAATTTCCGGGTAGAAGTCGGCATGGTTCCGTTCCATGATCTCGGCAAACTGGCAGATGTGGAACACATTGCCCAGACCGCCCATGTCAAAGTGATAATCATCCAGATGTTCCACCCGTGCCGTAAAACTGCGCCCATCCGGGTAATCCACCTGAATCACGCCGCCATCTGGAATGCGATAGAGGTCATCATAGTGGCTGTTGATGAGACGAATATCCTTCGGCAGCGTTTCAGGCTCCCAGATGCGCCGTCTGCCGATGCCCGCCTGCGGGATGTTTTCGAGGATCTTTACGCTTTCCTGTTGGATGACCTTGCGGTCATCGTCCGAAAGTTCAAACAGATACCAGTTCCGGGCGGCAGAAATGGCGTTCCTGCCATCGGGCGGCAGGTTCTTTTCCGAGATCTGCCCGCTTTCCAGCGGCTCACCAGTTACCTTGTTGTAGGTGGCAAAGCCAACGCCTGCGCCATTCTCTCGCAGATGCAAGTATTTGTCGTCATTGATGAGATAAACAGCTTCTTTGGTTTGTTCCATCAGCAGCCACCTTCAAATTCCAGAGAAAACTTGCTGCGGCCATCGGGTTCGGTGCCCAGCAGCACGGTGGCGTTGTAGGTCTTGCCCTTGGCACTCTTGCAGTCCTTCAGGCGGACCCGACCATCCCGCAGCAGCTTGTCCGCCACATGAGCGTCCATGCGTTTGCCGAGCCGTTTCAGAAAAGCATTGTCCTTCCACAGCACGAAACGGCACTCCCGGTTCTCGCAGAACCAGCCCTTTTCACGCTCCACAACATTTGCACCGCAGTTCGGGCAGATACCAATAATCTTGTTTTTCATAAGCGCATTCACTCCTTTTTTCATTTCCGTGTTCTTTACCAGTTCGGTAATCATCGTATTGATCTCGGTCATAAATTCGCTCGGCTCCATTTCGCCACGTTCGATTCGCAGCAGTTTTGTTTCCCAATCGGCGGTCATTTCCGGGGACTGGATCTCTTCGGGCATCACGGTGATTAACGCTTTCCCCTTATCCGTGGGCAGCAGCACCTTGGTTTTCTTGGTGCCCTTGCGCTCCAGAAAGCCCTTCTGCACCAGCTTTTCAATGGTGGCGGCACGGGTTGCCGGGGTGCCGATGCCCTGACGCTCCACACCCTCCGGCATACTATCCGCACTGGCGGTTTCCATCGCATGAAGTAGAAGGTCCTCGGTGAAATGCTTCGGCGGGGACGTTTGCCCCTCTTTCAGTTCGGCGTTGAGGATGCCGCACTCGTTTTCCGCTGCATTGGGCAGGGCGGTGAGTTCTTGCTTCCGGTTCAGGATGTCTGCCAGCACCTTGCGCTCCACCGCTTTCCAGCCTTCTTCCAAAATCTCCTTTCCCTTGGCGGTAAATTCCTCCCCGGCACATTCGGTGGTCAGCAGGGTTTCCAGATACCGGAAGGGCTTGCTCACCGCCATCAGCGTCCGGGCGATGATGAGCTTCAGGACATTCTGCTCCCCCTTGGGCAATGCGTCCAGATCGGCTTGCAGCATACTGCGAGTGGGCAGGATAGCGTGGTGGTCGGTGACTTTTTCCCGGTTGACGGTGCGCCGTGTCCGGGGCACAGCTTCATCCACATCTTCCGGGGTAATGTCGAGAAAAACCTCCAGTGCCTCGGTCAGTTCTTCCAGCATTTCCTCGTCATCGTCGGTGATATAGCAGCTATCAGTTCGGGGATAAGTGGTAAGTTTCTTCTCATACAGGCTCTGCACATAGTCCAGCGTCTGCTGTGCGCTGTACCCCAGCAAGCGGTTGGCATCTCGTTGAAGGGTGGTTAGGTCGTACAGCGGCGGCGGATTTTCGGACTTTTCCTTGCGAGTGATGCGCTGGATCGTTGCCACCATCTCCTTTCGGCAGGCTTCCATCAGCTTTTCAGCAACGGCTTTTTCAGGAATGCGGCGGCTGGATGCCGTGCAGCCGCTGGTCAGTTCCAGATCTACCGTGTAGAATTTTTCCGGCACAAAGGCGGCAATGGCAGCTTCCCGCACCACCGTCATGGCAAGCACCGGGGTCATAACACGCCCCACCGCCAAAGGCTGGTTGTACAGGCATGAAAAAAGCCGGGACGCATTGATGCCGACCATCCAGTCGGCACGTTCCCGGCATAAAGCCGCCTCATACAAGGCATCGTATTCAGTTGACGGTTTGAGATGGGCGAATCCTTCCCGGATGGCGTTTTCCTCCATGCTGGACAGCCACAGGCGAGAAACAGGCTTCTTACATCCGGCCTGCTGATAAACAAGCCGGAAAATCAGTTCGCCCTCGCGCCCCGCGTCCGTAGCGCAGATCACGCTGTCCACGTCCGGGCGGTGCATCAGCTTTTGCAGGATGCCGAACTGCTTTTTGGTGCTGGCAGACACCAGATACTGCCACTTTTGCGGCAGAATGGGCAAATCTGCGATACTCCACTTGACGTATTTGGCATCGTAGACATTGGGTGGAGCCAGCTCTACCAAATGCCCAACACACCAGCTTACCAGATAGCCGTTGCCCTCCAGATAACCGTCCTGACGGTTGGTGGCACCGAGGACTTTGGCGTAGGACATGGCGACGGATGGTTTTTCCGCCACGATCAATTTTGCGATAAAAATCCCTCCAATCTGTTTCGGATTGCAATATGTACGGCGGCAAAATGCCGCCTTAAAATCAGATGGGTTCGGTATCCTCCTCGCCGGTGTCCTCCGGCTCGTCCTCGGTGGGAATCTCAAAATCGCCCTTGTCCTCGGTATAACCTGCATCGGGGTCGAGGGCTTCTTTTTCTGCCTGCTTTTTCTGCTTCTGCTTCGCAAAAACGTAGAAGCCGCCACCTGCCGCCAGCGCAATCAGCACGACCACACCCAGAAAGCCGGATGCGATCTTTGTGACCTTGTTTTCCTTGGGCTGTTCTGTGCCGGATGCTGCCGCTTCTTCCGCAGCTTTCTTGGCTTCCTCCTCGGCTTTCAGCCTGTCCTGCTCTGCCTGCGTTGCCGCTTCTTTTTCAGCGGTATAAGCATCCGCATCTTCTTCCTCCATCAAGGTAAGCAAGTCCGCCTCATCCACCAAATTCATAAAGTGGACTGTCTGCGCCCCTTTGCTGTTCCTATCAATGACCAGATAGAAGGTGGCTCCCGACTTTGACACCAGCGTAATGAACTGCTGCCCGCTGCCATCGGAATAATTGGTGTGGTAGTCGTCTACCAGCGTCAGATTGCCCTCCGGGGTCAGGGCATCAGAGGTTTCGTCCGTGACGGTGACAACATCCTCCTCCACCACTTCCGGCAGAACCGGCTGCTCCACCGGAGCAGCTTCGCCCTCAAAGGCAAAGGCGGGAGCCGCCATGCCAGCGCACAGTGCCGCCGATACCAGCAGCGCACCCAGTTTCTTAATCTTCATCCGCATCGACCTCCTTCTCGAAAGTTGCACCCACGGCAGACAGCGCAGCAGGGTTCGGGGTGGTGGTGGCCGACTGCCGCAGCAGAGCAGCAAGCTGTTCCGGGGTTACATTCGCCGTGCGGACCATGTTGCTGACCTCAGCGGCTTCTTCCTCCTGAATCCGACGCTCCAAAACCGCAATGCGATTGTTCAGCTTGATGCGGCGCTCCTGCTCTTTCTTGAGCATTGCTCGCAGCTTATCCAGTTTTTCGCTCATAGTAACTCCTCCAATCATTTTGAAAGCCGTCCAAATCCTGCAAGATGCTTCTCCCAGTAGGACGAGTGAATGTTTGCGTACTTGATGGGGTCGCCAGCGGACACCATCATCCCGTTTCCGAGGTAGATTCCGACATGGCTTTTCCCCGGCGTATCATACGTTCCTTCAAAGAAAACCAGATCTCCGGGCTTTGCTTCGGCTTCGGAAATGTGCTGACTTTTCTGCCATAATCCATTGGCGGTAGTTCTGCCCACATCATAGCCGTTCTGGTTGTACACCCAGCAGACATAGCCGCTGCAATCGAACCCGGTTTCCGGGGTGGAGCCGCCCCAGACGTAGGGTGTGCCAACATACTTTTGGGCTTCCTTGTAGATGGCGGCGAACTCCTCATCCGTCAGGGCTTCTGCCGGAACCTGATAGTCGATACCCGGTGTGCCGGAGCCATCGGAGCCACCGGGCGGCAGTCCGCCGTTGAACAGATATGGCCGACCACCCAACGTATCCTGAAAGATCTCGTAACGTTTCCATTGGTCGTTATTCAGTTCTTCCCGAATGACCACTTCCAAGCCACGGTTCACCAGCTTGGTGTGGAAGATTTTGTACTCATAAGGTACCTGCGTGGGAACCGGGATTCCCAACGGGCTGATGACCCAGACGGTCATATACCGTATCTGCACCTCCACCCATGTGGTCAGCTTATACTGCTTCTTGAAGGTCTCCTTCAACTTGCCCTGTACCTCCGACCGGGTGTAATCGTCATACAAAGTGGTCAGGAACGAAGTCAGCTGCCATGGGTCGTGCTCGATGGGGTCAAGGTGGTACTGGTACTCGTTGTAGCCGGGGTGGTCGGTAGGGGTGCGCTTGATCTTTTTATCCAGTTCTTTTTCCAGCTTCTTGTAGTCCTGCTCTGCGCCCCGGATGTCCCTGTCCTCGGCGGAGTACATGGTCTGCCCGGACACCTGTGTGCCGCCGGAAAAGAGGATGCCGCAGGAGGAAAAGCCGGACATCACCATGAGGATGAGCAAAAGAAAAACGCCCACGATCACCAGAACGTGTGCGTTGCCCTTGGCGGCATTCATCAGCCCTTTCACAGCGGTGCTGACGGCAGTTTTGCCTTTCTCCACCGCCTGTTCCACGCCGGACCGAGCAGCAGATGCACCGTTGGATACCGCCTTACCGCCTGCGGTCTGCGACGCTGTGCCCGAACGGGCGGCGGCATAATAGCTCTGCCGGATGTCCTGTTTCTGCCGCCACCGGGAAAGCCAGTTTGAACCGCCCTCGCTGGTGCCGGATGCGCCTGTATCTTGTGCCGCAGTCGGCTCCGATGCGGAAGATTTAGCGGTTTTGGAGCCTTTCTTGCCCTGCATCTTGGCTTTCTTCTTGAGCTTCCGGGCATAGCGGCTTTTGGAAATATCACGGACATTTCCTGCCGCTTTTTCGCCCTCGCTCAACGCCTGCACACCGACGTTTTCATCCTCGTACTGGTCAACTTCGTGATGCACCGCAGACCGGGCGGCATGAGCGGCGTACATCTCCCGCTTCTGCGCCTTACTCAACCGGCTCAGTTCGTCCGGGGTCAGTTCCGCCTTGCCAAACCGCAGATGCTGTGCCTTTTCCGCAGCTTTATCTGCATCGGTTTTCAGCTTTTTCTTTTTGGGCACCGACTGCTCCACCCTCGTTTTCTTCGGGGGAGAACGGGTCTTTTTTGCGGATGTTTCCTCTTTGATGTTCATCTTCGGTTCGCTCATTTCTGTGCGCCCTCCGAAACTTCACCCAACTTGGTGGTCATAATGCGGTAGAGTTCCAGATCGGTGGGGAATCGGTCAACGAAGGGCAGAATGACGTTGCCGAAGAACAGCAGCCCTTCACCTTCGCCGGAGTGGGTCACATAGGAAAGCTGGTGGGGCGAGATGTTGAGCTGCTTTGCGAGGATCTGCCTATCACCGTTCGCCTGATTGAGCATATACACAAAGTCCGAGTTCTCAAAAATATTCGATACTTCGGGACTTGCCAGCAGATCTTTGACGTTCTGCGTTAGGGCTGTCGGGATGCCGCCCCACTTGCGGAAACGCTTCCAGATCTCCACGGAATACGCCGCAGTCTGCTCTTCTTTCAGCAAAAGGTGGAATTCGTCTGCATAGTACCGGGTGGATTTTCCGGCACTGCGGTTGGCGGTCACGCGCCCCCACACGGCATCCTGCACGATGAGCATACCGAGTTTTTTGAGCTGCTTGCCCAGCTGCTTGATGTCGAAGCAGACGATGCGGTTGTGAATGTCCACGTTGGTGTGATGGTTGAAGATGTTCAAAGAACCTTTGACGTAGATCTCCAATGCTGCCGCCACATGGCGCGCTTCCGGTTCGTCCTGCGTCAGCAGGGCGTTGTACAGATCTTCCAGCAGCGGCATATTTTCCGGGGTCGGATTCTCGAAATACTTGCGGTAGACCACATGAACACAGCGGTCAATGACCGTCTTTTCTACCGGCTGCAAGCCCTCTTTTCCGCCCACCACCAGCTCACACAGAGAAAGAATAAAGTCCGCTTTCAGAGCCAGCGGATTGTCCTCCTCGCTGTAATTGCTGTTGATGTCCATGGGGTTGATATACTGGGCGCTGGCGGGACCGATGTGGATAACCTGCCCATGCAGACGCTCCACCAGCGGAGCGTATTCTGCTTCCGGGTCGCAGATGATAATATCATCGTCCGTCACCAGAAATGCGTTGGTAATCTCACGCTTTGCACTGAAGGACTTGCCAGAACCGGGAGTGCCGAGAATCAGACCGTTGGGGTTTTTCAGTTTTTTCCGGTCCACCATGATAAGGTTGTTGGACAGGGCGTTCAGGCCGTAATACAGGCTTTCTTTGCCAGACTGGTAAAGTTCCTGTGTGGTGAACGGAATGAAGATGGCAGTGCTGCTGGTGGTCAGCCCCCGCTGAATTTCGATCTGACAGTCTGCCAGCGGCAGGCTGCTCATCAACCCCTGCTCCTGCTGAAAATCCAACCGACACAGGTTGCAGTTGTGCTTCTGTGCAATACTGGATGCCTGAAAAACATTGTTTTCCAGTTCCTGTTCAGTCCTGCCGGTGTTCAGCACCAAAAAAGTGACGAGGAACATCCGCTCGTTCTGGCTCTGCAATTCTTTCAGCAGGGCTTTTGCATCTCTGCCGTAGGTTGCCAAATCCGACGGAATGATGTCGATATCATATCCGGCACGGATGGCTTTCTTCTGCTCCTCGATCTTGCTGCGATCCAGTTCCGTGATGGTGCGCTTCACGGTCTTAATGGCACGGTTCTGGTCAACAGACTGAATGTGCATGGTGACGATCTGGGACGAATCCATATCCAGAAAATCCTTCAAAAGCTGGTCGCTGATGTCGGATGCCGTGATGCTCAGAAAGCTGGCAGCGCAAAAGATGCCGCCCATCTGGAAGGTGCGGCTGTTCTTGAAGGCAAAGGCGGTGGGTGCAATGGCATCCTTCACGGAAAGGCCGCTTTTCACAAGGTCTTTCCAGTCAAAATGAAACTTGGATGCACCGTCCATGTTGAACATATCGTGCATGAGTTTCAGCCGCTGGACACCGTTCAGGGGCTTTGCCTGCACCCCCAGCCGGTGGAAGTTGTTCAGCAGATCGTTCTGGATGTGGTCAAGCCGGGGCTTGACCTGTGCCATGCTTTCGCCCTCCACACCAAAGGTGATGAATTTGGTCTTGGTCAGACCATTATTGCCCTTGGCAAGCTGCTGGCGCAGCATCTGGGAATACTCGGCACGAACATCATCGAAACCGTCCTTCTGGAACGGAATGCGGATACTCTTTTCAAACTCGGTGCTGTCGGTTGCCATGTTCACGAAGGACAGCTCAAATTTGATGGAGCTGTCGAAGAAGTTCAGAAAACTGCACCATTCCTCAAAAATCGCCGTCTTATCCTCCTGCTGGGCAAGCTGGTAATTGATGTCCTGATACTGGATGGTGCGGGTGTAGTAGTTTGCTTTCACCCGGCAGGTGCCATCCTCAAACATCCGCTGCATGGGGATGGACTGCTGGGCGGTCCGGGGCACAGCAGGCTTTGTGTTCTGCCTGCGCTTCTGCGCAGACTGCGGCTTGCTGTGCTTACCGGTCTTTTTCCAAAACGGAATCATGGGTCATGCCTCCCTTCATCAAAATCGCATAGTAGTTGTTGGTCTTGTAGGGGCGAATCTTCGGGCGGAGAAATCGGGACTGCACATAGTACAACAGCAGCTTTTCCATGGGCTGACCGTTCTTTTCGTACATCCCAAGGAAGAACGCCGGCAGCATCACCGCCATCATGCCGAGGGTAGCGGCAGTGTTGCCGCCGGAATCTCGGAGAACAAAAAACAGCGGCACTCCAATGAGAGCCGCTGTGCCAAAGCAGACAAGCT
>CAKTAT010000074.1:0-9431 GCA_934532365.1 uncultured Faecalibacterium sp. | reverse complement strand
AAGGGCAGCTTGCGGCGGGTGGTGCGCTGGATGTTGGCAAAGTTGACAAAGATGCCCTGTGCGGTCTCGGGACGCAGATAGCAGGTGGAGGAGCTATCCTCGGTCACGCCGATGGCGGTCTTGAACATCAGGTTGAACTTGCGGATGGGGGTAAAATCGTGCTTGCCGCACACGGGGCAGACGATATCCTCGTGCTCTGCGATGAAAGCATCCATCTCGTCAAAGCTCATGGCGTCCACGTTCACCTCGGGGTGCTCCTCACCGATCAGCTTGTCGGCGCGGTGACGTGCCTTGCAGGCGCGGCAGTCCAGCAGGGGGTCCGAGAAGCTGGACACATGGCCGGTGGTCACCCAGGTCTGCGGGTTCATGATGATGGCAGCATCCAGGCCCACGTTATAGGGGCTTTCCTGCACAAACTTTTTCAGCCATGCCTTTTTGACGTTGTTCTTGAACTCCACGCCAAGGGGGCCGTAGTCCCAGCTGTTGGCCAGACCGCCGTAGATCTCGGAACCGGGGAACACATAACCACGGTTCTTGCAAAGATTGACGATCATGTCAAGGGTCTTTTCGCTCTGTTCCATTGTAGTACATCCTTTCCGTCCGCGGCTGGTTTGCCGTGTCGTATCGTGTTGTGTTCCGGCGGTTTTCCCACCGCCGGGCGTGCTTGCGGCTTGCACAAGCACAGTATATTTACTGTACCATGTTTTGTCCCGCTTGTAAAGCCCGGCAAACAGTTCAGCTGCGTTCTGTCAGGTATTTTGCCAGCAGGCGGTACAGGGTATCCGGGTCGATGGGCTTGGGCAGGTGCTCGTTCATGCCAGATTCCAGCGCCTTGCGGCGATCCTCTGTAAAGGCGTTTGCCGTCATGGCAAAGATGGGAATGCTCTCTGCGTCCGGGCGGTCCATGGCGCGGATGGCGCGGGTGGCCTCGTGGCCGTCCCGCACCGGCATCATCACGTCCATCAGAATGGCGTCAAAGCCGCCCACCGGCGCGGCTGCAAAGGCCTCCACCGCCTGCTGTCCGTCGGCGGCCTTGGTCACCTTTATGCCCACATCGTTCAGCAAAAACTCCACGATCTCCATGTTCAGGGCGTTGTCCTCGGCCAGCAGCACCCGCCGTCCACGCAGCACGGTAAGGTCTGTCTGCTGCTGCTCCGGCTCTGCGGCCTCGGTATTGTCGATCGTAAAGGGCAGGGTGATGGTGTAGGTGGTGCCTACGCCCTGCTTGCTTTCCACCTCAATGGTGCCGCCGATCTTATCCACAAGGCTTTTGGTGATGGACATTCCAAGGCCGGTACCGCCGTACACCGAGCGCGCCCCGGCATTCTCCTGCGTAAAGGGCTCGAACATCCGCTGCTGGAATTCCTCACTCATGCCGATGCCGGTATCTGCGCAGACAAAGCAGATCTGCACCTTGTCCCCGGTGCTGCTCAGCTCAAAGCAGTCCAGCATCACACACCCCTTTTCCCGGTTATACTTGATGGCATTGCTGAGCACATTCATCAGCAGCCGCTTGACGTGCAGCGGGCTGCCCACCAGCCGGGGATGCGGCAGCCTGCCGTATTCCCGGTGCAGCACGATGCCGCGCTCTGCCGCCTGTTTTTCCAGCACGTCCGTGACCTCGTGTATCACCTCGGGCAGATCAAAGGGCACGCTTTCCAGCACCACCTCGCCGGACTCCAGCTTGCCCATATCCAACACCTCGTTCACCAGCTCCAGCAGCAGGGTGGAGGCCTCCCAGATCTTTTTGCGGCAGTCGGCCTGCCGTGCCATATCCTCCGGGCAGCGGTCGCCGATCTCCACCATGCCCCGGATGCCGTTGATGGGGGTGCGGATATCGTGGCTCATGCGCTGCAAAAACTCGGTCTTGGCAAGGTTTGCGCTCTCTGCCTTCAACGCAGCCGCCTTGAGGGTCTTTTGGTACTCCTGCTCCCAGCGCAGCTGCTGCTCCCGGTAGCGCCGGTCGGTCTTGCCGCGCAGCAATTGCAGCAGGAACAGGATGACCATGTAAGCAAAGGCAGCCATGCTCACATTGCGCATGGTAGAGACATATACCTCCCGCTCCGGGCGGTAGACATAGATATAAAAGCTGCGCCCCTGCCCTACGATGCCGTAGGCGTACTGCTGCCCGGCGGTGCTGTGCACATGGATCATGCCGCCATCGGTGCTGCGCGCTTTTAAGGCCGAAAGGGTGGGGTTTTCGTCCACAGTGGTATCCAGCAAAGAAGGGTTGTTGCTGGCCACGATGCGGTCGCCCCGGGTCACCACGATGGTGCCGTCCACAGCGGGGTTATAGCCCTGTACGCAGTTCTGGTAGGAAAGGCTGTAGTTGCGCACATATTCCGCCGTGGTGCGGTAGTACACCACAAGCACCCCTTCCCCGTCCTTCCGGGCGCAGGCTGCGGTGTCCACATAGGAGCCATCCTCATTTTCCGACCTCCCGGCGTAGATCTGCTCCGGGTGGCCGGCCACGGTAAGCACGATAGAACCGGCCAGCTGCGCTTCCATCTGTGCCCGGATCTGCGGGTCAGCCGTCCGGCCGTCCTGTGAAGCTGCGCACAAAATTTTGCCCTCTGGTGAAAGCACAAGAATGCCGCTGAGGGTATAATCCTGCAAATATTCCTCCATGGCGGCATCGTCCAGTACCCGCGCGGGGTTCTCCTGCTGGTCGTGCGCGATCTCGCTGCACAGATGCTGCGCGTTTTCCATCATCCGCATCAGGCTTTTGGTCTCGGAGGCAAGGTTCAGGTTGTCGTAGCCGGTGCACTGCTCCTTAACGTAGCTGATGGTATCCTCAAACTGCTTTTCTGCATTTTGCAGGTCGCTGTGGGCCGAAAGCCCCAGCATACCGCCCAGCATCAGCAACCCAACAAGCGCACAGATCAGAATGTGCTGCTTCCGGCTGATAACCAGTGACCCTTTTTCCATTCCGTCATGCATGGGTGCTATCCTCCAGTCCGTCCAGATAGTGCCCGGGGTCGTCCAGATAGCGGCCCACGATCTGCCGGACGGTGCCGTCTGCCAGCATCTCCTGAAACACCTCCGTCAGCTGCTGCGGCAGATCATCGTCGCGATTTTTGGCAAAGGCCACGCCCAGCCGCGCCGTCATCAGCGGCTCAGACAGAATGCGGTATTCTACGCTGTAATCCTTCATGAACTGCCGGATAGCGCTTTCGTGGGCGGCTAAAGCATCCGCGTAGCCCTTGATCAGGGTGGTATAGAGCAGATCCCGGTTTTGCAGGGAATACAGCCTGCGCAGCCGGGGCAGACCGTTCTGCGCTGCGTTCAAAAACAGCTCCTCCGGCTTTGTGGTGGACTGCACCGCAACCACCTTGTCGGTCAGATCCTGCAGGGTGTAGATATCGCTGTCTGTGCGCACTGCCACCACCTGACGGCTGTACAGATAAGGCCCCGCCCAGTGGTATTCCTCCTCGCGGCCATCCATGGAAAAGCTGCCCCAGATGCAGTCGATGGTGCCGTTTTCCACCAGCTCCTTCTTCTTTTCCCAGTCGATGGTCACAAATTTCACCCGGTAACCCAGCCGCCCGAACGCCTCGGTGGCCAGCTCCACGTCAATGCCGGTAGGCGCGCCGTCCGTGCCCATATAGTTGAAGGGCGGGTAGTTATCGCTGCCCACCACGATGACCGGCATCGCTGCCGTATAGTCGTCCGCTTGTCCGGTGCGCCCGCAGCTGCAAAGCAGCGCCGCGCACATTGCCAGCACCAGCAGGCAGGCCGCCAGTCGCAGTCCTTTTTTGTGTTTTTTCATTGCTTTTCCATCCTGTGTTTTCATTGCAATTGCAACGTACTGCTCTATGCTATCAGTATAATAAAAACTGCCCCAAAAGAAAAGCCAAAAATTGCTTTTCCGGCAGGTTTTACATGTTTTTGCAAAAAAGGACTCCCGGAGCGCCTGCGAACGCTCCGGGAGCCGAAAAAGCCATTTTACTTGTGGTACTTCATGCCCGCATTGATGGTGCAGGCGCGGTAGATCTGCTCGGTGAGCACCAGCCGCGCCAGCTGATGGGGCATGGTGATGCGCCCCATGCTGAACTTGAGGGCAGCGGCCTTTTTCACCTCATCGGACAGGCCGTGGGACGAGCCGATGACAAAGGCCACATCCCCTGCCCCGCTGCCGGCGCGCTGCGCCAGAAACTGCGCCAGCTCGTCGGAGGAGATCTGCTTGCCCTCGATGCACATGGCCACGATGGCAGCACCCTTGCGCACATTGGAAAGGATGGCTTTGCCCTCCTTATCCAGCGCCTTTTTCACCACGGCGTCCGAGGCGTTTTTCTCCTCGATCTTTTCCTCCGGCAGTTCAATGATGCGGAAAGCGGCAAAAGCCGCCAGACGCTTCTGGTACTCTGCCACGCCCTCGGCAAAATATTTGGCGTTCAGCTTGCCCACACAGATCAGGTCGATATTTTGCATGACTGCTTCCTCTTTTCAGGATCAACGATTTAAACTTGTCTCCGCTTCGCTCTGACAATAACAGCGGAATTTTTTTTTATAATTTGTAACTCCGAAACGACTGCGGTCGTTTCGGAGTTACTTTTTCACGGGAGGGGACTTTTCGGAAAGGCGGCAGGGAGTTTCCTGAGCAAATTCCGGCGAAGTGGGGCCCCGGTGCACAGCACTGGGGCGGAACAGGGGGTTCCGGACTCATTTGCGAAGGAAAGCTCCCCGCCACCTGCCAATCAAAGCAGGCTCATCTGCTCGCCTTCGTCCTCGGCGCGGATCAGCGCACCGGTGGCGGGCAGGCTGCGCACGCGGTAGCGGTGGGGGTTGGCCAGCTCCAGCGTATCCGCCGGTACCACCGAGGCGATGGTCTGGTTCTTTTTCAGGGTGACCACCGCCACGCCCTGACTGTCGCGGGTGGTCTTGGCAGCGATCTGCGCCGTACCCACCAGCAGCATCCGGCTGGCGCTGGTGCGGATGGCAAGCTCGGTCTCCTCCGGCAGGTAGAGCATCATGGCAAGCGGCTCCTTATCGCTGTAAGCCTTCAGCAGCTTGCGGCGGTTCTGCTTGGTGGCGTAGGAACTGAGCGGAATTTTAGCGCACTTGCCGCTGGTAAAGAAGAACAGCATAAAGCCGCTGTAATCGCCGGTAATGACCATGCTCAGCACGTTTTCGCCCTCGTCCATGCCCAGCCGTCCCGGGATGAAGATGCCCATCTGCGCCACCTTGCCGTCCTCCAGCTCTGCCAGACGCACCTTGTACACCTGCTGCTTGTCGGTGAAGAACAGCGCCTCCACGTTGTTGCGGGTCTCCAGCTGCTGGACGATCTCGTCGCCCTCCTTCAGCTTGTGCGCACCGGCAGTGCGCAGGCTCTGGGGCGGGATCTTTTTAAAGTAGCCCTCCCGGGTAAAGAACACGGTCACCGGGTAGTCCGGCACGGTCTCCTCCTCGGCGGCGGCATCCTCCTCGGGCAGGTCGTACAGGATCTCGCTGCAACGGGGCTTGCCGTATTTCTTCGCCACATCGTTCAGTTCATTGATGATGATGCGGCGGATGCGGGCAGGCTTTGCCAGCACATCGTTCAGGTCGGCAATGTCCTTTTCCAGCTGTTCGATCTCGCCGGTGCGCTTGAGGATGTATTCCCGGTTCAAATGGCGCAGCTTGATTTCTGCCACATAGTCTGCCTGTACTTCGTCAATGCCAAAGCCGATCATCAGGTTGGGCACCACCTCGGTCTCCTCCTCGGTGGTGCGGATGATATGGATGGCCTTGTCGATATCCAGCAAAATGGCGGCAAGACCCTGCAATAGGTGCAGGCGCTTTTCCTTGCCGTGCAGGTCGTAGTAGGTGCGGCGGCGCACGCACTCGACACGGAAGGCCGTCCACTCCTTCAAAATCTCCCGTACGCCCATAACACGGGGCTGACCGGACACCAGAATGTTGAAGTTGCAGCTGAAGCTGTCCTCCAGCGGGGTGGCCTTGAACAGTTTTGCCATCAGCTTGTCGGCATCCACACCGCGCTTGAGATCTAGCGTCAGTTTCAGGCCGTTCAGGTCGGTCTCATCGCGCATATCGCTGATCTCCTTGACCTTGCCGGTCTTGACCAGCTCCGCGATCTTGTCCATGATGGCCTCCACCGTGGTGGTGGGCGGGATCTGGGTGACCTCGATCATATTTTCGCCGGGCACTGCGTTGTAGCGGGCGCGCACCTTTATGCTGCCGCGGCCGTTCTCGTAAATTTCACGCATCTGCGCTTCATCGTACAAAATCTGGCCGCCGCCCACAAAGTCCGGGGCGGGCATGGTGGTGCCGATATCGTGGTGCTCGTCCTTCATCAGCGCCACGGTGGTGGCGCACAGTTCTGCCAGATTGAAGGAGCAGATGTTGCAGGCCATGCCCACCGCGATGCCCAGCGTATTGTTGGCCAGAATGGTTGGGAAGGTGACCGGCAGCAGGGTAGGCTCGGTGGTGGTGCTGTCGTAGTTGGGCACAAAATCCACGGTCTCCTTGTCGATATCCCGGAACAGCTCCTCACACACACCTTCCAGCTTTGCCTCGGTGTAACGGGCGGCAGCGCAGGACATATCCCGGCTGTACGCCTTGCCAAAGTTGCCCTTGCTGTCCACAAAGGGCACCAACAGGCTCTCGTTGCCGCGGCCCATGCGCACCATGGTGTCGTAGATGGCGGCATCGCCGTGGGGGTTCAGGTGCATGGTGCTGCCCACGATGTTGGCAGATTTGGTGCGTGCGCCCTTGAGCAGGCCCATCTCGTACATCGTGTACAGCAGCTTGCGGTGCGCCGGCTTGAAGCCGTCGATTTCCGGCAGTGCACGGCTGACGATAACGCTCATGGCATAGGGCATATAGTTGGTTTCCAGCGTGCGGGTAATGGGGTCCTCCAGCACGCTGCCTGCGTTTAAAATTTCAACGCCGTCGCCCAGCTGCGGGCGCACCGGCTTTAAGGTTTTCTTGGTCGATTTTTTTGCCATTGTGTTTCCTCATACTGTCCAGAGGCCGTGTTTCGGGCTTTTGGGAAGCATTGCTGCTGCCCGCGCCCTCATCCGGCTCGTAAACTCGCCACCTTCCCCCGGCTGGGGGAAGGCTTTGGCACGGTATCGTTCTGTTTATCAGGACACGTCCAGATCATCCAGATACTCTGCGCCGTGCTGGGCGATATGCTCCTTGCGGCCTGCCAGATTGTCGCCCAGCAGGATATCGAACACCTGTGCGGTCTGCACCACATCGGTGGGCATCACTTTAATAAGGCGGCGGCTCTCCGGGTTCATGGTGGTCAGCCACATCATCTCGGGGTCGTTCTCGCCCAAGCCTTTGGAGCGCTGGATGGTGTATTTTTTGTCCCCGATCTTTTCCAGAAAAGCGGCCTTTTCTGGCTCGGTATAGGCGAAATAAGTGCGATCCTTCGTGGTGATCTCGTACAAGGGCGACTCTGCGATATACACATAGCCCTTATTGATCAGGGTGGGGGTAAGGCGGTAGAGCATGGTCAGCACAAGGGTGCGGATCTGGTAGCCGTCCACGTCGGCATCGGTACAGATGACGATCTTATTGAACCGAAGATTGTCGAGGTTAAAGGTAGCCAGCTCCTTGTTGTGCTTGCCACCCAGTTCCACACCGCAGCCCATCACCTTGATCAGGTCTACGATGACGTCCGACTTGAAGATGCGGGCATAATCCGCTTTCAGGCAGTTCAGGATCTTGCCGCGGATGGGCATGATGGCCTGATATTCGCTGTCCCGGCTGGACTTGACCGCGCCCATAGCCGAATCGCCCTCCACGATGTACAGTTCCCGGCGGGATGCATCCTTGGTGCGGCAGTCCACGAACTTCTGCACCCGGTTGGCAAGGTCGATCTGGGTGGACAGCGTTTTTTTGATGCTCTGGCGCGTTTTTTCTGCATGTTCGCGGCTTTGCTTGTTCACCAGCACCTGCTGACAGATCTTCTGGGCCTCCTCCGGCTTTTCCAGAAAATACACTTCCAGATAGTGCTTGAGGAAGTCGGTCATAGCCTGCGAGACGAATTTGTTGGTGATGGCCTTTTTGGTCTGGTTCTCGTAGCTGGTGCGGGTGGAAAAGCTGGAGGACACATACACCAGACAGTCCTGCACATCCTGAAAGCTGATGGCGCTCTCGCCCTTTTTGTACAGGTTCTTTTCCTTCAGGTACTTGTTGATCTGGTAGACAAAGGCAGTGCGCACCGCATGCTCCGGGCTGCCGCCGTGCTCCAGCCAGGAGGAGTTGTGGTAGTATTCCAGCAGCTGTACCTTATTAGAGAAGCAAAAAGCCGCACTCATGCGCACCTTGTAGTCCGGCTGATCCTCGCGGTCCCGGCCCACGGCCTCGCTCTCGCAGCTGAACACGGGGGTCAGGGTGTCCTCTCCTGCTACTTCTGCCACATAGTCCGCGATGCCGTTCTGGTAGCACCAGCTTTCCTGCCACGGCTTGCCGGTGGCAGGGTCCTTTTCCTTTTCATCGGTAAAGTTGAGGGTAAGCCCGGCGTTGACCACAGCCTGACGGCGCAGCACATCCTTATAGTAGCTGCCGGGCACATCGATATCGGTAAACACCTCATCGTCCGGCTTCCAGTGGATGATACTGCCGGTGCGGCGTCCCTTGTAGGGCTCCTTTTGCAGGCCGCCCACGTTCTCGCCCTTTTTAAAGTCCAGATGGTAGTGGTAACCATCGCGGTAGATATCAGCAGTCATCCACGCCGAGGCGTACTGGGTGGCGCACAGCCCCAGACCGTTCAGGCCAAGGCTGAACTCGTAGTTATCCTCGCCTTCGCCGTACTTGCCGCCCGCGTACATCTCGCAGAACAGCAGCTCCCAGTTGAAGCGCCCCTCGCCGTTGTTCCAGTCCACGGGCATACCGCGGCCAAAGTCCTCCACAATGACGCTGCCGTCCTTGCAGCGGGTCACGTTGATGGTATCGCCGTGGCCGTCGCGGGCTTCATCGATAGAGTTGGACACGATCTCAAAGATCGAGTGGGCACAGCCCTCCACACCGTCTGAGCCAAAGATGACTGCCGGGCGCTTGCGCACACGGTCGGCGCCCTTTAACGAGGTAATGCTCTCGTTGCCATATTCCTGTTTTTTTGCCATGCTGCTCCTCCCGTCCCGCCGCAGCTGTGCCGCGCAGGACGTCCTGTAATCAAAGCAGACGCCTGCCCTTTCTATTATATAAGAAATATAACAGCATCTCTGCGAGCCTTGGCGCCTGTGTTCTTTTCTTTTATTAAACCATAGGTTGTAAAACTTGTCAAATATTCTTTCTCTCTTTTCCTGTACTGCCTCCGGCACGAAAACTACGAAAAAAGTCGTTCTTATTTTGCACGCAGAGACGCCGGAAAACAAAAACTTTTCAATTTTTTCAAAAAAGTTTGCATTTACCCCTTTACAAAATCGAAATTTCAGGTATAATAATCATCGTCCGGTGCGCCTCTGTAGCTCAGTCGG
>CAKTAT010000073.1:0-9522 GCA_934532365.1 uncultured Faecalibacterium sp. | reverse complement strand
TTCTCGCGGCGGGCACCCGGGCGGGCGGCGCTGATGGCGTCGGCAGCCTGAATGATGAAGGCCAGCGGGGTCTTGGGCTCCACGTCGCCGTGGTGTGCCTCAATGGCGTGGATGATCTGGGTGTTCTCCTTGTACTTGCGGCAGATGTCCACGCCGATCTGGACGTGGCTGCCCTCGATCTCGTGATCCAGTGCCTTGCCGATATCATGCAGCAGACCGGCGCGGCGTGCCATGGTCACGTTCACGCCCATCTCGCCCGCCAGCAGACCGGCCACCCAGGCCACCTCCATGCTGTGGGTCAGGGCGTTCTGGCCAAAGCTGGTGCGGTACTTCAGCCGGCCGATCAGCTTGATCAGGTCGGGGTGCAGGCCGTGGATGCCCAGCTCCATCACCGCGCGCTCGCCCTCGCGCTTCATCTGCAGCTCCAGATCGTGGCGGCACTTCTCCACCGTCTCCTCGATGCGGGCGGGGTGGATGCGGCCATCGCCGATCAGGCGCTCCAGCGTCATGCGGGCCACCTCGCGGCGGGTCTGGTCGAAGGAGGACAGGGTGATGGCCTCCGGGGTATCGTCGATGATCAGATCCACGCCGGTAGCAGTCTCCAGTGCGCGGATATTGCGGCCCTCGCGGCCGATGATGCGGCCCTTCATCTCATCGCTGGGCAGCGGCACCACGCTGACGGTGGTCTCGCTGCAATGGTCGGCAGCGCAGCGGCTGACGGCCTGTCCGATGAGGTTGCGGGCGATGTTATCGCAGTTTTCCTTCAGGTCGGTCTCGTAGGCGGCAACGCGCACGGCCTTTTCGTGGGTCAGCTCCTCGTCCACCTTGTGCAGCAGCACCTCGCGGGCGTCCTCCTGGCTCAGGCCCGCCAGCGTTTCCAGACGCTCCATCTCCTTGGCGCGCAGGGCATCGATCTCTGCCAGACGCTCCTCGGCCTCGGCGGCGCGCTTTTTGAGCTCTTCTTCCTTCTTTTCCAGCGCCTCGGTCTTGCGGTCCAGCGCTGTCTCCTTCTGGTCGATGCGGTTCTCCTGACGGCTGATCTCCGCACGGCGCTGCTTGATCTCCTTGTCGGCCTCTGCCTTCTGGGCATCGACCTCGGCTTTCAGACGGAAAGCCTCGTCCTTTGCTTCCAGAACCGCTTCCTTGCGCTTCTGGTCGGCGGTCTTGATCGCCTCGTTCACCAGCCGGGTAGCCTCGGCCTCGGCGCTGCCGATCTGGGCTTCAGCGGTCTTTTTACGGTTGTTGTAACCAATAAAATAGCCCGCAGCCACACCGACAACAGCAACGATCAAGACCACGATCACTCCGATCGCGATCATTGCGTTCACTCTCCTTTGTTTCAATTCAATGCAAAATTAAAAGCAGGAGACGCTGCGCAGCAGGACACGGGCAATGATATAGAAAGAGCTTTCAATCCAAAAAGTGACACCAAAACCATACGCACCACCCAAAACCGGCGGTGCGGGCAAAAGCATACGGCTTTTCTCTCTACGGTTCCATTTTATATCAAACAGGCACGCTTTGCCTGAAACGGGTACAGGGTCACACAGAAGCCTGCGTACAGCGTCTTTGATTCCATACTACTAATTATAGTACGAAACATTTGCCCGCTTGTCAAGAGGAAAACCCTGCCCGCAGAACATTTTGTGCAGAAAAACAAAAATAAGTCGGCTGTGGAACAAGGGCAGCGTCCTCGCCCCTCCCCGTGAAAATGGGAAAGCGGAGCGTCCGCAGACGCTCCGCTTTCCCGAAATAAAAAATATTCTTTCCGCTGAAAATGCCCAGAGCAACGCGGAGGGCATTCCAAATCGTCTCACTCCAGATACATCCGCCGCAGCCGCATCAGGCGGGCGGGGGTCAGGCCGTATTCGGCCTCCAGATAGTTCTCGGCGCTGCCGTAGTCCTGCCGGATGGTGCGCAGCACAAAGGGCGCAGTCTCCGGGTCTACCCCGGCGGAGGTCTGCCAGCGCATTTTTTGCGCCGGGTCGGCGGCGATCTCGGCTGCATGGTCGGCCATGGCCTTTTCGATCTCGGCGGCGCGGCAGAGGTTGGTGCGGGCATAATCTGCGCAGATGGTCTCGTCCGAGGCGCCCAGCGCCAGTAAAATCAGCATGGCGGCTACGCCGGTGCGGTCCTTGCCCGAGGTGCAGTGGAACAGGATGGGCGTCTCGCCGGCCTCCAGCGCCCGGAACAGCTCCTTGAACGCCTTGTTGCCGGTGAGCATCTGCCGGTACATCAGCTGGGAGAGGTTCGTCCCGGCGGGGACGCTCTGCACCAGCCGCTGGATGTCGTTGGGAGAAAAATCGATCTCCTGCCCGGTGGCATCCCGCAGGCCGCAGATCTGCACCAGCCGTGCGCCGTCCGGCACATAGTCCGGCAGCTTTGCGGCCTCTGCGCCGCTGCGCAGGTCAAGGATGAGCCGCAGCCCCAGCCCGTCCAGCCGGGCGCGGTCGGCCTCGGTGGTCAGCCGCCCGGTGGGGAAGCCCCGGTAGATCTGCCCCCACTTTACGGTCTTGCCCTCGTCGGCGCGGTAGCCGCCCAGCTCCCGGAAGTTGTTGCCGCCCGCAAAGGGCAGCTGGGTGCCCGGGGCGGGATGCTCCGGGGCAGTCTTTGCGGCGGCGCTGGAAAGCACCGGTGCGGTGTAGAAGGGCTTTGCCGGCCGCCCCCGGCGGGGCGGCAGGCTGGCGGTGCTGCCCAGAACCTCCAGCAGATAGCTGCGCAGCAGGTCGATGTAGGCAGAACTGGTGTCCCGCCGCTGCACCAGCGAGACGCACAGCGGGGGCATATCCTCCAGCAGCACGTCCCGCACCCGGTCCAGCTCCCGGCGGGCGCCGGGCTCGTAGCGGGTCAGGCAGGTGCACAGCTGCTCCTGCACCAGATAGTAGGCCTGATAAAAGCTGGGGCCGATCTCGGCGTTGGGCGCAAAGCCTGCCCGGGCACAGGCCGCCCACAGCGGGCTGAACAGATCCTGCCGCAGGCTGGGCAGCAGCACCCGCTGCCCGCGCAGTTCTGCCAGCGGGATGCGCTCCTTTTCCCAGAAGGGATGGCCCCGGGGCACCAGCAGGCAGGCGGGGTCTGCCCGCAGGGTGGTGCGCGCCAGCACCGGCGCGGCGCAGCCAAGGTCGATGACAAGGCCCGCGTCCAGTTCGCCCTGCTCTACCCCATCGGCCACGGCGTCGTTGTCCAGCAGCCGGAACCGCATCTCCACATGGGGGTACTGCTGCCGGAACTTGTCCAGCTGGGTCTCCAGCCCGGGCAGATAGTCCGGCACCAGCGCCACGCTGATGCCGATGCGCACCGGCTGGGCAGACTGGATCTCTGCCCGCAGGGCGGCCTGCATCTGCTGGAACTGCTCCACCACCGGGGCGGCGTGGCGCTGCAGGCTCATGCCCCGGTCGGTGAGCGCCAGCTTGTGGTGGGCGCTGATAAACAGCGGCCCGCACATTTCGGCCTCCAGTGCAGAGATGCTCTGGCGCAGCGCCTGCCGCGACAGGAACAGCCGCTGTGCGGCGCGGGTATAATTCATTTCTTCGCACAGGGTCAAAAAGTAGTGCAGCTGGCGGATATCCATGGTCTCCTCCCGGGAAAGTTTGTTCTTGAAAAAGAATACCGCTTTTTCGGCGGAATGTAAAGAGAAGGGCAGCAAAAAGAAACACCGGAACGCCCGCAGGTGTTCCGGTGTCCCGAGATTTAATAAAAACGATCAGATCAGGCTCAGAGCCTCTTCGTCAGCCACCAGAATGAAGTCCGGGTGCATCTGCAGGATGCTTGCGGGCACCTCGGGGGTGACGGGGCCGAAGAAGGCCTTCTTGACGATCTCGGCCTTGCCTGCGCCGTTGACCACCATCAGCACCTTGCGTGCCTGCATGATGGTGCGGATGCCCATGGTGTAGGCCTGCTTGGGCACCAGATCCACGTTGCCGTCAAAGAAGCGCTTGTTGGCCTCGATGGTCTCCTGGGTCAGATCCACGCAGTGGGTGCCCAGATCAAAGGCGTCGTGGGGCTCGTTGAAGCCGATGTGGCCGTCATGGCCGATGCCCAGCAGCTGCAGATCCACGCCGCCCACGCTGCGGATGACCTCGTCATAGCGCTTGCACTCGGCCTCGGCGTCCATGTTGGTGCCGTCCGGCAGGTTGATGTGGGCGGGGTCGATGTTCACATGGTCGAACAGGTTGCGGTGCATAAAGCTCCAGTAGCTTTCCGGGTGATCCTTGGGCAGGCCGCGGTACTCGTCCAGATTGACGGAGGTGACCTCAGAAAAATCCAGATCTCCCTCGTTGTAGCGCTCCACCAGCTTCTCATAGGTGCCAACGGGGGTGCCGCCGGTAGCCAGACCCAGCACGCAGTCGGGCTTCATGATGACCTGTGCAGAAATGATGTTTGCTGCCTTGCGGGACATATCGGCGTAGTCCTTTGTACGAATGATCTTCACGATAAACGACCTCTCATTCTTCATTTACTCTTTGTGGGCTGTGCACAGCGGCACACGCCCGCATCTAGCCCAAGTTTATCACATTTGCCGCAGGAAAGCCACAAAACGGCACAATTTTTCCGGTTTTCCGTTTCTTTTGGAAAAAGTGCCCTAAAATCCGGGTACATTACCGTTTATTTGCACAAAGGCTGCGCGCAGGGGGTCAGTCCGCAAAGCCGGCCTTCTGCAGGGCGGTGAGCAGCAGCGGGATGAGCACCAGCTGCGCCACGATGCCCGGCACGGCGGTGAACAGCGCCCCGGACAAAAAGGCGCTGAAGGGGAAGCTGCCGCCGGTCAGCCCGGCCAGCACAAAGCGCACGATGCCCCATACGATGCGCCCGGACACCATGGCGGTCAGCAGCACGGCGTACAGCGCGGGCAGGCTGTGCTTTGCTTTGCGCCACAGCAGCCCGGACACCAGCCCGTAGGTGGCCAGTTCAAAGGCCATGGAGATGGCCACCGGGAACATGGGGGGCATGCCGAACAGCACCGAGCGCAGCAGCGGGGCAGCAAAGCCCACAGCCAGCCCCCATGGGCCGCCCAGCACAAAGCCGCACAGCAGCACCGGGAAGTGCATCGGGCAGAGCATATTGCCCACCTTGGGCACCTGACCGGTGAGCAGGGGCAGCACAAAGGCCAGCGCTAAAAACAGGGCGGCCAGCACCAGCTGCCGCACGGTTTGAGTGTTTTTGGTTTTCATCAGGGTTCCTCCTTTTTCAGCCGCAAAATAAAAAGGGGCCTGCCCCGGCATTCCATGCCAAAGGCAGACCCCTTCGTGGCGTCTGTTTCAAAAATTATTGCTTACTGGGATAAGCGGCAGGCTGCTGCCCGCCCGTGTCCGGCTTCCTGCCGGAACGATGGTCAAAAGTATAACAAACCATTTTGCCCCTGTCAAGCGGGGCGGGATGTCTGCAAAATAGACAAAAATCGGTCTTTTCACAAAAAAATTTCCCCGGGGCTGTACATTTTGCTGGAAGAAGCTTGACCTTTTTGCACAGAACGGATAATATAAAATCGAAAAAAAGCGCGCTGCGGCAATCTTGACGCCGGGGCGCTGACGAGAGGCTTTTTTGAGCGCATGAATTCTGAGGTTCATACGGGAGGACCATCATGACAAATGCTGAAAAACTTACCCTGAAAAAGCACGCCTGCCACATCCGCATGGGCGTGATCGAAGGGACCCACAGTGCAGGCTGTGGTCATCCGGGCGGCAGTCTGAGCATCGCAGACGTGCTGTCTTATCTGTACTTTAAGGAACTGAACGTAGACCCTGCCCAGCCCAGGATGGCGAGCCGCGACCGTCTGGTGCTGTCCAAGGGTCATGCTGCCCCGGCGCTGTACGCAGCGCTGGCAGAGCGGGGCTTCTTCCCGGTGGAGGAACTCAAGACCCTGCGCAAGATCGGCAGCCGCCTGCAGGGCCACCCCAACATGAACAGCGTGCCCGGCGTGGATATGTCCACCGGCAGTCTGGGTCAGGGCATCTCTGCCGCCTGCGGCATGGCGCTGGGCGCAAAGCACGCCGGCTCTGCCGTGAACGTTTACGCCATTCTGGGCGACGGCGAGGTGGAAGAGGGCGAATGCTGGGAGGCCTTTATGTTTGCCGCCCACTACGGCCTTTCTAACCTGTGCGTGATGCTGGACCGCAACCATCTGCAGATCGACGGCACCACCGAGACGGTCATGAACAGCGCCCCGCTGGAAGATAAGCTCCGCGCCTTCAACTTCAACGTGGTCACCATCAACGGCCACGACTTCGACCAGATCGAGAGCGCCGTGCAGGCTTTCCACGCCGAGACCGAAAAGCCCACCTGCATCATTCTGGATACCGTCAAGGGCACCGGCGTTTCCTATATGACCAATTCCGTTGCATGGCACGGCAAGGGCCCCAACGATGAAGAGTATCAGGTGGCCATGAACGAGCTGAACGCCGCCTATGCCGCGCTGGAACAGGAGGAGAACTGAGATGGCAGACGTGAAAAAGATCGCGACCCGCGACAGCTACGGCAACACCCTGAAGGAGCTGGCCGCGGAAGGCCACGATGATCTGGTGGTGCTGGACGCCGATCTGGCCGCCGCTACCAAGACCGGGATGTTCCAGAAGGCATACCCGGACCGTCACTTTGACTGCGGCATCGCCGAGGGCAACATGGTAGGCGTGGCCGCAGGTCTGGTCGCTATGGGCTATGTGCCCTTTGTTTCCAGCTTTGCCATGTTCGCAGCCGGCCGCGCCTTTGAGCAGGTGCGCAACTCTGTGGGCTACCCCCACCTGAACGTGAAGATCGGCGCCACCCACGGCGGCATCTCCGTGGGCGAGGACGGCGCTTCCCACCAGTGCTGCGAGGACTTTGCCCTGATGCGCAGCATCCCCGGCATGACCGTCATCTGCCCCGCCGATGATATCGAGGCACGCGCCGCTGTGCGCGCCGCCTACGCCATGGAAGGCCCCGTCTACCTGCGCTTCGGCCGTCTGGCTGTGCCGGTGTTCCACGATGAGGCCAACTACCACTTTGAACTGGGCAAGGGCGAGCAGCTGACCGAGGGCAACGATATTGCCATCATCGCCACCGGCCTGATGGTCAACGAGGCACGCATGGCTGCCGAGCAGCTGGCTGCCGAGGGCATCCACGCCCGGGTCATCAACATCCACACCATCAAGCCTCTGGACGAGGAGATCGTCATCAAGGCTGCCAAGGAGTGCGGCAAGGTCATCACCGCCGAGGAGCACAACGTCATCGGCGGTCTGGGCGAAGCCGTCTGCGCCGTCCTGAGCGAGAAGCAGCCCACCCCCGTGCGCCGCGTGGGCGTGCAGGACGTGTTCGGCTGCTCCGGCCCCGCATGGGACCTGCTGAAGAAGTACGGTCTGGACGCTGCCACCATCTGCAAGACCGCCCACGAGATGCTGGGCAAGTAAAAACAGTTTACCTTTATACCGCCGTGCCTTTCGCCCGGCGGTATTTTTTTGCCCCTGCGTGACCCGGTCACGGAAAAGCGGGCGGCGTATGGGGTATACTGATGCTGTCAGTAAAACACAACACCCATTCAGGAGGGAAACAATATGGCAGTCATCAATATTACCAAGGAAAACTTTGCACAGGAAGTGCTCCACAGCGAAAAGCCCGTTCTGCTGGACTTCTGGGCCAGCTGGTGCGGCCCCTGCCGGATGCTGAGCCCTGTGGTGGACGAGGTAGCCGAGGAGCGCACCGATGTAAAGGTGGGCAAGGTGAACGTGGACGAGCAGCCGGACTTGGCGGCACAGTTCGGGGTGATGAGCATCCCCACCCTGCTGGTGTTCGAGCAGGGCAAGCTGGTGCGTCAGGCCGTGGGCGCCCGCCCCAAGGCCGGTGTGCTGGAGCTGCTGGGCTGAATTATTGGTTTTGAAAAAGGGACAGCAGAACGCCTGCGGGCGTTCCGCTGTCCCCTTTTTACGGAAATGGGTGGTATCAATTCAAAAAAATCATCCACGCTTCTACAAACGGAATCACAAAACCAAAACAAAAGAAAAACAGAAGATCCAGCACGACCTTCATCCATCTGGCAGAGCGTGTGCCGAAGGACATGGCATGAATGATGAAAAGATTGATCTCCCCCCGGCGGCGATAATAGCCGGTCTGTTCAAAACTGTTCCAGATTTCCAGCGATAAAAATTCAATACCTGCACACAGCGGGAAAATGAGGAAAGAAGGCATCCAGCCGTCCGCCCGAAAAGAACCATCGCCAAGACCATACCAGTGCACCGCAATGGTGCCGGGGCAAGCCAAAACGCCCCACAAGGCAAGTGCAATGCTCAGTCCAAGCAGGGCGGTGCGCACAGAATGCCAATCTACGGTGTGCTGTCGGCGCAGCATGGTAAAAAAATCTTCCAATTGGATGGTCGGGGCGGCATCGGCTTCTTCCGGGGCGCGGCAGTGCATAAGGTCGGCAAGGGTCAGCCCCAGCGCATCTGCCAGCGGTTCCAGTGTGTTGATGTCCGGCAGACCGATGCCCCGCTCCCAGCGGCTGACAGCCTTGTCGGTAACGTGCAGCTGTTCAGCCAGCTCAGCCTGTGTCAGCCCCTGCGCTTTGCGCATCCGGCTCAGATAATTTCCGAAGGTTCTGGCATCCATTTTATCAACTCCCTTGGAAAAAGCATAGCATAAGGCCGCACAAAACGCAATCGACGCTCTGTTTACCTAGATAAAAGAAAAGACACCCCGAGGGTGCCCTTGACAAAAAGCGGCGATGCTACTATAATAAAAACAGAGGGAAAGGCACTGGCTATAGATGTGGTTAGTTCCTTCCCGGGATTATGTCAAAAGATTGACCGCTCGGTTGGGGAAGAACAGAGGCGGTCAATCTTTTTTGTTTTTGAAATAATGCTTCGCTTTGGGTCTGCTCCGAAAGACATCCCGCGAGATCATCCATGTCACCTGAACGACACCAATGATGACGGTAGCCAGAAGGTTCAGTACACTGAAAACAATATTTAACAAATCCATAACGGATTCCTCCTTTCGGTATCCTGTAAGAACATTCAAACCGTCCGGAGGAACACAAAAAATTGAGCACCCCCGGACATTGGATGCCGGGAGGAGCTTGACCACCTGCAGCTACAGCGCAGCGCCTTTCTTTTTATAGAATAACATAAACCGGTTAAAAATACAATACACGCAAACAACAAAGCGCCCGCCCTATGGTTTGAGCAAAAACCACGGGGCGGGCGCTTATTTTATATGGAGTTCAGAAGAAAAATGCGGGTTTCAGCTTACAGCTGGGGGCCTGCGGAGACCAGAGCCTTGCCGTGCTCGTTGCCCTCGTACTTAGCGAAGTTCTTCACGAAGCGGCCAGCCAGATCCTTTGCCTTCTCTTCCCACTGAGCGGCATCTGCGTAGGTGTCGCGGGGATCGAGGATGGCGGGGTCGACACCGGGCAGAGCGGTGGGGACCTCAAAGTCGAAGTAGGGGATCTTCTTGGTGGGAGCCTCGTTGATGGCACCGCTCAGGATAGCGTCGATGATGCCGCGGGTATCCTTGATGGAGATGCGCTTGCCGGTGCCGTTCCAGCCGGTGTTGACC
>CAKTAT010000072.1:0-9570 GCA_934532365.1 uncultured Faecalibacterium sp. | reverse complement strand
CGCACAAAGTCGGTCACGCCGCCCGCTT
Source organism: uncultured Faecalibacterium sp. (assembly GCA_934532365.1). Classification (GTDB taxonomy): domain Bacteria; phylum Bacillota; class Clostridia; order Oscillospirales; family Ruminococcaceae; genus Faecalibacterium. The sequence goes on along the minus strand of CAKTAT010000072.1, from coordinate 9,542 downwards.
CGCTCATGGTGTAGTCCAGACGGCACAGGGCGGGGGTCAGGTCGTACAGCCCAAGCTCCTTCATCAGCACACAGATGCCGCACTTGGTAAAGCGTCCCTCGTAGCCGCTGCCATCCGGGTATTCGTAAAACTCCATGTTCCACGAGTAGGGGTTGCGGTCGGCGGCTTTCAGGGCAGCGGTGGCTTTCATGGCGGCAATGTCCTTTGGGGTAAATTTGCTTTTCCCGCTCTTGCGGCAGAACCACTGCATGGGCTTTGTCATCATAGACTTTGCATAGTAATCCGTCAGCAATTCCACCTCTGGGCGTTGCGGCATGGAAAGAATGAACGCCCCGATCAGGGCACAGTTGACCAGATTCATTTTGAAGCGGTCGGCTTTTTCAAACTCCGGCAGCCTGCGAATGATCTGCCGGTATTGCGGCTTTGCTTTTTTCGCGATGGCTCTTGCGGTGGCTGCATCATAGCCCAGCACCGTGGTCAGCTGCTTTTGAAAGGAGCCTGCAAACAGCACCCACATTCCAAAGGGCATTCCTGCGTACTTCATTGCAGATACCTCCCGGCTTCCGCTTCCAGTGCCTGCCACACCGGGTAGGCTGCGCCATTCGCATCGAAGAATTTCTTGAGATCCCGGTTCAGCGCGCGCATTTCGTCGATGGCGTTCATGGCATGGTCGGAGGCGCAGAGCTTCCCCAGCGAGGTGGCACACATCAGCTTGAAAAAGCGCAGGCAGGTCTTGCGGTATGTTTCCCCCTCAAAATCCGCATCCGCCTTGGGCAGAATGGTATGCCCGGCATTTCGGATGGCCCGGTATCCCTCAATGTTGGCATCCAGCAGACGGTTCAGGTACGCGGTGTCGCCCCTGAACTTTTTCAGGTCGCCGTCCGTCTTATAGCAGGCGAAGGCCGCCGGCATCACAAACGCAGCATGGCAGAGCAGATAATCCTCCATGTTCGGCTCGTAAACGACCTTGTATTTTGTGCCGCGGAAGATGCGCCCGATCAACTGTTTATTGGAAGCCGTACCCGGCAGCTGCCCGATGGTGATCTTTTTCAGGTCGATGGAGATCACCCGGTCCGCCTCCCGATGCCCGGCAGAAAGCGCAAAGGCAAACAGGACGTTCTTTTCCGGCAGCGAGGCGGCAAGTGCTCTTGTCTGTACGTTGTTGCCCACAAAGACGATGTTTTTCGACCGGTTCGCCCGCAGCGTATCCAGAACAGAATCCAGCTGCGTATAGCGCAGAACCACAAAGATCACATCATATTGTGCGTCCGGTGCAAGCTCGGTCACCACCGGAATGCGGCTGACCGAAGTGCAGGGTGAAAACTTATCCTTGATCCGCAGACCGTTCTGCTTGATCTCCGCAGCCCAGTTTCCCCGTGCAAGCAGGGTGACATCCTTTCCGGCACGCAGCAGATTTCGTGCCAGATTGCACCCCAGAACACCCGCACCATATACCAGAATCTTCATTTTTTGCCTCCAAATCCGATCTTTACGATCTGCATTTTCATCCCGCTGTCCCCGACCCTTGCGAGGAAGCGGAAAAAGCCGCTGACAGAAGGGTCTTTCTGATCACTGTACTGTCATCATTGCCGCCAGCACCGCCGCTATGACTGCCATACCTATCGTACTGAAAAGCCATTTTTTCTGCTTGTCTTTTGCGGTGATGTACGGCTTTAGATCTTCTGTTCCGGGGATCGTCCATGCATTCGTATGTCCCACCCAATAGCCATCGACCAAAAAACGGTCAATGAGATTCATAACGGATAAGATGACCAGCAGCTGCCAAAAGCCCTGAACGAAGCCCTTTGCGCCGTTCACCGCATAGACGCAGCCCAGTACATAGGCAATATAGCCGGGGACGCAGACTGCTTTGAACAGCAGGCTGTTGCGCCGGATGCGTTCCGGGCTTGTAAGCCCCAGTTTTACGCACCGCTGCTGCACTGCCGAGCTGTAAAGATGTACCATACCAACAGCCCCTTTGCGGATGCCCACAGCGCAGACAAGTGCCAGCAGAACCCCCAGCCCAAGACCTTCCAGAATCGTTTGTAAAACCATCCCTGTTTCTCCTCATTCTGCTTTCCGGCAGACAAACCATACCATACTCTTCACGGTTCCCAGTGTTACAGCCGCATACCGTTTTTCCAACCGTTTCTTCAAGCTGGCGGTCGTTTCATAGGGCGGCGTGAAAAATCCTGTCTTTTCATAAATGTGCCGGACAAACCAATCCGTCCGCTTGTGCTCACCCCTCACATAAAAGCAGCCGCAGAAGGTACCGCCGGGCTTCAGCACCCGAAAGACTTCCCGGTAAGCCGCCTCCTTATCCGGGAATGCGTGAAAGCCGTTCAGCGACAAAACAACATCAAACACACCGTCCGCATACGGAAGTGCGCCCACATCCCCCTGCCGGAAGGTCACATTTTTCAGGTGCAGGCGGTTCGCCTTTTCCTGCGCCTGTCCCATCATATCCGCCGAGTAATCCAGACAGGTGATGTCCGCTTTTGGCAGCGTCCCGTAAAGCGGCATGGTCAGAATGCCGGTTCCCACCGGCACCTCCAGCAGCCTGCCGGAAAAATGCTCCGGGATGCCGGACAGCGCCTTTTCCAAATAGGCATCGTTTTCCGCTTTGTTCATATCCCACACCAGACGGCATACCGCTTTCCCGCTCAGGGTGGAGCAGGTGATCATGCCATCATAAAAATTGCTGCCGCCTGTCAGCCGATAGGCACTGCGGATTGCTTCTTTTCGCTCCATGGTCCGTCCTCCTTACACTATTTCACCGCTTTTTGCGCCGTAACGCACAGCCAGCCCTTTTTATTTTTGTGACTCTGAACCCTGCCAAAGCCTGCTTGCTCCAGATACACTTTCAGATCAGCATCCGTATAGATGGTCATACCGTTAATGATTTGCGTCCATTTGTCGTCTTTTGTCGTTTCGCCGTTTGCTTCATTGCAAATGAAAAAGATCCCGCCGGGCTTCAGCACCCGATAGACCTCTCTGAAATTCTGCGCAAGTTCCGGCCAGAAATAGACCGTTTCAAAGGCGGTCGCCACATCAAACTGCTCCGCTTCAAACGGCAACTCTGCCACACTTGCCTGCCGCACAGCACACCGACCTGCTGCAATGGCACTGGCATTGACCTTTCGCGCTTTTTCTACGCTGACGGCTGAGTAGTCGATGCCCTGCACCTTGCCCTTGGGACACCGCTTCAGCAGCGTTTTGATGTTCGCCCCACCGCCGCAGCCGCAGTCCAGCACCATGGCATCCGGGGCAGGCTGTAAAAAGCGCAGACCCCATTCTGCCATTGCGCTGTGTCCAAAGTTCATCATGGCAACCATGATCTTCCCGCTAAAGCCTACGGGCTTGCGGGTGTTTTCAAAGAAGGACATAACCCTACCCTCTTTCTGTTTACCGTTCACAATGCAATGCTTTTTACCAGATGCGCCCACTGCTCCGGGTGGCAGGCCAGCAGTTCCTCGTGCTGCAAGTTCTGCTCATGGAGAACAGGATACGCAAAATGCTGCTGATACCGGGCACGGTATTTTGCGCCCATTTTCAGGGCGTAAAAAACATGGATCTCGGTACCGGGCACATGGATCTTATCCGGCAGCGGCGTAATAAGATCGGAGTAGAACTGGTTTTTGCAGCTCTGCATGGTCACATAAGGGCGGGCCTCGCCGAACATTTTCAGAAAAGCCTTGACATAATCCCCCGACTCTCTGGCACGCTTATCCAGACGCTTTTGGAGAAATTTTGCCTCGATCTTTCCGTCCCGCACCACGGGGTAGATCAGCGGCAGCAGAAAATCTGTCTGCAATTTTGCCGCCAGCGGCGATGCCTGATCCAGATCGGAGCTACCCAGAATGCCGTAGTCCATGTGGATGTTCTGCCGTGCCGCCAGCAGCCCCACGAAGGAGCCGCCCAGAGAGCAGCCGTAGGCCGCCCGGATGTGACCGCCGCAGTGGGTCTTGAGGTAGGCCTCGATCTTTTCGGTTTCCTCCAGCATGGTGGGAAATTCGGTCTGTTCGGTTTCGTCAAAGCCATCGTAGCTGACGCACAGCACCCGGAAGCTATCTGCCAGAAGCGGGATCACCGCACCGAAATTGCTTTTCCAATGGCAGCAGGTGCCCGGCAGCAGCAACAGCACCGGGGCATCCTCTGCGCCAAACGTGTAGATTTTCATCGTGATACGTTCCTTCTATTTTTATTTTCTGCCTGCAAATGGAAAAGCCGTGCTTCTTCGTGCAGGGCAGAAGCGCAAGTTAGGCATTGCTAACTTATAGCTTTGTAAAAAGCCGCTTCTCAGCGGTCCTTCTGCCAAAATAATACGTCCTGCGGTTGCCTCTGTCAAGGAGTTTCGGCATTTTCGGAGATTTTGAAGTAGATTTCGCTTTCGGAATTCCTCAACCGTCACCCCAGTGCCACATCCAGCACCATCATCACGCTGAAGCCCACCGAAAAAGCACCGTGCCAACGTTGGAGTTCTGTCCCTGCGACATTTCCGGGATCAGCTCTTCCACCACCACATACAGCATGGCTCCGGCAAAAAGGTCAAGGGCTTTTAGGAGAAGCTAACTATATGCTTTTATAGCAATTCAACTTTTTTAATGCAACAGCAACAGCGTTGAATTGCATATCGCAAATATGCTGTTTGAATGTTGCACTAATTTCTTGACTTGCGATAGAAATAAAGATAGAGGTGTGTTGTGAATTACTCTGCGAAGCAAAAAGGGAGCTCTGTCACGGACAAATGTCCGGGCAGAACTCCCTTTGCGTTTATCCTATGATACCTTACTCGCCTTCCGGCTCCTTGCAGACATCCACCCAGCCCTCGGCTCCGGCAGCTGCTTCCAGCTCCTGCAAGGTCAGCTTGACGGCGGTGTGACCGTTACCCGCTGCCGGGTAGACGGTTTCAAACTTGCGCAGGCTCTCGTCCAGATAAACTGCTACGCCCTCGTTCACCCCAAAGGGGCAAACGCCGCCGGGGGCATGCCCCACATAGGCTTCCACCTCATCGTAGGGGATCATTTTGGCTTTGATGTGGAACAGGCTCTTGTACTTGTGGTTGTCCAGCTTTGCCGTGCCCTCGGTGACGATGAGCACCGGCTTTTCGCCCTGCAAAACCGACAGCGTTTTTGCGATGCTGGCAGGCTCCACGCCCAGTGCATGAGCCGCCTCTGCCACAGTGGCCGAGGACTCGTTCAGCACAATGACATGGTCTCCCAGCCCTTTTTCTTCCAGATCTGCTTTTGCTTTTTCAAACGACATTTTCCCACTTCTCCGCTCTTATTCGGTGATGGCCCAGACTCGTGCGGGCAGACCGGTTGCGCCTTCGATGCGGGGATAAGAAACGATGACCACCGCACCGGCAGGCTGTACTTTATCCAGATTTGCAAGCACCTCCACCTGCAGCTTGTCGTTGTCCAGAACATAGCGCTCGCAGGCAAGGTCGCCCTTTTCCTCCGCCACCGCAGAGGAATCGGTATCCAGCGTTTCGTGGCCGTTGGCGGCGGCGTTGCGCACCTTGTAGATATACTCCAATGCTTCCAGCGACCAGCCGGGGGCATTTTCTTTGCCCTCTGCGTCGATGCCGGACAGTGCATCCATATCCGGCCACTTCTTGTACCAGTCGCTGCGCAGAGCCACCAGTGCGCCATCCGGGATAGGACCGTACTTTGCCTCGTAGGCCTTGATGTCCTCCACCGTCACAGCGTAGCGGGGGTCTTTCTTGGCCTGCTGGGAAATATCAATGACCACCAGCGGGAAAATCAGGTCGTTCACATCATACTTTTCGGACAGCGCTTTGCCCTTGATGAAGTGACCTGGGAAGTCGATATGGGTACCGAACTGTCCGGGGAATTTGAAGGTCTGGATCAGGCATTCCAGTTCCGGCTTGCCCCAGTCCCACACGGTCTTTGCCAGTTCCACAGAGCCTTCCGGGATGCCGGACCAGTAGGGGCTTTCGTTGTTCAGCGAGTGAGAAAGTTCCACCCAGCGATATTTCTTAGCGTCTTTCAGTGCATTCCACAGTTTATAATCAGCCATTGTCGGTTCTCCTTTTATTGTGACGATATAGGTTCGGGCACTTCTCCCAGACAACGGCATCTTCCTGTTTTTTCTCAGTCTATCTGCCGAAAAATTGTCTGGGAGCAGCGCATTCGCCCGGGCAGCCTGTGCCGGGCATCTGCTGTTTTTTTCATCTGCCTGTGCTCCCTTCCTTGTGTTGGAGATAGTATAAACCCATTTTCGCACCACGTCAATAGGTTTATTCTCGCAAAGCCGACCTGCCTTTTTGTCAGCCGGTTGCCCGCCACTGGAGCTCCCTATATTTCATACGCCCTGCTGCTTCTTTTCCAGTGCTTCAAAGTGATACCGAGGCTTCCCTTTGCTCTTTTTGCCGTACTCGATGGCTTCTTTGGGGCAATAGCAGATGCAGGCCATACAGTGGGTGCAGTTTTTGCCCCAGACCGGTTTGCTGTTTTCCAGCTGGATGTTGTTCAGCGGGCACAGCTCCACGCACCTGCCGCAGCCGATGCAGGCATCCGTTGCCCGGAAAGCCTCTGCTTTTACAAAGAACGATAGAACACCGGGTTCACCGGACCGCTCATAAAGCGGTCGTAGAGGTTCTCTCTCGGCGGGGGAAATTCCTGCCCGACTTTGAGCCGGGTCAGCACCTTCTGAAGCGCGGGCTCTGCCTGCAAGCACTGGCTTCCTTGCGGAAACCGGTGCTTTTTTGCAGTTGCACTTTTTCCGGGAAATTATTATACTTATAATTGTTCGCCGGTCTGTATTTTTATGTGCAGGCCATTCAGATTTTGGAAAAATTGCGCTAAAAGGCAGGGTGCTGCAAGAACAGGAGGGAAAGCGTATGGCACGGAACAAAACCGCACAGGGCGGTATCTCCCTGCGCAGCAGGGTCACGGCATGGCTTGCCGCAATTTTGCTGGTCACCATGCTTTCCACCGGCATTGCTACCATGGCGGGGCAGTGGACGGTGCGCTCCTTTGATACGCTGCTAGCCGACAACGCCCTCTGTTACACGGTGCAGAACGCCCTCAAGGACGAAGCACAGGCCTTTGCGCGCTATGTGCGCCAGCCTACTTCTGAAACGGAGCAGACCTATACCGCTGCCTGTACTGCCGCCGAGCAGAGCCTTGCGGCCCTGCCCTTTGATTATGCCCGCATCGGCGAGGAGCGCTATGCCCGTACATGGAACCTTTTGCAGGGGTACGCGGGTTACCGGCAGGAGCGGGATACATTTTTGCAGCTTTCCCCCGCGGCAGATACCTATATTGAACAGATGTACCATGTGATGGCACTGCAGGACTACCTTGCCGAGTATGCGCTGCGGCTGACGCAGGCTACGCTGGAACAGGAAAATACCCTTTACAGCAGCACAGAGACCCGCCTCCGGCATCTGCCGTGGCTGTATCTGGGACTGTTCCTGACGGCGGCAGTGCTGGTGCTGCTGCTCATCCGGGTGCTGAGCCGCGCGGTGGTGCGTCCGCTGCTGCGGCTGGCGCAGGCTTCCCACAGTATTGCCGAGGGCGATCTTTCCGGCCCGGATCTTCCGGTGAAAAGCAGCGATGAGGTGGGGCGGCTGACGGGCACCTTCAACCAGATGAAGCACGCCATGGCGCAGCAGCTGACCACCCAGCAGGCTTTGCACCGGGAAGAGGTGCGGAACCTTGCACTGGAAAAAGACCTGGAGCACACCCGGCTGGAGGTGCTCAAAAGTCAGGTGAATCCGCATTTTTTGTTCAACACCCTGAACATGATCTCCTGCATGGCGCGGCTGGAGGATGCTGCCACCACCGACCAGATGATCGTGCATCTGGGCAGTTTGTTCCGGCACAACCTGCGCACCAAGCACCAGCAGATCACGCTGGAGGAGGAGCTGGACGGGCTGGAGGACTACATTTATTTGCAGCAGATGCGGTTTGACGGACGCATCACCGTAGAAAAAAGCATTCGGGTGCAGCCCGCGGCGGTTTTCGTGCCGTCCTTTATGCTGCAGCCGGTGGTGGAAAACGCTTACTCGCACGGGCTCAAGTCCCGTGAGGAAGGCGGGCGCATCCTGCTGCGGGCATGGATGCAGGACAAGGTGCTGGTGCTCACGGTCGCGGACAACGGCAAGGGGATGGCTCCAGAGGAGCTGGACGCTGTGCAGGCCAGAATCGCTCAGAGCGAGCAGACCGGCCGCAGCATTGGTCTTGGCAACATTTCCCGCCGCATCGGGATGTTGTATCCGGGCGGTAAAATGCAGGTGTACAGCCGCGCAGGTCATGGCACTGTGGTGCGGTTTGAGCTCCCGCAAACGCAGCAGCCGGAAGAAAAGGAGGAGACGCTCTCGTGAAGTGCAAATTGCTGGTGGCAGAGGATGAATTGATCGAGCGCAAGGTGCTGTGCAGGACCTTGCAGAAGTATCTGGGAGATCTGATCTGCCTGTATGAAGCCAAAAACGGCAGAGAGGCTTTGGAAATTTTTGCCCGCGAAACGCCGCAGGTGGCTGTGCTGGACATTGAAATGCCGGGCCTCACCGGGCTGGAGGTGGCGCGCAAGATCCGCGAAACAGACAAAAACTGCGCCATCCTGTTCCTGACCGGCTTTGATAAATTCGACTATGCGCGGCAGGCGATCTCTGTGCGGGCGATGGACTATCTGCTCAAGCCTTACAATGAGCAGGAACTGGTATTTGCGGTGGAGGATGCCATCCGGCAGGTGTCGGTACAGCTGCCTGCCCGTCCGGCACAGCCCCCTGCGCTTGCAGAGCCCCTCCACCGGGAAGAGGATGAGGATATGCGTACCGCTATTATCCGTGCCGAGATCAGCCGCTTCATCGACGCCCACTATGGGGAGGACATTTCCATGCAGGATGCCGCCGCTGCGCTGCGCTACTCCGACGCCTACTTCTGCAAACTGTTCAAGCAGTGCTTTAAGGTGAACTTTTCGGCCTATCTGAACGAATACCGGGTGAACAAGGCACGCCAGCTGATTTTGGACTCGCGCCTGAGCCTGAAGGATATCGGCACTGCTGTGGGTTACAGCGACGCCAACTATTTTACAAGGGTGTTCAAGCGTCTGACCGGTCAGACCCCTTCGGAATACCGCATAGCCGCAGCGGAAAAAGCGGTACAAGGATAAATCGGAACCAAAAGAAGCACTCGTTCTTTCCCGCCTGTCAGCAGGAGAAGAACGGGTGCTTTTTGGTTTTTGCCAGTTTCTTTCGTCCGAAAAACACAAAAATTGTACTTGGATACAACAAAGACAAAATCGTGCTGTGTTTCGCAAAATAATCCGGTTTCGCAAAAATGAACAAGTTGTTAAAATATAATCATAGAAAAAGTGCGAAAAGAGAGGATGCAATTCATGAAGAGAAGAACGTTTCTGTCGCTGATGGGGGCGGCGGCACTGACCAGCAGCATGATGCTTACCGGCTGCGGCGCCGGCTCCGATGACGACCGCAAAATCGTGCGCATCGGCCATGTGCAGTCCCAGACCCACCCGGATCATCTGGGACTGGAAGCCTTTGCCAACTATATCAA
>CAKTAT010000071.1:0-9629 GCA_934532365.1 uncultured Faecalibacterium sp. | reverse complement strand
GCTCCTGCATGAGTCAGCCCTCCCTACTTACAGAATGTTGGACTTCTTCAGCAGGACGCGAACGGTATCAGTGGGCTGTGCGCCGTTAGCGATCCACTGCTTTGCCTTCTCGGCATCGATCTTCACCTCAGAGGGCTCCTTGTTGGGATCGTAAGTGCCGATCTCCTCGATGAAGCGGCCATCGCGGGGGAAGCGGCTGTCAGCAACGACAACACGGTAGAAGGGAGCCTTCTTGGCGCCAACGCGGCGCAGACGAATCTTAACTGCCATAATAGATATCCTCCAAAAATTGTTGTTTTTGATATATGTTACAAACCCCGCCGGGGTTGTATACCGTTGTTATTTCAGTCTGCGGAAGGCGTTGGGGTTGCCCATCATGCCGCCCAGACGGCGGGCAAAGCCCTTGGGGCTCTTCTTGAACTGCTTCATCATCTTTTGCATCATCTCGTACTGCTTGAGCAGCTTGTTCACGTCCTCTACGCGGGTACCGCTGCCTGCGGCAATACGGCGCTTGCGCTTGGGGTTGATGATGGAAGGCTTTTCCCGCTCTTCTTTGGTCATGGAATAGATCATGGCCTCGATGCGGTCAAAGGCTTTTTCGTCGATCTGGCTGGGGTCGATGCCGGATGCGCCGGGCAGCATACTCAGCATAGCGCCTGCGCCGCCCATCTTGCGGATCTGGGCGAACTGCTCCAGCATATCGTTCATATCGAACTTGTTTTCCATCAGCCGCTTGGCGGTCTCCTCGGCGGCCTTTTCGTCGGCGGCATCCTGTGCGCGCTCGATCAGGCTGAGCACATCGCCCATGCCAAGGATGCGGCTTGCCATGCGGTCCGGGTGGAACACATCCAGATCATCCAGCTTTTCGCCGGTGCCCTGGAACTTGATGGGCTTGCCGGTAACGGCCAGCACGGAAAGCGCTGCACCGCCGCGGGTATCGCCGTCGGTCTTGGTGAGGATGATGCCATCCACGCCCACTGTCTCGTTGAAGGTCTTAGCCACATTGACGGCATCCTGACCGGCCATGGCGTCCACAACCAGCAGGGTCTCATCTACGGGAACGGCGGCCTTGATGTCCACCAGCTCCTGCATCAGCACTTCGTCGATCTGCAAGCGGCCTGCCGTATCCAGAATAACGATGTCGTTGCCGTAGTCCTTAGCGTGCGCCAGCGCCTTGCGGGCGATCTCCGGCGGCTTTGCACCGGGCAGGGTAAACACCGGTGCACCGGCCTGTTTGCCCACCACCTGCAACTGGTCGATCGCAGCGGGGCGGTAGATATCACAGGCTACCAGCATGGGGCGGCGCCCCTGCTTGATATAGAACTTGGCAAGTTTTGCCGCGTGGGTGGTTTTACCGTTGCCCTGCAGGCCGCAGAGCATGATGACCGTCTGGCCCTTGTTCTTGATGTTCAGGCGGGCGGCCTCGGTGCCGCCCATGAGGGCTACCAGCTCCTCATTGACAATCTTGACCACCTGCTGAGCGGGGGTCAGGCTCTCCATGACCTCCTGCCCCATGGCGCGCTCGGATACCTTTGCGCAGAAGTCCTTGGCAACCTTGTAGTTGACGTCGGCCTCCAGCAAAGCCATCCGCACCTCGCGCATGGCGGCCTTGATATCTGCCTCGGTCAGCTTGCCGTGACCGCGCAGCTTTTTGAATACACCGGCAAGGCGGTCGGTCAGGGATTCAAATGCCATTGTGCGGTGCTCCTTTCAAAATTCGATCAGCTTTCGTTCGCTTCATCCATCGAGCGGATGAGTTCCAGCATTTTTGTCAGTGCCTCCACATACTCCGTGGTGGTGATATTGGCGCGGGGGCCGGTGCACTCGAACCGGGTGTCGATGACCAGCTGCTCCAGCTGCTCCAGCTTCTGCTGCACCCGCCGGTAGCGGGCTGCAAAACCTACCTTTTCTTCCAGTTCCTTCAGGGTGGTCTCGCCGTGCTTGATGGCGTCCCGTGCGCCCTGCCGGGTGATGCCGAAGTTCTCGCCGATCTCGCTCAGCGAAAGGTCATCGTTATAATACTGGCGCAGCATCTCGCGCTGCTTCTGAGTAAGCACCTCGCCATAAAAATCCAGCAGATACCCCATTTCCAGATCTTTTGCCATTGCTGTTGACCCCCGGTGCTCTGCTGTCTGTACTTGCTGTGTTGTAAAGTTTTTTTGCTTTACGGATGGAGTATACCAGAACCCCTGCCCCTTGTCAAGGGGATTTTGGAGTTTTTTCTGAAATATCTGCCTGAAATTCGCTGTTTTTGCCAAAAGGCATCTTGACGCAGCCGGGGGCTTTGCGTTAGGATAATAGTGTTGTATCCCAAGAGAAAGGAGTGCCCTTGTGCCGATCTACTCTAATTTTTACCAGACCCTTACCACCGCCTGCCCCATTGTGGAGCTGCGGGGCTACGCCGCCGCCTGCGGGCTGAAGGGGCATCTGTACGCGTATCTGGATTTTAACGGCCCCACCGGCACCGCCCGGGACGGCCTTGCCGAGGGGATGCTGGCCCTTGCTATTGAAAAAAAGCAGCTTGCCCCGGGGCAGCCCATCATCGAGGCGGCCTCCGGCCCCTTTGCCACCGCCCTGACGCTGGCCAGCCTGACCGCCGGGCATCCCATCGTGCTGGTGATGCCGGAGGACGCCCCTGCCCTGCGGCAGGAGTACCTGCTGCGGCTGGGTGCGCAGATCCGGCACAGCCCCGCCCGCAGCGGTCTGGCCGGGGCGCGGGCGCTGGCGGCGCAGACTGCTGCCGCGAACGGCTGGTACTATATGAACTGGCTGGCCAACGACGATAACCCGGAGTACCACCGCCGGGTCACCGGCCCTGCCATTGTGCAAAGCATTGCCCGGCAGAACCAGAGCCTTGTGGACGCCATTACCATCGGGGTGGGCAGCGCCGGTACGGTGACCGGCGTGGGCGAGACCATCAAGGCATGGACGAACGATGTGCGCATCGTGGCGGTGGAGCCGTACGAAAATCAGGTGCTGGGCGGCGGACTTACCGGCCCCCACGGCATCCCGGATATCGGCTACGGCATCGTGCCGGAAAACTACAACAGCTATGTGGTGGATAACGTTTCCGCCGTGGCCAGCCGGGACGCCCAGCGGGCTGCCCAGCAGGTGCTGCGCACCGATGCCATCCCCGCTTCGGTCAGCGCCGGTGCTGCCCTGCACGCTGCCGCCCAGCTGCTGGCCAACTGCAACAGCCGCGCTGCGCTGGCCATCTTCAGCGGACGCGCCAGCATCGTGTAAGCGGCTGCTTCTATCAATAGGAAAGAAGGACGTTTTTCATGACCAAGGACATGACCAGCGGTGCCATTACGCCGCTGCTGATCAAATTTACCATTCCGCTGGTACTGGGCAACCTGTTCCAGCTTACCTACAACGCCGCCGACAGCATCATCGTGGGCAAGTTTGTGGGCGAGGACGCACTGGCTGCCGTGGGCACCTCGAACCCGCTGATGACCCTTGCCATCCTGTTCATCAACGGGATGTGTCTGGGCGCGGGCATTCTGGTCAGCACCGCCTTCGGCGCGGGGGATACCAAGCTGGTGGAGCGGCAGGTATCCACCACCGCCATTGCGGGCACGGTGTTTTCCCTGACCTTCTCTGCCCTGTGCGTGCTGCTGGCAGACCCGCTGCTGCGGCTGCTGCAGGTGCCCGCCGCCATTCTGCCCATTGCGGTGAACTACCTGCGCATCGTGTTTGCGGGGCTGATCTTCACCTTCTTCTATAATTTCCTTGCTGCCACTATGCGTGCGCTGGGCGACAGCAAGAGCGCGCTGTATTTTTTGATGATCAGCGCGGTGCTGAACATTGGCGGCGACCTGTTTTTTGTAGAGGCACTGGGCTGGGGCAGCGAGGGCTGTGCTCTTTCCACCGTGCTCAGCGAGGCAGCCTGCTGTCTGCTGTGCGTGGTGTACATCCGCTACAAGGTGCCGGTCCTGCAGCTGGGCAGACGGTGGCTGGTGTATGACGGCAAGCTGCTGCGCAAGACCGTAAGCTACGGCTGGGCAAGCGCCATGCAGCAGGCCACGGTGCAGCTGGGCAAAATTGCGGTGCAGGCTATCGTGAACACCATGGGCGTCAACGCCATGGCGGCTTTTACTGCCGCCTCCCGCATCGACGACTTTGCCTACACCCCGCAGCAGAACATCGGCCACGCCATGACCACCCTGATGGCCCAGAACCGTGGCGCAGGCAAGACCGACCGGGTACGGCAGGGCTACCACTGCGGTATGCGCATCGAGTTTGTCTATGCGCTGCTGCTTACCGGTGTCTGCCTGCTGTTTGCCGAGCCCATCATCCGGCTGTTTGCCGCCGACCCCGCTGTGGTGGACCTTGGCGTGCGGTTTTTGCGCACCATCTCGCTGTTTTATCTGATGCCCGCCGCCACCAACGGCATTCAGGGCTTTTTCCGGGGCATGGGCGATTTGAAAGTTACCCTGAACAGCAGTATGCTGAACATGGGCGGCCGTGTGGCTGCCGCCGCGCTGTTTGTGCTGGTGATGAAGATGGACATCGAAGCCTTGCCCTTCAGCTACGCGGTGGGCTGGCTGCTGATGCTGCTGTACGAGCTGCCCCTGCTGGTGCGCTTTCTGCGCAGCAGCGAGATATAAGATAAAAAACAATGCCGGAGCATCAACGCTCCGGCATTGTTTTTTATAGATATGTTTTACTTGGTGCCGTAGATACGGTCGCCTGCATCGCCCAGACCGGGTACGATGTAGCCGTTCTCGTTCAGGCAGTCGTCCTGTGCGCCCAGATAGATGTCCACATCGGGGTGTGCCTCGTGCAGAGCCTTGATGCCCTCCGGTGCGCCCAGCAGACCGATGAACTTGATGCGCTTTGCGCCGTGCTTCTTGATCTGGGTGATGGCATCGATGGCGCTGCCGCCGGTAGCCAGCATGGGATCCAGCACCAGAACGTCACGCTCGGCGATATCCTGCGGCAGCTTGCAGAAGTACTCCACAGGCTGCAGGGTCTTTTCGTCGCGGTACAGGCCGATGAAGCCGACCTTGGCTGCGGGCAGCAGGGTCAGCATACCGTCCAGCATACCCATGCCGGCGCGCAGGATAGGCACCAAAGCCAGCTTGCGGCCTGCCAGCACCTTGGTCTTTGCCATGGTGATAGGAGTCTCGATTTCCACCTCTTCCAGCGGCAGATCGCGGGTAGCCTCGTAGCACAGCAGAGTTGCGATCTCGCCAACGAGGTCACGGAACTCCTTGGTGCCGGTCTGTTTGTTGCGCAGCAGGCTGATCTTGTGCTGCAGCAGCGGATGTTCAACGATCATCGGGGTCATAAAAACACGCTCCTTAATTTATATAGAACATTCTATCGGGTACTTGAAGGATTTTTTCACAGAGAAGCTTGCAATGCAAGCTTCTCTGTGAAATTATAAAAATTTCAATCAGCGGTTTTCCAGTGCGGTCAGCTTGTCGATGCGGCGCTGATGGCGGCCGCCCTCAAACTCGGTGTTCAGGAAGATGTCCACCAGCTGGCAGGCAAGGCCTGCGCCCACTACGCGGCCGCCCATGCACAGGGCGTTGGCGTCGTTGTGGCGGCGGGTATACTCGCAGCTGAAGCTGTCGGAGCAGCAGCAGGCGCGGATGCCCTTGATCTTGTTGGCTGCCATGCTGATGCCCACACCGGTGCCGCAGAACAGCAGTGCCTTCTCGCACTGGCCGCTCACCACTGCGTTACAGGCGGGCACAGCCATATCGGGATAGTCCACGCTGTCGGTACTGTGGGTGCCAAAGTCGATATACTCCAGACCAAGCTCCTCCAGATGTGCCTTGACAGCCTCTTTCAGTTCAAATCCGCCGTGGTCGGCGGCAAGTGCGATGGGTTTTGCCATGGAAAAACGTCCTTTCCCTGTGAGTGGTCACAGTTCCGCTTTTATTATTTGTTTGCTGCGGCTTCGGCAGCCAGACGCTCCGCCCGCTCCCGCTCCGCCTGACTGAGACGGTGGTAGTCCGGCAGCAGCGCCTCCGGCAGCACAGCCTGCCCGGCTGCGGCCATCTGCTTTGCCACAAGTGCTACGGCAGCGGCACGGCCGCCCCGCAGCGCCGGGGGCGTTTGCAGCACGCCCGGCACATTGCTGTATTTATTATAGCACAGACCCGCGCCATCACCAACAAAAAACAGAGGCTTTTTGCAATTTTCTACAAAATCCGCCAGATCTGTCACCGCCCGGGCGTCGTCGTCCAGCAGGCGGGTGTGGGTGGCAAGGTCAAAAGCTGCACTGTACACCTGTGCGCGGCGGGCGTCCAGTGCGCAGAGCACGGTGCCCTCGCCGGTGTGGGCAGCAGCCAACGCTTCCAAAGTAGACACCGGGGCGCACAACGTCTCGCGCGGGAAGGCCAGCCCCTTGACGGCGGCCAGCCCGATGCGCAGGCCGGTAAAGCTGCCCGGGCCTGCGTTGACGGCGTACAGGTCGATGTCCGCGCAGGTCAGCCCGCACATCTTTAAACAGGTGTCGATCATGGGCATCAGCGTTTCGCTGTGGGTCATGCCGCCGTCCAGATACACCTCATACAGCAGGCGGTCATCCTGCAGCAGGGCCACGCCGGCGGTCTTGCCCGCCGTATCCACGGCCAGAATATTCATACCGTCACCCCCTCAATGGTGATCTTGCGGGTGGTATCGTCCAGACGGTCGATGTTCACCCGGATGGGGTTTTCCAGCGCCAGCAGGTCGGCAAAGTTCTCGCTCCACTCTGCCGCCACCACTGCGCCCTGATCCAGATAATCGTAGAAGCCCGCCGCACACAAGTCGTTCTCGGTGGAGATGCGGTACAGGTCAAAGTGCGCCAGCGGACGCGGGCCCCGGTAGTAGTTCACGATGGCAAAGGTGGGGCTGGACACCGGGTCGGTGCAGCCCAGACCCTCGGCAAGACCCTCGGTAAAGGCAGTCTTGCCCGCGCCCAGACCGCCGGTAAAGGCGATCAGCGCCCCGGGGGCCAGCACAGCGGCCATCCGCTTGCCCAGCGCCACCGTCTCGGCGCGGGAATGGGTGATATATTCTGACATGAAGGTTACCTCATCGTTTCAAAAAAGGGATGGCAGACACTCTGCCATCCCTAAGTATAATATAAAACACACAAAAGTGCAATGGTCAGGCGGCGGCAGGGGTCTGCTGCTCCGCTGCGCCGTTCGTCACCGTGCCGGGCGCGGTGAGCCGGGCAGCGGCATCCCCCTGAATGATGGGGTAGGACGCCGCCGGGTGCGGATGCCGCCCGGTGTTCTGGTTGAGATACCACACGATGTCGTTTTCGCCGTAGACCTCAAGGCCGTAATCAATGGCCTGCTGCAAGGTCTCGCCCTCGATCAGGCGGTTCACGGTCGCCCACAGCATACTGCGGGAGTACACGCTGTACACATTGTTCACAAAGCCCGCCACGGCCTTTGCCCCGCCGGAGAGCAGCCCGTCCGAAAGAGAGGTGTCCACATGGCCGCTGCGGCCGTAGAACTCGCAGGTCTCCGAGAGCACGATGGTGCCGTTCAGCTTACCGCCCCGGTAGGCATTGCCGAAAAAGTCTCCGGTAACGGCGTAGCAGCCGTTCACCTTGATGACCCGGTGGCTGAGCAGTTCCAAGCCGTAGCGCAGGTCGTTCCAGAAATCAGATTTTTCCAGCAGCAGGATGATGGGCGCGGTGGCCTGTTTTTTCCACAGCCAGCCGTACTCATAGGTATAGTACGCGCCGTGGGCGCTGAGGACGGCAAGGTCGTAGTCTGCCATCCGCTTCAGGTCGGAGACGGTCACCATCATGTCCAGATGGGTGTCCAGCCCGGAGCCGTTCCAGTAGTCCTTCATATAAGAATAGTAGGGGTAGCGGTTGCTGTTGACCCCGTTATCAAAGGCATAGTAGATGACCGCATTGCCCACCGTGCCGTTTTCGGCAGCGAGCAGGGCGGGCGCATCCTCCATCTCCGGCCCGGGCAGGGCGGCGTCCGCCTCACTCTCGGTGTCGGTGAGCAGAATACCGCCCAGTGCGCCGCAGCTGTAAGTAAAGCTTATCATGCCGTTTTCTGCATCCACATAGATGCTGTCCTTTTTTACAAGTCCCTGCGCCGCCAGCTCGTCCAGCTGCTCCAGCGCGGCGGTCTGGCGCTCTTCCTCCGACATTCCGGCGTAAACGGCGCTGTCGGTCAGGGCGGTGACGGCGGCATCCGTCTGCTGCATCTCCTTTACCTCAGAGGCGGTCAGGGTCTGGGGGAGGCCGGCGGTATCCTCCGGCGCGGCAGCCACCGCCGGGCACACTGCCGTAAAGGCCAGCGCAATGGCGCACACTGCACTGAGCAGACGGCGATAAAACGTATGTTCCATTTCTTCTTTTCCATTCCTCTCCCCCGGCACACCGCCGGGGCTGTTGTACGCAATGTAGCGTCCACAGGTTCATTGTAGGCTGCCGCCGGGGCTTTGTCAAGCATCCCGGCAATGTTTTACCATTCCGTCACACCCGGCGCATTGCATTGGCGCAAAGGTTTGTGTATAATAGCAGTACGCTGGGTTTTTATCGCCTGTACGCAGGCACGCCCCGGCAGACTGTTCTGACGAAAGGCGGTGCTTTCCTTGGATAGCATTCGACAATATTTTAAGCGCACCGATAAGATGTATCTGCTGCTGTGCATTTTCAGCAGCGTGATGGCGGTGCTGGCGCTGTCCTCGTGGGCAGCCAAGCAGGGCAACGGCTTTGCCACCGACGAGGTGACCGGTGCCATCATCGGCATTGGCGACTACCGCCGCGCACTGGTGCAGGCGGGCGCTGCCGCCATTGGCATCGTGATCGCGCTGCTGCTCTCCTGCGTGGACTACCGCAGTCTTGTAAAGGTGTGGCCGGTGCACGTTGTGCTGACGTGGGGTCTGGTGCTGCCCACGCTGGTCATCCGCAACGTATCCATCGGCCCTCTGACCATCGGCTACAACGCCGGTGATACCGACAACTACTCCTGGTACAAGCTGGGCGGCTTTACCTTTCAGCCCACAGAGCTGGCAAAGATCAGCTTTATCCTGACCTTTGCCATGCACCTGAACAACGTGCGCAGCCGTATCAACGAGCCAAAAGAACTGGCAAAGCTGTTGCTGCACCTGCTGGTGCCCATTGCCATCATCCATGTGCAGGGCGATGACGGCACGGCCATCATCTACGGCATCATCGGCTGCTGCATGATGTTTGCGGCGGGACTGAGCTGGAAGTATATCTTTGCAGCCTTTGCGGCGGCGGGCGCTGCCGTGGCGGTGGCCTTTGCCTTTTTCAGTGATAAGATCGGCAAGGGATACCAGTGGTACCGTATTCTGGCGGTGCTGGACCCGGAAAACACCACCGGCTGGGCACCCAGCGAGACGGTGTGGAAGAACATCATCTACCAGCAGCAGCGCGGCGAGATCGCGCTGGGCTCCGGCGGCATTTTTGGCAATGGCTTATTCAGCGGCCGGTATTACAGCGTGCCCAACGCCCATAACGACTTCATCCTCAGTTGGATCGGCAACGTGGCGGGCTTTGTGGGCTGTTGCGTGGTGCTGGGCGTTCTGCTGGCGCTGGTGATCAAGACCTTTGCCACCGGTGCCCGCAGCGAGGATCTGCTGGGCAGCTACATCTGCGCCGGTATCGGCGGTGCCCTGATGGCGCAGATCGC
>CAKTAT010000070.1:0-9705 GCA_934532365.1 uncultured Faecalibacterium sp. | reverse complement strand
GGGTGTCATCAAGAAGAACACCGCCAGCCGCAAGATCAGCCGTATGGCAAAGCGTGCTAACAAGAACGCTTGATCGCGCAGTTTGATTGACGAACAAAACCTCTGTACCGGGTACCCGGCACAGGGGTTTTTGTTTTTTCCGCCGTTATGTCCCGCACAGCGCGGCAAGGCTTTGCCGCTGCACCGGCTCCAGCAGCTGCTCCGGCGGCAGGGTCTGCGGCGGCAACGCCATCCACCACGCCGCCCACGCTGCGGGCACAAGCACTGCCAGCGAAAGCCCCGGGTACAAAAGTGCCGGTTCGTGCAGCCACGGACTGCCCGGCGGCAGCACCAGCGCCGTGCACAGGCACAGCGCCGCCCACAGTTCCCACAATACGGTCTGCCCGCTGTGTTTCATGCGCCTCACCTCCGTTTTGCCCCCAGTTTACCAGCCGCCGGGCGCAAAATATGGCGAAGCAGCGCGGACAAAACATCAGTTCTGGTCGTGGCTTTTGCCCACAAGGCTGCACACTACGCCGCAGACAAGGCTGGCGGTGATGCCCGCAGAGGCAGCGGTCAGTCCGCCGGTCAGGATGCCGATGGCGCCCTTTTCCGCCACGGCGGTGCGCACCCCCTTTGCCAGCAGATGCCCGAAGCCCAGCAGCGGCACGCTCGCCCCCGCACCGGCAAACTCTGCCAGCGGCGCATACAGCCCCGCCGCCGAGAGCACCACCCCCGCCACCACATAGCCGGTCAGGATGCGTGCCGGGGTAAGCTTTGTCAGGTCGATGAACAGCTGCCCCACCGCGCAGATGGCGCCGCCTACTAAAAATGCCCACAGATAGTTCATTTCAGTTCTCCTTTTCCGGCGCGGTCAGTTCCACCAAATGCGCCACCGCCGGGATGCTCTCCTTTTGCAAAAAGGTGGTCTGGCTCATCAGCGCCCCGGTGGCGATAAACAGTACCCGGCGGCTGCCCCGGCGCAAAAGCTTTGGCAGGATATGCGCGCAGAGCACGGCGGCGCAGCAGCCCGCGCCCGAGCCGCCGCTTTTTACCCGCTGCTCCCCGGCATCGTAGAGCAGACAGCCGCAGTCCGCGTGGTTTTTCAGCAGCAGACCCTCTGCCGCCAATAGTTCCCGCAGCATCTGACTGCCCACCAGCCCAAGGTCGCCGGTATAGATGCAGTCGAAATCCCGCAGCTCCGCGCGGGTATCGGCAAGATAATGCAGCAGGGTAGCGGCGGCTGCCGGTGCCATGGCTGCGCCCATGTTGTTGATATCTTTAATATTATAATCCTGCACCCTGCCAAGCGTGGCGGCGGCAATGCCCACCCCCTGCCCTGCCGGGCGCAGCAGGCAGCACCCGGCGGCGGTGGCCGTCCACTGGGCGGTAGGGGTGCGCACCGCGCCGTAGCTCAGCGGGGTGCGGAACTGACGCTCTGCCGCGCAGAAATGGCTGGAGGTCATGGCCAGCAGGTTCTGCGCCGCCCCGCTGCTGCACAGCGCCGCGCCCAGCGCCAGCGCCTCGGCCATGGTGCTGCACGCCCCGAACAGCCCCGCAAAGGGCACACCCAGTTCCCGCAGCGCGTAGCCGGAGGCGGTACACTGCGCCTGCAAGTCCCCTGCCAGTGCAAGGTCTACCCGCTCGGCGGGCAGAGCCGCCTTTTGCAGGCAACGCCGCGCCGCCCGCAGCTGCAACTGCTTTTCGGCGGCCTCCCAGCTGCGCTGTCCCAGCCAGTTGTCGGTGGGCAGTTCGTCAAAGCCCGCCGCCAGCGGGCCCTCGCTCTCTTTTTTGCCGCCCACCGCCGCCTGTGCGGCGATGACCGGCGGGGTATGGAACAACAGGGTATCGCCCCGGCGCTCTGTCATAAAAAATTTCTCCTTTTCTGCAAAAAATGCCCCGGAACGTGCTATACTGGTGCTGTGGCGTTGCAATATCCGGCGGGGCTGTTCCGTATTATAAGGCAGAAGCCCCCAGCAGCCATAGCACCGCACCGTACACCACCGCCGCCAGCGTGCCGTACACGATGACCGGTCCGGCGATGAGGAACATCTTGGCTCCCGTGCCCGGTACCCGTCCCTCGGCCTTGAACTCGATGGCCGCACTGACCACCGCGTTGGCAAAGCCGGTGATGGGCACCAGCGACCCCGCCCCGGCCTTTGCCGCCAGCTTCTGGTACCAGCCCAGTGTGGTCAGCACCGCCGAGAGCAAAATCAAAGTGCAGCTGGTCAGGGTGCCCGCCGCTTCGGCGTCCGCGCCCTGCCGCAAAAACAGCTGCCGCAGCCCTTCGCCCAGCAGGCAGATGCCGCCGCCCACGCAGAACGCCCACAGGCAGTCTGCCAAAAGCGGCGAGTGCGGCCCGGCCTTCTGTACCCGCCGTGCGTATTCCTGCGCTGTCATCTTCATCTTCCCGCGCCCCCTTTTGCGGATAGTCTGCCCGGGGCGGCGGGTGCTTATCCTTTTTTGTGAAAGAAGGTAGGTTCTATGTATTCTTCCCATCACCGTAAACATCATGCCCGCCGTCTGCTCTGCCTGACGGCGCTGGCCTGCTTTGTGGCGGGCGGCACCGCCTACGCCTGCACCCGCAAGGCTGCGGTGCCGCAGCTGCCGGAGCTGCCCGCCGAGAGCCTTGAACAGCCCGCCGAAAGCCTTGTGCAGGCTGCAAGCGCCCTGCCCGACACCCCGGTGCAGCAGCCCGCCGAGAACGGCGCGCAGCAGAGCACCCTTACCGCCGCACAGGCGCAGGCTATTTTGGATGACCCCCGCATGGTCCTTGTCAGCCGCACCCACAAGATGCCGGAGGACTACCCCATCGAGACTAAAGAGTGCGGCTCGGCTACCGCCATCAACAAGACTTTGCAGACCGAAGCCGCCGATGCCTTTCTTGCCATGCAGGCCGCTGCCGCCAAGGACGGGGTGGACGTGCGGATGCAGAGCGGCTACCGCAGCGTCAGCTACCAGAAAAAGCTGTACGACAATAAGACCCAGTACTACCGCAATAAGGGTCTGAGCGAAGCCGCCGCCCGGGAAAAGGCGGCTACCATCGTCAACCCGCCGGGCTGCTCGGAGCACAACTGCGGCCTTGCCGCCGACCTGAACAGCCCGGAGCACACCACCCTTGACACCGGCTTTGCCGACACAGCCGCCTTCCGCTGGCTGTGCGAGAACGCGGAGCAGTACGGCTTTATCCTGCGCTACACGAAGGAGGCCGAAAGCGTGACCGGCATTACCTACGAGCCGTGGCATTGGCGCTATGTGGGCCCGGAAAATGCCGCCCTGCTCAACCGGAGCGGCCTGTGTCTGGAGGACGCGGTAGCCGTTTTGCAGCGCATTGCCGCCGGGGAGACCGTGACCGGTTAAAATCCGATGAAAACTGCCGGAAAACCCTGTGGGGTGCGTTGCAATTTACCTGCTGTTATGGTAAGATAAATACAGTCTGCCCGTGTGCGCGGCGCAGCCCCGCACCCCGACAAATGAATTCAACAAAAGAAGGAATATTTTATGATAAACCGCACAAAACTCTCTGTGATCGCTGTCAGCGCCGTGCTGGCCGTTGCCCTGACCGGCTGCGGCGGCAGCGCTTCTTCCGCGCCGTCCTCCGTGTCCGGCACCTCCGCCTCTGCACCGGCTTCCGATGCAGCTTCTCCGGCGGCGGATACCACCGAAAACGGCACCGCCGATCTGGACAGCGCTGTGGAAAACCTGCTGGCTGCTGACCCCATCTCCAACCAGTACGAGATCACTGCCATGAACATCGAGTACGACTTCGGTCTGAAGGCCGAGGATGTGGCCGGCTACAAGGGCGTGAAGAGCAACGACAACGGCGACGCCGGCCTTGTGCTGGTGGTGGAAGCTGCTTCCGGCAAGGCACAGGACGTGGTGACCGCGCTGGAAAGCTACAAGCAGGATCAGGTGGCCTTCTACGGCAACTACGCCGAGTTTGCACAGGCACAGAGCAACGTGGAAAACGCCATCATCTCCTCCAAGGGCGACCGTGTGGTCATGGTGATCGCCTCCAACGAGTGCACCGCAGACCTGACCAGTGCTGTGGACAGCGCCCTGAACAGCTGAATCTGACCTTCTGAGCCGGTGCCATCTGCGGCATCGGCTTTTTTCAGTCAAGCCCTCCCGCACCCCGGGATGGGGAAACCGTTATTGCCCGCAAAACTTGTAAAAAAGGAGGCTGACCCCTTGGTTTTCAGCACCATCATCTTCCTGTTTCGTTTTTTGCCCATCACGCTGGCGCTGTACTATCTTGCCCCCGCAAAACTGAAAAACACCGTGCTGTTTTTGTGCAGTCTGGTGTTCTACTGCTGGGGCGAGGTGCGCTTTTTCCCGGTCATGGTGGCGCTTATCCTCATCAACTACCTCAGCGGCCTTGCCATCGAGCACTTTGATGCAAAGCCCGCGCTGCGCCGCTTCTTTCTGCTGGTGGCGCTTGTCGGCAGCTTGGGGATGCTGTTCTACTTCAAGTACGCAAACTTTGTGCTGCGCAGCGCAAACGCCCTGCTGGGCACTGCCTTTGCCGAAATTCAGGGCATCGGCACCCTGCCGCTGGGCATCAGCTTCTACACCTTCCAGACCCTTTCCTACTCCATCGACGTCTACCGCCGGGACGTGAAGGCCGAGCGCAACATCATCGACTTCGGCGCCTATGTGGTCATGTTCCCGCAGCTCATCGCGGGGCCCATCGTCAAGTACCGGGACGTCTCCGAGCAGCTGCACGTCTATAAGCACCGCTATAATTTAAAGCAGATTGAAGAGGGCATGACCCTGTTCACCTTCGGTCTTGCCAAAAAAGTGCTGCTGGCAGACGCCGTGGGCGCATTGTGGACGGACATCATTGGGGTGGCTGACAGCCCCTCCACCACCTTTGTGGGTCTGGCGAACGCCTCCACCCCGCTGGTGTGGCTGGGCATCATCGCATACAGTTTGCAGCTGTACTTCGATTTTTCCGGCTACTCCCTCATGGGCATCGGCATGGGCAAGATGCTGGGCTTCGACTTCCCCGCAAACTTCAACTACCCCTATATCTCCGCTTCCATCACCGAGTTCTGGCGGCGCTGGCACATGACCCTGTCCGGCTGGTTCCGGGAGTATGTGTATATCCCACTGGGCGGCAACCGTAAGGGGCTCAAGCGGCAGATCTTGAACCTGTTCATCGTGGAGCTGCTCACCGGCATCTGGCACGGCGCGAACTGGAACTTTATCTGCTGGGGTCTTTACTACTTTGTGCTGCTGGCGGCGGAAAAGCTGTTTTTGCTGCCCTACCTGAAAAAGGGCAAAGTGTGGCCGCATTTCTACACCCTGTTCCTTGTGGTGGTAGGCTGGGCGATGTTCGTGGGCAACGACACCGGCGTGTCCTTCGGGCTGCTGTTCCAGAAACTCTTTATCCCCTCCGGCGGGGTGTCGCCGCTGTATTTCCTGCGGAATTACGGCGTGCTGCTGGCGGTAAGCGTGGTGTGCTGCACCCCGCTGATCGAAAAGCTGTGGGATGTGCTGCGCAAGAATGTGGTCACCCGCTGCGCCGCCATCCTGACGCTGCTGGTGGTCTCCACCGCCTATGTGGTGGGCAGCACCAACAGCCCGTTCCTGTACTTTAACTTTTAAGGAGGCGGGAAGATGTCCAAACACGAAAAAAAGACCTCCTCCCTTTTGCATTACCCGGTGCTGGTAGTGTTCAGTCTGTTCTTTATCGGGCTGTTCGCGCTGGATATGGTCACCCCGGACCGCAGTTACAGCGAGCTGGAGAACACCACCCTGAGCCAGCGCCCGGCGCTGACCCAGTTCACCGCTAAGGGGCTGAACAGCTACTTTACCGCCTACACCAAATACGTCAAGGATCAGGTGGCGGGACGCGACCAGTGGATCAGCCTGCAGAGCGTGGTGGAGACCACCCTGCTGCAAAAGCAGCAGAGCGGCGGCATCCTGCTGGGCAAAGAGCACATGATGTTCCCCCGCACCTACGGGCTGCTTTCCAGCGAGGAACGCACCCTGCCCAAGAACACCGCAGCGCTCACCAGCCTGTGCCAGCGCTACCCGGGCAAGGTGAATGTGCTGCTGGCACCCGCCGCCAGCGATATCTACAAGGAGAACGTGCCCGCAAACGCCCCCTTGCTGGACGAGGACGGCTACCTTGACCAGCTTTCCGCTGCGGTGCAGGCGGCCGGCGGCCGCTTTGTGGACGTGCGCCAGACCCTTACCGCCCACAAGAGCGAGTATATTTACTACCGCACCGACCACCACTGGACGAGCCTTGGCGCCTACTACGCTTACAGCCATCTGTGCGATGCCCTTGGCCTGACCCCCTTTGACACTGCCGCCCACACCGCCCTGACCGCCGATAACTTTTACGGCACCCACTACGCCAAGGCGCGCACATGGAACGCCGTGCCGGATGTGATCACCTACTACGACCTTGACAACACCCTGACGGTATGGAACGTGACGGCGGCAGGCCAGCCCGCCGAGGGGCAGACCACCGGCCTGTACGATACGGAGAAGCTCACCGTCTACGACAAATACGCCATGTTCCTGCACGGCAACAACGGTTTAAGCCGGGTGCAGGGCAACGGCAGCGGGCGCATCCTTGTCATCAAGGACAGCTACGCCAACTGCTTTGTGCCCTATCTGACCGCCAACTACGCCGACATCGACGTGGTGGACTTCCGCAACTATAACTACGGCCTGGACAAGCTGATCGCCGATAACGGCTACGACCAGATCCTTGTGCTGTACAACTTTGACAGCTTCAAGAGCGACCCCTACCTCTACCGCGCCGGGGTACAGGGGTAAACAGCCAAAAGCCTAAATTGTTGCAGTCTATTTTCACAAATTTATAGCCGCAATTTCATGCGTCCCGCCAGTTTTTGAACAGATGTGCCAAAACCCCTTGATAAAATCCGACCACTGTTGTAGAATGGCCATATAGAGAACAATGCTCTATCGGCCACTTGGTATGGACGCCGGGGGATCGGGATGCAATGCGGCATTTCCCTTTGACAAAGGAGTATTGAAAATGAAAAAGATGAATTATCCCGCAGATTATGCGGTGCTTTCCAATGAAGAAATGACCTATACCGCAGGCGGCGGCGCAATAGATAATGCAGCCGGCATCGCCACTACTGCCGCAACGGTCGTAGGCGCTGTAGTGCTGGGCTCCAGCTACATCTGGGGCATCAAGCAGGCACGCACATGGCTGCAGCAAGACGGCAATAAGGACGGCAACTTCTTTACCGTGATGGGACGCGCCACCGATGCTCTTGCCGCCGATATGAGCAAATCCGCCAGCAACTTTGTGCGGGATGCTGTTTCTGCCACCATGGTGGTGGCTCTGGCTCCCCTGAGCGCCCTTCTGCTGATCGTGCGCTGAACCTTTTCATCAGATAAAACGGTGCGTTTTGGGTGCACCGTTTTGGATAGCTTTGTTTCAAAAGGAGTGTTATTATGGAAAAAATGATGATGCCCGCGTACTACAATGTACTGTCCACTGAGGAAATGACCTACACCGAAGGCGGCGCTACCATGGTTCAGGCTGCCTGCGCATGGTTCGTCCCCTTCTACGGCTGGTTCAAGGGCATTACTGCTGTCCGCGACTACCGCAAGAAGAATCCTGACACTTGGACTGAGAAGGGTCTGGATGCTCTGGCTGCTGATATGGAGAAGAGCACTGCCAACCTGCTGTATGACATTGCATGTGCCGCCAGTGTTGTCGGCTCCTGCGCAAGCGTTGTGTGGCTGATCCCGAATGCTCTCATCGTCTTCGGCACCTGATTTCCCGGAGTAGACCAAAGAACAAAGCAAGCGGAGGCGCTGCCCGAAAGGGCAGCGCCTCCGCTGTTTTTATGCTTATTCTTCCGGCAAAGGTTCTTCATTTGCTCTTGCACGGAAATGTGCCCTCATTTCTTCATTGGTCAGGCAGCCTTTCTCTTCCCCGGAGCGGCGGCCTTTTGCGATCTCACTCATCAGACGGATCGTTGCCTGTGCTTTCTCGTAATCGCGCAGTTCCACAATGGCATATTTTCCGCGGCCGTTCTTGGTCAAAAAGACCGGCGAGCCTTCTTCCACATCCCGCAATACCTCGTTATAATTTCGCAAATCAGAAATCGGTTTAATGTTCGGCATACTATCCACTCCTTTCAGTTTTAGTATAACGCATTTTGTTGTGAAATTCAACGTAAAATTTGCAGCAAAAATAAAAATCCCCCGGACTGCTGTTCCCGGCAGTTCAGGGGATCTCATGCCTTATGCGTTGAACATATCTTTCAGCTTTTTGAAGAAGCCCTTACGCTTTTCGTAGTTTTCTTCTTTCAAGGTGCCCTCAAATTTCTTCAGGGCATCGCGCTGTGCCTTGTTCAGCTTTTTGGGGATCTCCACCTCGCACTTGACGTACATATCGCCGCGGCCGCGGCCGTTCAGGTACTGGATGCCCTTGCCGCGCAGGCGGAAGGTGGTGCCGCTCTGGGTGCCCTCGGGCACGGTGTACTCCACCTTGCCGTCAATGGAAGGCACCTGCACGATGTCGCCCAGCACGGCCTGACTGAAGGTGATGGGCACGGTGACCCACACATCATAGCCGTCGCGCTGGAACACCTCGCTGGGGCGCACCGTGACCATGACGATCACATCACCGGCAGGGCCGCCGTTGGCACCGGCATCGCCCATGCCGCGCAGTGCAAAGCTCTGGTCGTCGTCGATGCCCATGGGGATGGACACCTCCAGCGTCTTTTTGGTGGCCACCTTGCCGCTGCCGTGGCAGACCTTGCAGGGGTTCTTTACCAGCTTGCCCTTGCCGCCGCAGCGGGAGCAGGGCTGCTGGGTCTGCATCACGCCAAAGGGGGTGCGCTGCTGGCGGATGACAAAGCCGCGTCCGCCGCAGTCCGGGCAGGTCTCGGGGCTGCTGCCGGCGGCACAGCCGGAGCCGTGGCACTCGGTGCACTCCTGCTGGCGGGTGATGGTAATGTTCTTCTTGCAGCCGTGCACGGCCTCGTCAAAGCTCAGGGTGATGCGCACCCGGATGTCCTGACCCTTGCGGGGGGCGTTGGGGTTTGCCTGACGGGACGAGCCGCCGAAGCCGCCAAAACCGCCGCCGAAGATATCGCCAAAGATATCGCCCAGGTCCACACCATCGCCGCCAAAGCCGCTAAAGCCGCCAGGGCCGCCGCCGTTCTGGGCTGCATAGGTGGGATCCACGCCTGCAAAACCGTACTGGTCGTACAGCTGGCGCTTTTTCGGGTCCGAAAGCACCTCGTTTGCCTCGTTGATCTCCTTGAACTTTGCCTCGGCGTCCTTATCGCCGGGGTTATAGTCCGGGTGGTATTTCATAGCAAGCTTGCGGTATGCCTTTTTGATCTCGGCATCGCTTGCGCCCTTGGATACCCCCAGCACTTCGTAATAATCACGCTTTTCCTGTGCCATATCCACTCACCTCTCCGGGAACGCCCTCCCCGGGTAACGCCCCGGTCGGTTCCTCACTCTATAAACCAGCAAGAGCCGCTCCGGCCTAAACCGGAGCGGCTTTTGCTCTATTGCGCGTGTGCCCGCCGGTTTGGCCGGACACAGCGCTTTGTGTCAAACTTAGACTTCCTTGAAGTCGGCATCCACAACGCCGTCATCGTTGGGCTTTTCGTTGGCTGCGCCTGCGTCGGCACCGGGCTGTGCACCGGCGGCCTGCTGTGCGGCAGCGGCTGCCTGATACATCTTCTCGAACACCTGGCTCAGGGCTTC
>CAKTAT010000069.1:0-9836 GCA_934532365.1 uncultured Faecalibacterium sp. | reverse complement strand
GACAGCGGAGAGGAGCCGAAGAACTCCTTGATGGCTGCCACCACAGGACGGATGTTGATCAGTGCCTGCGGAGTGATGACGCTCTGATCCTGGCTCTGCAGGGTCATGCGCTCACGGATGACGCGCTCCATACGGGAGAAGCCGATGCGGAACTGGTTCTGCAGCAACTCGCCCACGCTGCGGATACGGCGGTTGCCCAGATGGTCGATATCATCGGTGGTGCCGATGCCGTAGCCCAGACCGTTCAGGTAGTTGATGGAGGACAGGATATCGTCGATGGTGACGGTACGGCCGATGAGCAGGTCGTGATCCTTCTTCAGGCTCTCCATGACCTCCTCGGCGCTGGAAGCGTTATCAAGGATCTTGCGCAGTTCCTTGAGGCAGCAGCGCTCGTTGATGCCGCACTCCTTGACATCCACGCCCTTGAATGCGGGGTAGTAGCTGTCGATGATGGCCTGTGCGTCCACGCAGCCGTTGGTGATGACCTTGACCTTGTGGGGCTGATCCTTCATGGGATCATCGATCTTCAGCACGACCAGATCCACGCCGGCAGCATCGATCTGCTCAGCCAGCTTGCGGTCGATCTTCTTGTCGGCCTCGACAAGGATCTCGCCGGTGAAGGGATCCACCACGTTCTCTGCTGCCACATGGTTCATGATGCGGCGTGCCAGAGACAGCTTTTTGTTCATCTTATAGCGGCCGAAACGGGACAGGTCGTACCGGCGCGGATCGAAGAACAGCATATCGATCTGGCTGGTAGCGGACTCCACCGTGGGAGGCTCGCCGGGGCGCAGCTTGCGGTAGACCTCCAGCAGGCCCTCCTCGCGGTTCTTGGTGGTATCCTTTTCCAGCGTGGCCAGAATGCGCTCGTCCTCACCGAAGTAGTTCAGGATATCCTCGTTGGAGGACAGACCCAGTGCACGGCACAGCACGGTGACGGGCAGCTTGCGGTTCTTATCGATACGGACATAGAACACGTTGGCGGCATCGGTCTCGTACTCCAGCCATGCACCGCGGTTGGGGTTCATGGTTGCGCTGTACAGGTCGTTGCCTACCTTATCTTTGGCATCTCCGTAGAATACGCCGGGAGAACGGACCAGCTGGCTGACGATAGCACGCTCAGCACCGTTGATCACAAAGGTGCCCGCATCGGTCATCAGCGGGAAGTCGCCCATGAAAATTTCCTGGTCCTTGACCTCGCCGGTCTCCTTGTTCAGCAGACGGGCAGTCACGCGCAGGGGGGCAGCGTAGGTCACGTCGCGCTCCTTGCACTCCTTGATGCTGTACTTGGGCTCCTTATCCAGACGGAAGTCCACGAAGCTCAGCGCCAGGTTACCGGTGTAGTCCTCAATGGTGCCGATGTCGTGGAAGACCTCTTTCAGGCCCTCGTCCAGGAACCACTGGTAAGAGTTCTTCTGGACCTCGATCAGGTTCGGCATACTGATGACTTCGTCGATGTGGGAGAAGCTCATGCGCTCGGTTTTGCCGAGCTTTACGGGCTTGACTTTCATCATAAAATCAACCACTCCTTACTTTTATATTCTACGGGATGTCGTATACGCGGGTCAAATTTGAGCAGACACACATAATTCGACCCGCGTCTTGTGGAACGTTCCGGCATTTTGCACAAACTTTTCGGGGTGACCCCTCAAGCGGCAGCCATCGCAGTTCCCTTTTTGACGCACTAGTCCATTATGTGATACTAATGCAGTATACACCCGAAAACCCCTGTTGTCAAGCCATTTTTCAGTTTTTTGCCGAAATAAATTTAATTTTCGATTCATTTTCGAACGCCCGGCAGCGTGTAGCTGTTTGCTTTCCAAGTACTTGATCTTTTTATTTTGCACGTTCCTGTTCATAACACCCTTGTGCAATTTGTCTATCTTTGCTCTTGCGCCCGGAAGTATCACTTTTCCACTTCTCTGCCACAAAAAAGGCCGCCGCACAGAATACCGTGCAGTGGCCTTGTCCTATTATACGGAATGCTCACTCGTCCAGATAATCCCGCAGCAGCTTTGCGCGGCTGGGGTGGCGCAGCTTGCGCAGCGCCTTTGCTTCGATCTGCCGCACCCGCTCCCGGGTCACGTTGAACTCCTTGCCCAGTTCTTCCAATGTACGGGCACGGCCGTCCTCCAGACCAAAGCGCAGGGTGATGACCCGCTCCTCCCGGGGCGTCAGGCTTTTGAGAACGTGCAGCAGCTCCCGCCGCAGCAACTGGCGCCCGGCTTCGTCCACCGGGACACCGGCATCCTCGTCCTGAATAAAGTCCTCCAGATGGGCGTCCTCTTCCTCCCCCACCGGCGTTTCCAGACTGATGGGCTCCTGCGACAGCTGCAGCAGTTCCCGCACCTTGTCCGGTTCCATATCCAGTGCGGCAGCGATCTCCTCCACGGTGGGCTCCCGTCCATTTTTGTGCAGCAGGTCGCCCGCCGTTTTCTTGACCCGGTTGATGCTCTCCACCAGATGCACCGGGATACGGATGGTGCGTCCCTGATCCGCAATGGCGCGGGTGATGGACTGACGGATCCACCACGTTGCGTAGGTGGAGAACTTGAAGCCCCTCTCCGGCTCAAATTTTTCCGCCGCTTTCATCAGGCCGAGGTTGCCTTCCTGAATGAGATCCAGAAACGGCAGTCCCCGCCC
The DNA here is from genome assembly GCA_934532365.1 of uncultured Faecalibacterium sp. Classification (GTDB taxonomy): domain Bacteria; phylum Bacillota; class Clostridia; order Oscillospirales; family Ruminococcaceae; genus Faecalibacterium. Next base: position 7,193 of record CAKTAT010000069.1, on the reverse strand, counting down.
GGCGTAGCGCTTGGCTACCGACACCACCAGCCGCAGGTTCGCCTCGCTCAAGGCGCGGCGCGCGTCTGCATCCCCGGCCCGGGCAGCCTTTGCCAGCGCCATCTCCTGCCCGGCAGTCAGCAGCGGCACCCGGCCGATCTCCTTTAAATAGGTCTTGACCGGGTCATCCAGCGCCACACCCTCGGAGGACAGTTCATTCTCCAGCCTGCCGATCTGGGCATCGTCCAGCACGGGCAGTTCGGCTGGCTCCTCTGCCAGATGGACGCCCCGCTGCTCCAGCGCAGCGTAGAGTTCATCCAGCTGTGCAACATCGAAATCCGTTTCCTCCATGGCGCGGCTGATCTGCTCCGGGGTCAGGGTGTGACGGCGAGCCTTTGCGGCAAGGCTGCGGGCAAGTTCTTCCGTTTGCGACAATTTCTGCATGATTCCTGCTCCTTTTCTCTCCAGCTCCAGCCGGAGGGAAAACAGGGATCAGTCTTGTTCGGGCAGCGTCCCCTGCTTTTTTTCGCGCATCGACTGAAGATACTGTGTGATCTCATCGCCGGACATTGCAGCAGCTTTGCTTGCAACCGGCATTCCCCGGGCGATCCTGTCCAGATACAGACGGATATCGTCCGGGGTGCAGTTCACATCGCTGTATTGTGCCGCAAGCCGGCTCAGTTCATTCAATGCTTCTTCGCTTGCAAATGCCCGCAGTGCCGTCAGGCTGAGTTCCACGCCCTCCCGGCTGCAATTGAGCATTGCTTCATATAGTTCCTTCTGCTGCGGCTGGATGAATTGCTCCGCCGTCAGCTGCTGCTTGGCCAGTTCCAGATAGCGCGGCTCCCGCAGGATGGCTGCCAGCAGCCGCTGCTGGGCGCTGGCGATGCCCAGCGCCTGACTGCCGCCTGCGCTGTATGGTACCTTGATCTGATCCATCTCGCCGGAGCGCAGCAGTTCGCGGTTTTTCTCCCGGCGGTACTTGCCGCCCGCCCGCTTTGCTGCGGTGCCCAGCTGCGCCAGAATGGCGGTTTTGGAGATGTTGGTCTCCTCTGCCAGCCGCCCGGCGTACACCTCCTGCTCGGTGGGGTTAGAGCGCTCGGCCAGCATTTCCACGGCTTCCTTTACATATTGCAGCCGCTGCGCATCCTGCGAAAGATCGTACTGATCCCGCAGGCGCTTGAGCCGAAAGTCCAGCGCGTTGCCCACCCCATCCAGAAGTGCCTGAAAACGCTCCGGACCGTATTTTTTGATGTACTCGTCCGGGTCCTTTGCGCCGGGGATCTGCAAAACGCCCACCTTTACCGGGCTGTTGCGGAACAGCTCCAGCGAGCGCAGGGTGGCTTTCTGACCGGCCTCGTCCGAGTCGTAACTCAGAATAACCTCATCGGCATACTCGCTGATGATGCGCACCTGCCCGGGGGTCAGCGCGGTGCCGCAGGCGCAGACGGCAGTGTCGATGCCCGCCTGCTGCATACTGATGACGTCCATGTAGCCCTCGCACAGCACAAACCGCCGGGAGGCGCTGCGCTTTGCAATCTGCATGGCAAACACCGTCTCGGATTTGTGGTAGACCAGCGTTTCCGGGCTGTTGACGTATTTGGGCTTGGAATCGTCCATCACGCGCCCACCAAAGGCAATGATGTTGCCGCGCAGATCAAAGATGGGGGTCATGACGCGCTTCCAGAACAGGCAGTAGATGCGCCCGGACTGACTGCGCTTGAAAAGGCCGCTGGCGTCCAGCTCCTGCTGGTTGTAACCCTTATCCCGCAGGTACTGGTACAGCGCCTGCCCGTCGTTTGGAGCATAGCCCAGCCCGAACCGGACGATGGTCTTATCGTCCAGCCCGCGCCGCCGCCAGTAAGCGCGCGCCTGCCGTGCCTCCTCCACAGTAGAGTTCAGGCAGGCGTGGAAGAAGCGGGCAGCCTCCTTGTTCATGGAAAGCACCCGGCTGCGCAGGCGTCCGGTCTTGTCGTCCTCCTGCGGCTCCGGCATACCGGCGCGGGAGGCCAGCATCTTGATGGCCTCGCCGCTGCTGATATTGTTGATCTTTTTGACAAAGCTGATGGCGTCTCCGGCTGCCTGACAGCCGAAGCAGTAAAAGCTTTGGGTGTCAGGGTACACATAGAAGGACGGCGTTTTTTCGCTGTGAAAAGGGCACAGACCGCCGTACAGCCGTCCCTTGCGCTTGAGCTGCACATAGCTGCCCACCAGTTCCACAATGTCGGTACGGCGGGTAAGTTCCTCGATGTATTCGTGTGGGATCATGTTGTTTTAAACGACCTCTCCAGTTTTAAAGGACGTGCCATTTCTGGGGCACGAACAGTTCTTCAAAGGTGCGGATGGCAAACTCGTCGCTCATACCGCTGATGTAGTCGGTGACGGCGCGTTCCCGTCCCTCTTGATAGGCCAGCTGCACATAGAAGTTGGACATCCGGTCCACATGGGTCAGGTAGTATTCGTACAGTTCCGCGATAAGCTTGTCCACCTTCTGCTCCTCGCGCTTGGCGTTTTTATCCACATACACAGTGCTGTACATGAAATCTCGCAGGGCGAGAAACGCCTCGTATTCCTCCGTGCCCACGCGGACATCCCCCTCGCTGTGGGTGAGGATGCTGTTGATCATGGTGGTGATGCGGGCGGATTTAGTCTGTCCCAACACTGCCGTGCAGTCCTTGGGCAGGGTGGCAGCGTCCAGCACACCGGCGCGCACGGCGTCCTCGATATCGTGGTTGACAAAGGCAATCTGATCTGCAAGCCGCACGATGCGCCCTTCCGGGGTTGCCGCCCATGTGCCCTTGGTGTGGGTCACGATGCCGTTGCGCACCTCCCATGTCAGGTTAAGGCCCTCGCCGTCCTTTTCCAGCCGGTCTACCACACGCAGGCTCTGCATATAATGGTGGAAGCCGTCCGGACAGAGGGCGTTCAGTGCCTTTTCGCCTGCGTGACCAAAGGGGGTATGCCCCAGATCATGCGCAAGGCTGATAGCCTCGGTCAGATCCTCGTTCAGGCGCAGGCCCCGGGCGATGGTGCGGGCGATCTGCGAGACCTCCAGCGTATGGGTCAGCCGGGTACGGTACAGGTCGCCCTCCGGTGAAAGGAACACCTGCGTTTTCTGCTTGAGACGCCGGAAGGCCTTGCAGTGCAGCACCCGGTCGCGATCCCGCTGGAACACCGGGCGCAGCGGATCCTGCGGCTCCGGTACGGCGCGGCCGCGGCTTGCATCGCTGAAGGTCGCCCATGGTACAAAGATAAGATGCTCGATCTCTTCGGTTCTCCGGCGCACATCCATACAGATCCTCCTTTTGTTTTTCGGGCTTCTCCCCTCCCCTCTGCGCGCAGCCGATCCCAATTGCTGCGCTGCTGCAATTGTAGCACATCGGCCATGTCGAAGGGGGAAGTTCAGTGTCGGTTTGCAAAAAAGACTTTGTTTTTTAAAATGGTGCGTAGAACGGGTCAGACACCGTTACCTGAGCGCTGCCCCGGGTCAGCTCCCGCAGCTGCTCCAGCAGCGGGGTCTCGGTGTGCTCCGGCATCTGCCAGCGCAGGGTGACGCGGTCTGTAAACTCCGGCGGTGCCTGCTTTGCCCCGGCGGCGTCAATAAGCAGAGACGCACGCTCATAAAGGGCGTAGTCCACGGTCACTTGTAATTCCACCACGCTGCGCACCGTGACCACCTCGGCGTTTTCCAGCGCGCGGGCGGTAGCGGTGGTGTAGGCGCGCACCAAGCCGCCGGTACCCAGCAGCACCCCGCCAAAGTAGCGTGTGACCACCACGATCAGGTCGGTCAGGCCGCTGTGCTGCAGCACCTCCAGCGCGGGCGTACCGGCAGTCTTTGCCGGCTCGCCATCATCGGAGTAGCGTTCACGGTTGCCCGCCCGCAGACGGTAAGCGTAGACGTTGTGCCGTGCGGTGCGGTTGGCCGCCCGCACCTGCTCCAGAAAAGCCACCGCAGCTTCCTCGCTGTCGGCAAAGGAAAGCTGTGCGATAAAGCGGCTTTTTTTCTCTTCATATTCGCCGGTGGCCGTGCCCCGGACGGTGCGGTAATCCTCCACGTTAGATCCTCCTGATAATAACTCAGAATAAGTATAACACAAACGGGCGCAAATAAAAAGACTGACGAAGCCTTGCGGCCCCGTCAGTCTTTTATAAGAAGAAAGCAGTTGATCACTTGGTAAAAAGCTGGATCCACTGATGGCCCCAGGTGCTGGTGCTGTTGTAGTAGTAGCCAACACTCATCTTGCGAGCCTCAGGGTTCAGGATATTGGCACGATGGCCTTCGGAGTTCATCCATGCGTCGACGACCTCTTCAGGAGAGACACTGCCCCATGCGGCATTCTCGCCGGTGGGGGTATCGGTGACGCCGTAGTCCTTCAGGACGGTGAAGCACTTGGAACCATCAGGACGGGTGTGGGAGTTCACAACGGCGATCTCCTCGGCACGGGTCTGTGCAGCGGCAGTCAGAGCGTCATCACCCATTTCCAGAGCAGTCAGACCGTACTTTGCACGCTGGGCATTGACCAGATCCAGAACTTCCTGACGGTAGTCCTCAGTGTGAGAATTTTCGGGGTAAGAGAAGATCAGCACCCAGTAGTTGTTGTAGACGCCGCCTTCGTAGTAGCCAACGCTCACGGTGGTAGCATCGGCGTTCAGGATACGCTCGCGGGTAAAATCGGTAGCCATCCACTGATCCATTGCGGAATCGGGGGTGGAGCAGCCGGCCATGTAGTTCTCGCCGATGGAGACATCACTGATGCCGTTCTCTGCCAGAACGGTGAAATCGCGCTGACCGTTGGGACGGACGTAGGAGTAAGAAACTGCCAGTTCCTCGGCACGCTGCATTGCGGCGGCGTTATGGCTGCTGTCACCCAGAGCAACGGGAGCCAGACCGGCCTTTGCACGCTCGTTATTGACCAGAGTCAGGAAGCTGCGCTGGTAAGCGTCTTCCTCAAAGTAGGAGTTTTCTTCTTCCACAGAAGCGGTGGCAGGCATGGCAGCCTGTGCGGCGTTTGCGGTGACGGGCTTGAAGGATGCAAAACCAAAGACCACAGCCAGCGTCATAGCAGCTGCTGCGATGTTCTTCATGGTACTCATTGCACGCTTCATAAAATCACCTCCGGATTTTGCTTTATATACTATTATATGCTGCAACTCGTTTGCAACTCCGTTGTATCATATCTGCAACTCTTGTGTCACAATAGTATCACAAAATCCTACAGACGTCAATGGGTTCGGAGGTCCATCTACAGAAAAAATACAGATTTTTTAAAAATCTCCCGCCTTTTTATTGCAACTCAAACGTAACAAAAAGTCCGAAAACGTTACAGTTGTGTTGCGCTTCTAGCCAAAATGAGCCGAATGCAACAGTTTGCGCACACTTTTCAGGACACTCAGACGCATTTTGCTTTGCATATTTTTGTATCAATATGCATTGCTTTGCATATCAAGGTTTCTGTGTACGCTTTTGTGGCGCTTCGCCGTGTTCCCTTCTGCGTTCCTTTCCCGTGGAGCAAATTGAAGCTGCTGTGCAGTACCCGACATAGCAGTTCCTTTATAAAAAAGCACAAAAAAGAGGCCGCTGCACAAAAATGTGCAACGGCCTCTCACAATTCAGGCTATGCTATTGAACAATTTTCCAGGTCAGCTGATCACAGAGCAGCTTTTGCTGCCTCGATCTGCTTGATGAGCTCGGGCACGACCTTGAACAGGTCGCCCACGATGCCGTAGTCAGCAACACCGAAGATGGGGGCACCCTCGTTCTTGTTGACAGCGATGATGCACTCAGAATCCTGCATACCGGCGGTGTGCTGGATAGCACCGGAAATACCCAGAGCCACATAGATCTTGGGGTGCACGGTTTTGCCGGTCTGACCGACCTGATGGTCAGCGGTCATCCAGCCTGCATCGGTAACGGCACGGGAAGCGCCCACGACACCGCCGCCCAGAGCGGCTGCCAGCTGCTCGGCCAGCTCGATGCCCTTGTTGACATCCTTGCTGATACCACGGCCAACGGAGACGATGACGTCTGCGCCGATCAGGTCGACCAGCTTCTCAGCGGCCTTCTCCACGCTCAGCACTTCGGTCTTGATGTCCTCGGCGGTCAGGCTGAAGGAGGGCTTGACGATCTGGCAGGCATCAGCCTTGGCCTGATCGAAGGGAGCCTTCTTCATAACGCCGGGACGCACGGTGGACATCTGCGGACGGAAGCGGGGGCAGATGATGGTAGCCATCAGATGGCCGCCGAATGCGGGACGGGTCATCTTCAGGTTGCGGTCTTCCATATCGAACTTCTGCTTGGACAGGTCGATGGTGGAGCTCTCCTTCAGGAAGTCGATGTACTTTGCAGTGTCGATATCCAGATGGGTAGCATCGGCGGTCAGGCCGGTGTGCAGACGGGCTGCGCAGCGGGGACCGAGGTCGCGGCCAATGTTGGTAGCGCCGATCAGCAGCACCTCAGGCTTGTACTCGTTGACCATATCGCACACGACCTTTGCGTATGCGTCGGTGGTGTAATCCTTCAGCAGGGGGCTCTCGCAGACCAGAACCTTATCGGCACCGTAGCCGCCCAGTTCCTTGGCAATGCCCTCCACGTTGTCGCCCAGCAGCAGGCCGGTGACCTCGCAGCCCAGCTCGTCGGCCAGCTTACGGGCCTCGCTTACCAGCTCGAAGTCAGTGGACATCAGTGCGCCCTGGCGCTGCTCGCAAAAGACCCATACGCCCTTGTATTCGTTAAAATCAGCCATTGTAATCCTATGCTCCTTTCATCAGATCAGGTGCTTCTTGGCCAGGATGCCAGCCAGCTGGGCAGCAACATCGTCGCCCTGCAGCATGGTGCCTGCGCCCTTCTGCGGAGGAGTGAAGGACTTAAAGACGTTCGTCGGAGAACCCTTCAGGCCAATGGTGTCCACCTCGATCAGCGGATCGTCCTTCAGTGCGTTGTAGTCGAACACTTCCATGGGCTTGTCGTAGCAGGTAAAGATGCCGTTCACGCTCATGTAGCGGGGGTCGTTCAGCTCCTTGATGCAGGTCAGCAGGCAGGGAGTCTGCACCTTGACCATCATGTAGCCGTCCTCCAGCATACGCTTCACGGTCAGGGTGTTGCCGTCCTTCTGGATGTCGGCAACGTAGGTGACCTGCGGCAGATGCAGCTTTTCAGCGATCTGGGGGCCGACCTGTGCGGTATCGCCATCGATTGCCTGACGGCCGCAGAACAC
>CAKTAT010000068.1:0-9954 GCA_934532365.1 uncultured Faecalibacterium sp. | reverse complement strand
AAGCGGGTCGGGTCCATCTTGTTGCCTGCGCCCATGGAGCAGATGATGGGGGTGCCCGCCTCCTTGCACTTCATCACCAGCGCCAGCTTGCCGGTAACGGTGTCGATGGCATCCACCACATAGTCGTACTGGGTAAAATCGAAGTCGTCCTGCGTCTCCGGGCCAAAGAAGCACCGATGGGTGGTCACCTTGATGTTGGGGTCGATGTCGTGGATGCGCTGTTCTGCCACATCCACCTTATACTGCCCTACCGTGCTGCGGGTGGCGATGATCTGACGGTTGAGGTTGGTCAGGCAGACCTTATCGTCATCGATCAGATCCAGTGCGCCCACGCCGCTGCGTGCCAGCGCCTCCACCGTGTAGCCGCCCACACCGCCGATGCCAAACACTGCCACCCGGGCGTGGTGCAGCTTTTCCATAGCCTCTGCACCCAGCAGCAGCTGGGTGCGGGAATACTGATCCTGCATTTTGTTCTCCTTACTTTTCTACGCGGGTGATGGTGCCGCCCCCCAGCACCACGTCGCCCTGATACAGCACGGCAGCCTGCCCCGGGGTGGGGGCGCGCTGGGGCTGGTCAAATTCCAACCGGAAACCGTTCTCTGCGGGGTAAACGGTGGCCTGCTGCTCCGCCTGATGATACCGGGTGCGGGCGGTGACCCTCAACGGCTCGGTCAGCGCCGGAATGGCGATCCAGTTCACATCCTCTGCGTAGACGATGCGGTCAAACAGTTCGCTTTCCGGCCCAACGGTAACGGTATTGGCCTGCATATCCTTGCCGCAGACGTACACCGGCGCACCCAGTGCGAGGCCAAGCCCCTTGCGCTGCCCCAGCGTGTAGCGCACCGCGCCGCTGTGGGTGCCCACCACCTTGCCGCTCTGATCCAGAAAATCCCCAGCGGGGTAGTGCTTGCCGGTAAACTGCTCCATAAAGCGGGCGTAGTCACCGTCCGGCACAAAGCAGATGTCCTGACTGTCGTGCTTCTGGGCGTTGATAAAGCTGTGCTCCTGCGCGATCTCGCGCACCTCGGTCTTGTGCAGCGCACCCAGCGGCAGACGGATATGCGCCAGCTGCTCCTGCGTGAGGTTATACAGCACATAGCTCTGATCCTTGCCCTCGTCCAAGCCCTTTTTCAGCAGCCAGCGGCCGGTTTCTGCGTCCTGTTCCACCCGGGCGTAGTGGCCGGTGACCACATACTCCATGCCGTGTTCCTCTGCCCAGTCCAGCAGGTGGCGGAACTTCATATATTTATTGCAGTCGATGCAGGGGTTGGGGGTGCCGCCCGCCTCGTAGACGCGGATAAATTTTTCAATGATCTGCGCCCGGAAGTCGGCGGTGAAATCCAGCACCTGATACGGCATATCCAGCGCAAAAGCCACCTCGGCGGCGTCCTCGATATCCTTTTCCGAGCAGCAGGTCTGGTAGCCGGACTGTCCCAGCGTTTCGTTGTGGGTAAGCCGCATGGTGATGCCGGTGCAGTCGTAGCCCGCCTGCTGCATCAGACAGGCCGCCACCGAGCTGTCCACACCGCCGCTCATGGCAATGAGGGCGCGGGGACGGTTTGCAGGGTTCTGAGTGGTCATAGGTTCTCCTTTTATGGATTCAACATACTAAAGCAGTAGTATAATACTACCGCAGCATAAACCGCTTGTCAAGACGCTATAATTTTCTGCGCCGCAGCCAGCAGTGCCGGTTTTTCGTTGGGGTATTCTGCGCGGATAACGCCGTCCAGCAGCGCTTCCAGCACCCGGCGCAGCGCAGGGCCTGCCGGGATGCCTACTGCCATCAGGTCGCGTCCGTTCACCGCCAGCTGGCTCACCCGGCAGCACGCACCGTCGGCCTCCAGCTGCCGCGCCCGCTGCGCCGCAAGGGCGCAAGCCGGGGCATTCTGCGGGTGCAGCGCCGCCCACAGCGCACACAGCCGCTCCACGGTGCACAGCCCGTACCGGCCTAAAAGCTGCCGGAGATGGATGTCCCCGGTGTGTGCAGAAGCTTTCTCCTCGGACACGAGTTCGGGTTGCGGCACCCAGCATCTGCTTCGTGCCTTGGACGGCACTCGCATCTCGCTGGCCGCTGCCCCAACAGCACCTCCTTGTTTCCGCCGCTGGCGGCAGTCGTTGCTGTTGCAGGCCATTCCATCGCCCGCCCTACTGCCTGCGGCAGCAGGGTCCCACCCCAGCGGACGGTCCTCGGAGAAACTTCTGCACACGCCCTCCCCTGCCGTTTCCCGCACAAGTATTGCGGTCTCCTCGATGCAGGCGTTGGAGCAGCGCAGCCGCTTGAGCACCCGGCGGGTATCGGCCTCGCCCAGAGCGCCCAGCAGCGCCGCCCAGCGCACCGGCAGTCTTTCCTCCCCCGCCGGGCAGGCATCCACCACCGGCTTTGCGGCTTCAAGCGCAGCCGGGGTCAACTCCGGCAGCACCACCGCCAGCACGGCGGGCTCCAGATACGCCCCCGGCTGCGGGGCGGCCAGCAGCTTTGCCAGCTCCTCCTGAATGCGCTCGGCAGAGATGCAGTCCAAGTGGGGTGCCAACTGCCGCGCCGCCCGGGCGGTGGCAGCGTCCAGCGCAAAGCCGAACCTTGCGGCAAAGCGGTACAGCCGCAGGATACGCAGCGCATCCTCGGTAAACCGCTGCTGCGGCTCGCCCACCGCCCGCAGCAGACCGTTTTGCAGGTCTTTTTGCCCGCCAAAGGGGTCTACCAGACCCTCGGCTTCATTATACGCCATGGCGTTGATGGTAAAATCCCGCCGGGCAAGATCCTCCCGTACATCCGGTACGAACTGCACTGCGTCCGGGTGACGGCCATCGGTATAGCTGCCCTCGGTGCGGAAGGTGGTAGTCTCGTACAGCTGCCCGCCGTATTTGATGGTGACCGTGCCGTGCTGCAAGCCGGTGGGGATGCACTGCTCTGCCCCGAACAGTTCCATCACCTGCTGCGGCAGGGCACTGGTGCACAGGTCCCAGTCGTGGGCGGTACGCCCCAAAAGACTGTCCCGCACGCAGCCGCCCACGGCATAGGCTGCGTAGCCCGCCGCGTGCAGGGTGTCCAGCAGGGCGGCTGCCCCGGGGTCAAGTGTCAGCTTCATTCCTCGTTCTCCTCGTAATGCAGGGTGATGCGCTTGCCGTCAAAGCCGCATTCTGCCGCCGGGAAGATGCTCTGCGCCTGTGCAAGCTGCTCCTCCGGGTCGGTGATCATGGGGGAATAGTGCACCAGCCACAGCCGCTTTGCCCCGGCCCTTGCCGCCAGCGCCGCACTCTGTCCAAAGGTGCTGTGCCCCCACTGCGCGGCCTGCTCCTGCTGCTCCGGCAGGGCATAGGTGGCATCGCAGAGCAGAAGGTCTGCCCCCTGCGCCGCCTGTTCCAGCGCCGGGCAGGGCGCACTGTCGCCGGAAAAGACGAACCGCAGCCCCTTGCGGGGTGTGCCCAGCACCTCGGCGGGCTGCACCGTGCGCTCTGCCAGCTGCACGGCCTGTCCCCGCTGCAAAAGCCGCCACTGGGTCACCGGTACGCCCAGCACCCGCGCCTTTTCCGGGTCGAACCTGCCCGCCCGGGGCAGTTCCAGCCGGTAGCCCAGACTGCGCACCCGGTGCTTGGTGGCCACCGGCAGCAGCGTTGCCCCGGCGGGCCACCCCGCCGAGAGCGTTTCCAGCGCCACCGGCTGCCCGGCGCGGCAGACCAGCGGTTTTACCGCATAGGGCAAAGGCCCGGTCAGGGCATACACCGCCCGCCAGACCTCCAAAAGCCCCTCCGGCCCCAGCAGGGTCAGCGGACGGGTGCGTCCCTGCGCCCCAAGGGTCTGCAAAAGCCCGGGCAAGCCAAAGATATGGTCCCCATGGTAGTGGGTCAGGCAGATGGCGTCCGCACGCATCAGGTTCACCCCGGCGCGGCGGGCGGCGGTCTGGGTGCCCTCGCCGCAGTCCAGCAGCAGGCTGTGCCCGCCGCACTCCGCCACAGCGGCGGTCAGGGCGCGCTCCGGCAGCGGCATGGTTGCAGCCGTGCCCAGCAGTGTAATGGTCAGCATAAGCAGTTCCTCCGTGGTTCTTCCCTGTTATCTTACCACAAACCCCGCCGGTGCACAATTCTTTCTGCTGCGGCATAAGCTGGGCAGAGCCTTGAAAAAGGAGGGCACAGCCTATGCAGCGAGACCGCAGAAAACGCTATTCCCCCGCCCGGCGTCCGGTGCTTTTGCGCCGGGTGCTCTTGGTGCTGTGCATTCTGGCGGTGCTGTGGCTGGGGTACAGCTGCATGATGCCGCAGCTGCTTTTTTCTGCCCGGGGCACCATGATTTTTGTGCCAGACCCGCCGCTGCGGAGGTAGCGGGACGATTGGAAATGCCCTCCGCGTTGCTCTGGGCATGTTCAGCGGAAGAATTATTTATAATTTCGCAATTCTGGAAAATCTGCGGAGCTTGTCGGGGCAAAACCCCTCCATCTGCTAACGCAGACCGCTCTACCACTTAAAAGCCCCACTGGGGCTTTCATTGCTGCGCAAACGCGGATTTTCCAGAATTGCCTTTTCACGGGAGGGGCGTAAAGGCGAGCCTGCAAAAATACCAGACACAAAAACAGGGCTGCTGCACGAGGTTTTGTGCAGCAGCCCTGTTTCCAACTTATATACTTTCCAGCACCTTTTTCCCGGTCAGCGGGTCGGGGATGCCCAGCAGCGCCAGTATAATGGCCATGCGGATATACACACCGTTATGCACCTGATCGAAGTAGGCGGCGCGGGGGTCGTTGTCCACGTCCGGTTTGATCTCGTCGATGCGGGGGAGCGGGTGCAGCACCGGCATGGTGGGCGGTGCCAGCTGCAACAGCTTTTCGTCCAGCGCATAGCAGCCTTTCAACCGCAGATAGTCCTCCTCGTTGAAAAAGCGCTCCTTCTGGATGCGGGTCATGTACAGCACATCCAGACCGGGCAGTTCGGCCTCAAGGTCGGCGGTCTCCTTATAGTTCTGGTGCAGCGGGGTCAGAGTCTCGTCCTTGACGTACTGCGGGATGCGCAGTTCCTCGGGCGAGATGAACACGAACCGGTTGCCCTCGAACTGGCTCAGCGCGGCAGTGAGGGAGTGCACCGTCCGGCCGAACTTGAGGTCGCCGCAGAAGCCGATGGTCAAATGATCCAGCCGCCCCTTGCGCTGGCGGATGGTCATCAGGTCGATCATGGTCTGGGAGGGATGGGCGTGGCCGCCATCCCCTGCATTGATGACCGGCACCCGCGCATACATGGACGCCCGCAGCGGTGCGCCCTCCTTGGGGTGGCGCATGGCAATGACGTCTGCATAGTTGCTTACCACGCGGGCGGTATCGGCCACCGTTTCGCCCTTGCTGGCGCTGGAAAGCTGGGCCCCTGCAAAGCCCAGCGTCTTGCCGCCCAGCCGCAGCATGGCCGACTCAAAGGAAAGGCGGGTACGGGTGCTGGGCTCGTAGAACAGGGTGGCCAGAATGCGGCCGTCGCACAGGTGGGCGTAGGGCGTGGGGTCAGCCTCCATCCGGTCGGCAAGATCGAGCAGTGCCAGCTGCTCGGTCAGAGAAAAGCTGCCGGGCTCAATAAAATGTCTCACAGCCATTCTCCCTTCAGCACAAACCTTTCGCGCTCCGCGCCGGTGGAAACGAACTGGATCTCGTGCTCCAGCTGCTTTTCAAGGAACTCCACATAGGCCTTGGCTTCTTTGGGCAGTTCTGCCCAGCTGCGGCAACCGGAGATATCCTTGTTCCAGCCCGGCAGCAGGGTGACCACCGGCTGCACACGGTCAAGGTCGGACAGGGTGTCAAAGCGGGGGACCTCCACACCGTCCAGCTTGTAACCGGTGATGACCGGGATCTGCTTCATGCCGCTCAGCACGTCCAGCTTGGTCAGCGCGATCTTATCCGCACCCTGACATTGCAGGCCGTACCGGCTGGCAACGCAGTCAAAGGGGCCCACCCGGCGGGGACGTCCGGTGGCCGCGCCGTACTCACCGCCGGCCTTGCGCAGCTTTTCGTTCCACGCTTCGCCCATTGCGTTCTCTGCCGCAAAGGGGCCAGCGCCCACACAGGTGGAGTAGGCCTTCAGCACGCCCACCACATGGTCGAGCTTGCAGTTGGGGATGCCCGCACCCAGCGGCGCGTAGGCCGCCAGCGTGCTGGAACTGGAAGTGAACGGGAAGATGCCGTAGTCGATATCCCGCATTGCGCCCAGCTGCGCCTCCAGCACGATGCGCTTGCCGCTGTCGTGCGCCTGCTGCAAAAAGGTGCCCACATCACAGATAAAGGGCGCAAAGTACGCAGCCTGCTGCCTGCACCAGTTCAGCAGGGCATCGTAGCTCATGGGCTCCTGATGGTAGCAGCCCGCCAACTCCATATTTTTGGAGTCCAGGATCATGTGCAGGCGGTTCTGAGTGCGCTCCTCGTCCAGATGCAAAAGGTCGCCCAGACGCAGGGTCTTTTTGCGGTACTTGTCGCTGTACGCGTAGGCGATGCCGCGCCGGGTAGAGCCGAACGCGCTGCCTTTTTTGGCAAGGCGATCCTCCTCCAGCCCGTCCTGTACCTTGTGCCACGGCATGGAGATGGTAGCCTTATCGGAGAGTTTCAGGTTTTCCGGCTCCACTTTTACGCCGCGCGCCTCGATGGCCTCCATCTCCCCGGCCAGATGCTCGAGGTCGATCACCATACCGGTGCCCAGCACGCAGGTCACCTCCGGGTGCAGGATGCCGGAGGGCAGCAGATTCAGGATGAACTTGCCCTTCTCGGTCACAACGGTATGGCCGGCATTGTTGCCGCCCTGATAGCGCGCAACAATATCGGCATTTTCGGCCAGCAGGTCGATGACGCGGCCCTTGCCCTCATCGCCCCAGTTGATTCCAGTAACAGCGGTCAGCATAAACTTCAATTACCTTCTTTTTCATTCTTGTTTCCTGTTCGCGGTGTATATTATACGAGCGCACAGAGAATATGTAAAAAGTATCCTGTGTATAGCAGCAATATGTTTTTTACATTGCAAAGGGTGTTGGCCGCATCCGGCACAGCCAAGCCATAAAAAGCGCTTGCAATTCCGGCGCGCCGTGCTATGATACAAGAAGAACATAAAGCCGCTTCTGCCGCCCTCCGCGCCGGAAGCCCGACAGGAAAGAGGGGCTGCACCCATGTATGTGGACTGGGAATACTACAAGATCTTCTACTATGTGGCAAAATATCAGAACTTCACCCGCGCGGCGCGGGTGCTGGGCAACAACCAGCCCAACATCACCCACGCCATGAACCGGCTGGAAAGTCAGCTGAACTGTGTGCTGTTCATCCGCTCCAACCGGGGCGTCACCTTAACGCCGGAGGGGGAGCTGCTGTATTCCCGCATTGCCTCGGCGGCAGTGCAGATCCAGGACGCAGAGGAGGAGCTGAGCGCCAGCGCCACGCTGGAGCACGGTGCCATCAGCATCAGCACCACCGAGACTGCTTTGAACATCTACCTGTCTGAAAAGCTGCGCGCTTTCCACACCGAGTACCCGGGCATCCGGCTGCGCATTTCCAACCACTCCACCCCGCAGGCGGTGCAGGCGGTACGCAACGGCGAGGTGGATTTTGCCATCGTGACCACCCCCGCAGAGGTGGAAAACGGGCTGAAAATGGTAGAGCTGATGCCATTTTACGAAGTCCTTGTGGGCGGTAAGACCTTTACGGCGCTGGCCAGCCAGACCCTGAACCTGAAGGAACTGGCCGGTTACCCCCTGATCTGCCTGAACGAGGAGAGCATGACTCGCAGCTTTTACCGGCAGTTCTTTCTGGAACACGACGCGGTGCTGAAGCCGGACACCGAGGCCGCCACCACCGACCAGATGCTCACGCTGGTCAAAAGCGAGTTGGGGCTTGCCTTTATGCCGGAGCCCATGGCAGCGCCGCTGCTGGCCAGCGGAGAGCTGGTGCAGCTGCATTTGCAGGAGATCATCCCCTCCCGCTCCATCTGCCTTGTGTACGACCATCACCGCCCGCTGAACACCGCCGCCCGCAAGTTCCAGCAGCTGCTGACCAAGGCCGGGGCACGGAGCGCAGAGCGTAAATAAAACCAATACTCCGGGCGTTATTACACGACTGCAATCCTAACGTTTTCTGCTAAAGGCTTCCCCCGGTCGGGGGAAGCCTTTTGTTCCGACAGCTTTCAGCCAAAAGGGGCTGCTGCACGTCATTGGTGCAGCAGCCCCTTTTTTGTTATTTCCGGGCGCTCTGTTTCAGTTCCCGCTGCTCCTCCTGCAGTTCCTGCTTCAGGGTGCGGTCGATCTCCCGGGTCTCCTGCCGGATGGCGGTCAGGTCTTTTTCGATGACCGGGTTCTCTTCCAGTTCCTCCCGGATGAACATCAGCGCAAAGCTGACCAGCAAAAAGCAGCAGGAGATCCAGATGGCTCTGCCCCCAAGCTGCGCCGCGCTCTTGCTGCCCAGCCCTGCCCCCAGCGCGAACAGGAATATGATGCCAAAGTACCGCACCATCCTGTCCTTTGCGTGGGGCTCATGGGACTTGCGCCAGATGCAAAAGGCCTCCACGCCGCTGCGCAGGTCGCCGATGCACATGGTACTGGCAAAGGCGTAACCATCCACTTTACGGAAAGCCTGCACCTGCATGGCGCAGGAGAAGGAAACGATGGCGTTGGCCAGCAGGTTCTGTGATTGCGGCAGAAAGCCCACCGCGAACAGCAGCAGCACCTCGCCCAGCACCACCAGCTGCCGCCAGTGCAGCCGCTGCATTGCCTGAAAGCGCTCCCGCATTTTTTCCGCAGCCAGCACCCCCAGCGCAAAGGCGCACAAAGGCACCAGATAGTGCAGCACCTTATCCCACCGGCCATCCATGATATTGGCGCTCAGCAGCACGATATTGCCGGTCTGGGCATTGGCAAACACCTTGCCCCGGAACAGATAGGTGTAGGCATCCTGCAAGCCGCCGGACAGCGAAAGGAACACCGCCGTAAGAAAGGACTCGGACATTTGTCCGCGATGCTTTGTTTTCATACTTGTACCTCTTTTCGGGCTCTATTATAATACATTTTGCAGCAGTTTCTGATATCATTTTTACATACCGGCTATGCTTCCCGCCCCAAAAGACGCAAAAACCGCGGGTACCCTTCCCTATTTCAGCGCAATCTGTTAGAATAGGGATAGAAAATCTCGTACACAGGAAGGAGTTTTTAGTATGAAGATCGCAATTCCTTATGAAAATGGTCAGGTGTTCCAGCACTTCGGCCACTCTGCACAGTTCAAGCTGTACACCGCCGAGGAGGGCCGCATCACCAGCGCCGAGGTCGTTTCCACCGACGGGCAGGGCCACGGTGCACTGGTGGGCGTTCTGGTGCGCAACGGCGTGAACGTGCTGCTGTGCGGCGGCATTGGCGGCGGGGCACAGATGGCGCTGGCACAGGCCGGTATCCGACTGTGCGGCGGCATTACCGGCGACGCCGACAGTGCTGCGGCGGCTTATCTTGCCGGCACACTGGTCTTTGACCCCAACGCCCGCTGCTCCCACCACGACCACGAGGAGAGCCACAGCTGCGGCTCTCACGCCTGCCACGCCGACAAGGGCGGCTGTACCGGCAGCTGCCACTAAAAGCCGCTTCCCTTTCCGGGCAGGACGATTTTGAATGCGCTCCGCGTTGCTCTGCGCATAAGCTAAGGAAAGAATATTTATAATTTCGGAATACCGGAGCGTCTGCGGACGCTCCGGTATTCCATTTTCACAGGTGGGGTCGCGCGGCAAACGGCATTCGCAGCGCCGCTTTCTGCGAAAGCGCGGCACTGCGGGTCAGTGTTCTGAATTTTCTTTGCTGAAAGCAAAAGCTTTGCCCCCTGAGAAGAGTGCTTCTTTCCCGTGAAAAAGGGGTTCAGGAAAGTCCGCGTTTGCACAGCAATAAAAGCCCCAGTGAGGCTTTTAAGCGGCAGAGCGGTCTGCGCAAGCAGATGGAGGGGCTTTGCCCCGACAAGCTCCGCAGACTTTCCTGAA
>CAKTAT010000067.1:0-10281 GCA_934532365.1 uncultured Faecalibacterium sp. | reverse complement strand
AACATCCTGCCGGAACGCTGTGCGCTCGTGGAAAGTGAGCCGGAGCGCACCCAAGGACTGCGGCAGATGCTGGTGGACAACTACTTGGTGTTCTACATTGTGGGCGAGGATGCCGTGTCGGTGGCTCGTGTGCTGTACAGTGCATCCGACCTTGTGCGCCGCCTGCGGAGAATGAAGTGAAAGGGGTGTTCGCATGACCGCCGTAATCTACGCTCGCTATTCCAGCGACAACCAGCGTGAGGAATCCATCGAAGGCCAGATCCGGGAATGCACCGCCTATGCGGAGAAGAACGGTATCACCGTGGTCAAGCACTACATTGACCGCGCCCTTTCCGCCAAAACCGACAACCGCCCGGACTTCCAGCAGATGATCAAGGACAGCGAGAAACGGTTGTTTGACATTGTGCTGGTCTGGAAGCTTGACCGTTTTGCCCGAAACCGCTATGATTCGGCCCACTATGAGTATCAGTTGGAACGAAATCATGTCAAGCTGGTATCTGCCACGGAGCCTATCTCTGACAGCCCTGCAGGTATCATGGTCAAGAGCATGCTCACCGGCATGGCTGAATACTATTCCGCAGAACTTTCTGAAAAAGTCGTGCGTGGCATGACCGAGAATGTTCTGAAGGGAAAGTACAACGGCGGCACGATTCCCATCGGCTTCAAGGTGGACGAGGAGAAGTTCTTTCAAATTGACCCGCTGAAAGCCCCCTTTGTGGTGGAAGCCTTTCAGCGGTACAACGATGGCGCAACTATGAAAGAACTGATGAACTGGCTGAACGACAGTGGCGTGACCACCAACCGTAATCAGAAGTTTACCTACAACAGTGTTCAGACGCTGCTGACGAACAAACGGTACATTGGTGAAAACCACTTCAAGGATATCGTAATGCCGGACAGCATCCCGGCCATCGTGGACAAGGACTTGTTTGAAGAAGTGCAGCAAAAAATCAAGAAGAACAGCCGCGCTCCTGCCCGTCACAAGGCCGAGGACGATTACTTGCTCACCACCAAGCTGTTCTGCGGAATGTGCGGCGCGATGATGTTCGGCGAGTGCGGCACAGGCCGAAACAAAGTTGTCCATCATTATTATAAGTGTGCCACTGCGAAACGTTTCAAGACCTGCAAGAAAAAGACCGTCCGTAAGGAATGGCTGGAAGATTTGGTCGTGGCTGAAACCATGAAGCTGATTCAGGACGATGCCGTGATTGATGCCATCGTTGCGGAAGTGATGGAGTTGCAGGATCAGGAAAACACCACTCTCCCTTTGCTGGAAAAGCAGATGCGCGAAGTAGAGAATGGCATTGAAAATATGCTGAACGCCATTCAAGCAGGTGTGCTGACCAACTCCACCAAATCGCGTTTGGAAAAGCTGGAAGCCCAGCAGAAAGAACTTGAAGTTCGAATCGCCGAAGAAAAAATCGCTCGGCCACGGTTGAGCGAAAATCAGGTTCGGTTCTGGCTGACCCGGTTCCGCAAACTCGACCCGAACGTGAAAAGCCACCGGGAAACGCTTATCAATACATTCGTGAATGCTGTTTATCTCTATGATGAAAAAGTTTTGATTACATTCAACTACAAAGACGGCACAAAAACCATCACTTTCGATGAAATCGCCGCCAAAGATGCCCCAGAGGGCAATGGTTCGGATTTGGGTTGCTTCGCTCCACCAAGAACTCCGGTATCCAATGGGTACCGGAGTTTCTGTTTTATCTGCCTTGAAAAAGGGGCTACAAGGGTGGATTCGAACAGCATCGACCCGCCGAATAGTCCGGCGGGTAAAAAAGCCCCTGCGGGGCTTTTTTAGATGCGCGGCTCGCGTAATCCACCTGCGCCCACCAAAAAACCGCAACGTATCAAAATACGTTGCGGTTTTGTTTTACGATACTTTGCCCTGCTGCTTCCGCTTCGCCCTGCCCATCAGAGCAGCTGTGCCAGAATGCTGTTTTGAACAATAAGCCCGGCGGGGGTCAGGGCGAGGGTGCGGCCGTCGAAGGTGGCATACCCGGCGCGGACGCAGTTTTGCACAAAGGCCAGCTGCGCGGTGGAAAACTGCTTGTCGTACAGCGCTTTGTAGGCTTCGAGGTCAAGCCCCTTGCGCAGCCGCAGCTGTAAGATCAGGTAGTCCTCTGCGCCGCAGCTGCCGTCCATGATGGGCGCGGCGGCATCCTGCAGAAAGGCGGCGGTGTCTGGCGCGTAGCAGAACCGCTTGCCGCCCATGCAGGAGTGCGCCGCAGGGCCAAGGCCGAGATAGTCGCCGCAGTCCCAGTAGATGAGGTTGTGCTTCCCCTCATAGCCCGGCTTTGCAAAGTTAGAGATCTCGTACTGACGGTAGCCATGGTGCTCCAGCTGCTCCACGGCGTAAAGGTAGAAATCGGCGGCTTCATCGCCGGTGGGCAGACCCTCCGGCGGGTGCTTGCCAAAGGCGGAGTCCGGCTCGATCTTTAAAAGGTAAGCCGAGATATGGGTTGCGCCGCCCTTTTCAATCAGCTCCAGTGTCTCGTCAAACTCGGCCTGCGTATAATGGGGCAGCGCCAGCATGATGTCGCCGCTGATGTTTTCGAACCCGGCGCGCCGGGCAGCGGCAAAGGCTGCCCGCGCCTGCTTGGCATTGTGCGGGCGGCCAAGGGTGCGCAGCTGGGTGTCCCGGGCAGACTGCACCCCGAAGGAGATGCGGTTCACCCCCGCTGCCCGGAAGCCCCGCAGGCTTTCCTCGGTGACGGTCTCGGGGTTTGCCTCCAAGGTAATCTCTGCACCGGGCACAGGCTCTGCTGCCCGGATGAGCCGCTCTGCCTGCGCCGGGGTGAGCAGGCTGGGCGTGCCGCCGCCGAAATAAACGGTATCCGGCCGCAGGGGCGCATCCGGTGCAAAGCGGTGCAGCTCCCGCAGCAGCGCGTCCACGTAGGCGTCCGGTACGCCCCGCTCCCCGGGGTGGGAATAAAAATCGCAGTACCGGCATTTGGAAAAACAGTAGGGAATATGCAGATAAAGTCCAAGGGACATACAATATCACAGCCTTTTTCATGAAACGTTCATTTCTATGCAGTATACTATATTCCGTAGACCGGAGCAAGAGAGAAATGCTACGGCAGAATAGACTGGAGGAACCCAGATGAGTTACAACAATTACAACCGTGGCTATGCAGAGCCTACAATGACCTCGGCTGATTATATGACCCGCACCTACCGCTGGATGGCGCTGGGACTGCTGATCACCTTTGCGGCGGCGTTTGTCACCGCCACCACCCCGCTGTTCTATGTGGTCAACTCGCTGTACCTGCTGTTCACCATTGCCGAGCTGGCGCTGGTGTTCGTGCTGAGCGCCCGGGTGCAGAATATGTCCGTGGGCGCGGCAAGAGGGGTATTCTTAGGCTACGCCCTGCTTAACGGCATGGTGCTGAGCTATTATTTCCTTGCCTTTGATCTGGGCACGCTGGTGCTGGCCTTCCTTGCTACCTCGCTGTATTTCGGCCTGATGGCAGTTTACGGCACCACCACCCACAAGGATCTGTCCGGCTGGGGCTCCAAGCTGATGATGGCGCTGTTTGCGTTGATTATCACCGGCTTTGCCGGTGTGCTGTTCGGCATGGGCTTTATGACCACGGTGCTGTATTCCGGCATCGGTCTGGTGGTGTTCATGCTGCTGACCGCCTACGACACCCAGAAGCTGAGCCAGATGTACTCCTACTACGCAGGGGACAGCGAGCTGGCCGAAAAGGCTTCCATCTACGGCGCACTGACGCTGTATCTGGACTTCATCAACATCTTCCTGTATGTGGTGCGTCTGCTGGGCCTGAACAGCCGCCGCCGCGACTAAGCGCTGGACGATTTTGAATGGTCATCGCTTTGCTTTGACCATGTTCAGCGGAAAGAACTTTATGATCTATAAATCAGCCAAGCCTGCGGGCTTGGCTGATTTATTTTCGCTGTCTTTTTATCCCCTTGTATAAACCGCCCGCCGCTGTCCCACACTAAGCCCAGAAAAGTTCCTGTACACAAAACGGACAGATGGGAGTAACAAGCATGGAGCAGATCAAAAAATTTCTGCACGGCAAGGGCTTTGCCCTGCTGCTGACCGCAAGCCTGCTGGCTGCGGCTGCGGCGGGGGTGTGGGCGGTGCGCGCCCTGCGGGCAGAACTGCAAAAAAGTCTGGAGGGGGCGGACACCCCCGGCACCACCCAACAGACCACCCCGGAAACAGAACCGGACTGGGACACACAGGAGGACACCACATGGCAGCAGCCCGTGACCGACGTTGCAAACAGCAAGGCAGATGTGCCGCAGCAGACGCCCTCTGGGGCGTCCTCTGGTGCGCAGTCTGGCTCTGGTTCGCTGCGCGAACCCTCGGCACTGCAAGGCGCATCCTCGCCTGCCAGCAGTTCGGCACAGCCTGCCGCCGCGCCCTCTATGCCGGGGCGCGTGCTCAACGCCTTCAGCGGCGATGAGCTGGTCTACAACAAAACGCTGGGCGACTGGCGCACCCACAACGGCGTGGACTACGCCTGCACGCAGGGCGCTGCGGTAGCGGCGCCTGTGGCGGGCAAGGTGGTGTCTGCCGGGGCAGAGGGCAACTGGGGCACCGTGGTGGTGCTGGAGGATGCCGCCGGCCGCCTTTGGCGGCTGTGCGGCGTGGCTGACCCTGCCGTAAAGGCGGGCGACACCGTGACCGCTGGGCAGAAGCTTGGCACGGTGGGCACGGTCGGCTGCGAATGCGCCGAGGAGAGCCACATCCATGTGGAGGTAAAGCAGGGCGAAAGCTATCTCGACCCGGCAAAGCTGCCGGAATAAGCAAACCATAAAAGGGGCTGCAACAGCGGCTCCTTTTTTGCTGTGTCAGACGGTACGGCGCGTTTGCAGCAGCCAGAGGACCAGCGCCGAAAGCACCCCGGCTGCCAGAAGGACATCTGCGGGGTGTGCGGCCCAGTGCTGGAAGGCACTGCCGTAGGCTGCCTGTCCGATGGGCTGGGTCAGGCAGGCCAGCACGGAGAGGCAGGCTGTGGTCTTGCCCAGCTGTGCCTGCGGCACTAACACTTGCAGCTGCGCAAAGAACCACACATTGAACAGCGCCGCCACAGCCATAAACACGGCCCCCAGCACCAGAATGCTGCCGAACTGCAGCGCTGGCACCCGGAGGGTAAGACCCAGCGCGGTGCACACGCCGCTGAGCGCCAGCAAAAGATGTGTGCCGCTGCGGATGGGATGCCGGACAAAGACGGTTCCGGCCAGCACGCCGCCCAAAATGCCGCCCGCGCTCAGCACCGCCTGCACAAGGCCGAGGGAGGCATCACTTTTCTGCAAAGTCTGCACCACCAGCACCGGAACGCCCACGGTAAGGGCAGGGACTTCCAGCAGGTTTACAGCCGCCATGGCGGCAGCTAACTGCAGCACCGCAGCCTGCCCGGTGAGAAACCGCGCGCTTTCCCGCAGGTCAGCCCACAGAGAACGGACGGAGAGCCTTGTGTCCGATGGGACATCCTGTGGAACGCGCAGACAGAGCTCCATCCCGGCGGAAAGTGCAAAGCAGATGCCGCAGAGCGCCAGCAGCCCCCGGATGCCGAGGTGCTCCAGCAGAACAACACCCAGCAGGGGGCCGAGAAGCTCGTCCACGGTATCCACCAGCTGGATGACTGCGTTGCCGCGCAGCAGCTGGGTGCCGTTCAGCAGCAGGGGCAGACAGGCGCGTACCACGGGCTGGTAAAGCCCCTGAATGGCGTACAGACTGCCCAGCACGGTCAGGATCAGCGGAAGCAGGGGCAGATGCGGCAACCCGGCAGCGGCGGCTGCCGAAATACCGGCGGTCACCAGATCCAGCAGCGCCATCAGGCGGGCTTTACGGCAGCGGTCTGCCAGCGCGCCGCCGGTCAGCATTCCGGCCAGAGCAGGCAGCATGGCCAGCGCGGTGATGCCGCCGTACAACGCTGCAGAGCCGGTCTGCCGCAGCAGATACAGCGGCAGCGCAAACCGCAGGGCGGCATTGCCGAACAGGGAGATGGTCTGCCCGAGGACGATGAGGAAAAAAGTGTTCATGGAAACCTCCTTTTTAAATACAGACCGTTGGTCTGTAAATGCGTAAAAAAAAGGGCGGAGCGTTCCGCCCGGGAAATTCAGTCCTTGACCGGTGTGCACAGCTGCACCAGCTGCTCGGCCTGTGCATCCGTCAAAAGGTCCAGCCCAAGCGCATGGGTCATCTGCTGAAACACGAGGTTCCGCGCCCGCTGCTGGGCTGGCGTGGTGGGGCGCGTCTGGGGGGAAAGCCAGATGTCTGCCAGCACGAACAGCGCTTCCGCCAGCGCATTGGCATCGGCGGCGTGGATGGAGCCGTCCGCCATGCCCTGCCGGATCATGGGCGCGATACACTCCGGGGCCAGATGCGCTTCAATGTTGGTCAGCTCCATGGCAAGGAACTGCGGGTTGCTGCACAGGTGCGGCAAGGTCTGCGCGATCTGCTGCTGCCGCTGCCCGGCAAAGGATGCTGCAAACACCGCCTGCAGCTTTTGCAGCCCGGTCAGGGCGGGGTCGTCCCGGATACGGCGCAGCGGCTCCCACATCTGATTGCCTAAACGGTCACCGACGCGCTGCGCGATCTCCTCCTTGGAGCGAAAGTGATGGTACACCGCCCCTTTGGAAAGCTTTGTGGCATCAATGATGTCCTGCAGGGTGGTATTCTGGTAGCCCTTCTGGATGAAGAGCAGGGCGGCGGCGTCCAGGATCTTTTCCACGGTCTGCTCTGGGTATTTGTTGCGCGGCATAGCAGATGCTCCTTCTTTACAAACTAACGGTCTGTAAAAAGAATACCGCAGCCCGGCGGCTTTGTCAAGAGGGTGCAGAACTGAAAATCCATTCATTTCCGGCGGCGCTGCATTGCTTTTGCGCTTTGTTTCTGGTATGATACAATAGAATCAACAGGCGATTTTGGGAGGATGACAGATGGCAAGGGTTTTGATCGTGGGAGCCGGGGCAGCCGGACTGATGGCGGCGGGTGCCGCCGTGCGGCAGGGACATCAGGTAATGGTGCTGGAGCATACCGAGAAGCCCGGGCAGAAGATCCTTGTTACCGGCAAGGGGCGCTGCAACGTGACAAACGACTGCCCGGCAGAGGAGTTTTTGCGCCATGTGCGCACGAACCCGCGCTTTTTGTACTCCTCGCTGGGAGCGTTCCCCCCGGCAAAGACCATGGCACTGTTCGAGGGCCTTGGCGTGGAGCTGAAGGTGGAGCGCGGCCGCCGGGTATTCCCGGTATCGGATAAGGCCGAGGAGATCCGGCAGGCGCTGCTGCGCTATGCGCAGGACGCGGATATCATCTATGACGGCGCAAAAAAGCTGCTGCTGGAGGACATCGTGCCGGAGGCAGAGCCCGCCCCGGCGGCAGAGGAAAACCCGCGCCATCCCAAAAAGAAAAAGGCCGGCCCGGCGCTGCGCTGCGTGGGCGTGCGGGGCACCTCCGGCCGGGAGTACCGGGCGGACGCGGTGCTGGTGGCCACCGGCGGCGTGAGCTACCCCACCACCGGTTCTACCGGCGATGGCTACAAGCTGGCGCAGCAGGCGGGGCACACCCTTGTGGAGCCGGTGCCCAGTCTGGTCAGCCTTGTCAGCCGGGACCCGGACTGCAAAAAGATGATGGGTCTGGCGCTGAAAAACGTCACCCTGACCCTGCTGGAGGACGGCAAGGCCATCTTTGACGAGCAGGGCGAGATGCTGTTTACTCACTTTGGCATCAGCGGGCCGCTGACCCTGAGCGCGTCCAGCCATCTGGGGGACATGAAAAAGCACAGGTACATCGCGGAGATCGACCTGAAACCCGCCCTGAACGAGGAGCAGTTGTACGACCGCATCACCCGGGACTTTGCCCTGCTGGCAAGCCACGCGGCGCAGGGTGCGCTGGTCAAGCTGCTGCCGGCCAGTATGCAGCCGGTGATGGTGGCGCGCTGGGGCATCGACCCCGCCACCAAGGCAAACCAGATCACCCGGGAGCAGAAGCGGGAGCTGGTGCAGCTGGTCAAGCACTGGCAGGTGTCCATTGACGCCCGGGGCGACCTTGCCCACGCAGTCATCACCAGCGGCGGCGTATCGGTGCGGGAGGTAGACCCTAAGACCATGCAGAGCAAAAAGGCGCTGGGGCTGTACTTTGCGGGCGAGGTGCTGGACGTGGACGCCTACACCGGCGGCTACAATCTGCAGATCGCTTTCTGCACCGCACAAAGCTTTGCGAATAACCTGTAAAAACAGCGCAGTCAATTCCCTGTGTACTATATATAAATAAGGAGAACATATCATGGTATCTGTTGCAATTGATGGGCCTGCGGGTGCAGGCAAATCCACTCTGGCACGCCGTCTGGCGGCAGAGCTGGGCTATATCTATGTGGACACCGGTGCAATGTACCGGGCCATCGGCCTGTACGCCCTGCGCGCGGGCAAGGACCCCAAGGACAACGCAGCGGTGGACGCCCTGCTGCCCGAGATCGAGCTGCGGCTGGCATCCATTGCGGGCGAGCAGCACATTTACTTGAAGGACGAGGATGTGAGCACCGCTATCCGCACCGAAGCCGCCGGCATGGCAGCCTCTGCCGTGGGCGCAAACCCCGCAGTGCGGGCATTTCTGCTGGACTTGCAGCGCAGCATGGCAAAAAAGCAGGATGTGCTGATGGACGGCCGGGATATCGGCACGGTGGTGCTGCCGGACGCTACGGTGAAGATCTTCCTGACCGCCAGCCCGGAGGCACGCGCTACCCGCCGCTGGAAGGAGTATCAGGCCAAGGGCATCGACACTCCCTACGAGGAGGTACTGGCAGACGTGAAGCAGCGGGACTATCAGGATACCCACCGCGCCGCCGCTCCGCTGAAGCAGGCGGAGGACGCCGTGCTGCTGGATACTTCGGCGCTGGATTTTGAGCAGAGCCTTGACGCCATGAAGCAGATCATTGCCAAAAAGATCGGCGGATAAAACAAACAGGACAGGAATAGAAAATGGTACTATATTATATTCTGGTGCCCCTTGCATGGCTTGTGTGGCACATCGGTTTCCGCATCCGGGTGGAGGGGCGCGAAAACCTGAAAAAGGTGCAGACGAAGGGCTATATCCTTGCACCCACCCATGTGTCGGCCATCGACCCGGTGTTCATCGTCGTCACCCGATGGGGCAGGCGGATGGTGGTGTTCGCCAAAAAGGAACTGTTCGAGATCAACGCCTTTCTGACCTGGTTCTTCCGCTGTGCTGGTGCGGTGTGCGTGCGCGGCACCAAGGACGAGATGGCGGTCATCTCCCAGACGGTGGAGGCCTGCAAGCAGGGCGAGACCCTGCTCATCTTCCCGGAGGGCACCCGCGAAAAGGAGGGCAAACTCCTGCCTCCCAAGAGCGGCCTTTTCGTCATTGCCGCCGAGGCCGGGGTGGACGTTGTGCCCTGCCGCATCCTGTACGACACCCCGGACGGAATGATGCACCTGTTCTGCAAAGTGCGGGTGATCTACGGCGAGCCGATGCCCGCAGCGCAGTTTGCCATGGAGGGCCGCCGGGACACCAAAAAACTCCGTGCCAACAAGCAGGCGCTGCTGGAAGCATGGGAAAAGATGGGAGCGTAAGAGATGGAGATTCATCTGGCGAAAACGGCGGGGTTCTGCTTTGGCGTGAACCGCGCCGTGGAACTGACCTACGGTCTGCTGGCCGAGGGACATAAAGTGGCAACGCTGGGCCCGCTGATCCACAACCCGCAGGCGGTGGAGGATATGCGGCGCAAGGGCGCACAGGTGGTAAACACCGTGCAGGATGTGCCCGCCGGGTGCGAGGTGGTTATCCGCAGCCACGGGGTGCCCCGCAGCGTTTACGATGAGCTGGCCGCCCGCGGCATCCCGTACCATGACGCCACCTGCCCCTTTGTGCAGAAGATCCAGCGCATTGCCGCACAGGCCGAAAAAGAGGGTGCGGTGCTGCTGGTGGCGGGGGACAAGACCCACCCGGAGGTGCAGGGCATCGTGGGACACACCCGGGGCGAGGTGTTCGTTTTTGCCGATTTAGCCGAGTTAGAGGCGTGGAACGGCCCTTCTGACCCCCAAAAACCCCTTTTTGCAGTTGCACAGACCACATTTCAGGTGACAAAATGGAAAGAAAGTTCGGAGTTTCTCAAAAAAGCCTATACAAACGCCCGAATTTTTGATACAATATGTAATGCGACGTGGGCGAGGCAACAGGAAGCGGAAGACCTCAGCCAACAATGCGACATCATTGTTGTCATTGGCGGTCATCATTCTTCCAATACCCAAAAGCTGGTACAGGTCGCCGCAAAACAC
>CAKTAT010000066.1:0-10307 GCA_934532365.1 uncultured Faecalibacterium sp. | reverse complement strand
GGCAGGTCGTAGTTGCTGTCGGGGTTGGCCTTCAGCCAGTCGCGGACAAACTGCTTGTCGAAGGAGGGCTGGCTGTGACCCGGCTCGTAGCCCTCCAGCGGCCAGAAGCGGGAGGAGTCCGGGGTCAGCATCTCGTCGCCCAGCACCACGTTGCCGTCCTCATCCAGACCAAACTCGAACTTGGTGTCGGCAATGATGATGCCGCGGGACAGTGCGTACTCGGCGCACTTCTTGTACAGGGCAATGGTGTAGTCGCGCAGCTTAGTGGCGTACTCCAGACCGTGGCCGGGGAACTGCTTTTCCAGCACGTCGATGCTCTGCTCGTAGGAGATGTTCTCGTCGTGGTCGCCGATCTCTGCCTTGGTGGAGGGGGTGTAGATGGGCTCGGGCAGCTTATCGGACTCCTTGAGGCCCTCGGGCAGCTGGATGCCGCACACCTTGCCGGTCTTCTGGTAGCTGGCCCAGCCGCTGCCGGTGATGTAGCCGCGCACGATGCACTCGATGGGCAGCATGGTCAGCTTGCGGCACATCATGCTGTTGCCGGTGAACTGGGGCTGACGGAAGAACTCCGGCATATCCTGCACATCCACGCTCAGCATATGGTTGGGCAGCAGATCGCGGGTATAATCGAACCAGAACTTGCTCATTTGGGTGAGCACGGTGCCCTTTTTGGTGACCTTGTTTTTCAGGATGACGTCAAACGCAGAAATGCGGTCGGTGGCAACCATGATCAGGCTGTCGCCATTGTCGTAGATCTCGCGGACTTTGCCTTCTTTGATGGGTTTGAACTCAGTCATAATCAAACACTCCATTTTTCCATGTTCTCGGCAGCGCAGCAGCGCGGCGCAGTTCTTACCCTATTATTCTACCATACTGCCGCGCGGTTTAAAAGGAACAGAATAAAAGAAAAACCGGCCGGATTTGTGTTTTTATCGTGAAAAGTGCGCAAAAAACGGCAGGGAATTTCGGCGTTTTGACGATAAAAGTCGTACTTTATCCCCAAATGCACGCTCCTTTGCAAAATGCAGTCATGGACAAGCGCCGCCGGTTGCGGTATCATAGTGTTATGAGTGTATTTGCGCTCCGCAGGGGCGCAAAAGCGAACAAGGAGGTAAAGAGTATGGGCAAATTTCCCAAAGGGTTTTTGTGGGGAGGCGCTACTGCAGCCAACCAGTGCGAGGGCGCATGGCAGGCAGACGGCAAGGGTCTGGCAACGGTGGATGTGACCCCCTTCGGCCCGGACCGTTTCCCGGTGGCAACGGGCTATATGGAGATGCTGGATTGCGATGCTGCGCATTTCTACCCCAGCCACGAGGCCATCGACCTGTATCACCATTATAAAGAGGATATTGCCCTGTTTGCGGAGATGGGCTTCAAGTGCTTCCGGCTGTCCATTGCGTGGACGCGCATCCTGCCCAACGGCGATGACGCCCAGCCCAACGAGGCAGGGCTGGCCTTCTACGACAGCGTTTTTGACGAGTGCCATAAGTACGGCATCGAGCCGCTGGTCACCATCTGCCACTTTGACACCCCCATTGCTCTCATCAAAAAATACGGCGGCTGGAAAGACCGCCGCATGGTGGACGCCTATGTCCACTACTGCGAGGTGCTGTTCGACCGCTTTAAGGGCAAGGTGAAGTACTGGCTCACCTTCAACGAGATCAATATGCTGCTGCACCTGTCCTTTACCGGCGCAGGGCTGGTGTTCCACCCCGGCGAGAATGTGGAGCAGGTCAAGTATCAGGCCGCTCATCACGAGCTGGTGGCCAGTGCAAAGGCGGTAAAGCTGGCGCATGAAAAAATGCCGGACGCCATGGTGGGCTGTATGCTGGCGGCGGGTCAGTTCTACCCCCGCACCTGCGCCCCGGAGGATGTGCGGGCGGCGCAGGAGGCCGACCGGGACAACTACTTCTTTACCGACGTACAGGTGCGCGGCACCTACCCCGTGTGGGCCAAAAAGCGGATGGAGCGCGCCGGGGTGCAGCTGTGCACCCAACCGGAGGATGACCGCACGCTGCGGGAGGGCACGGTGGATTTTGTGTCCTTCAGCTACTATTCCAGCCGCTGCATCACGGCGGATAAGGAACTGATGGCGGCAGAGAATGCGGAGGGCAACGCCGTGTTCGCATCGGTGAAGAACCCCTACCTGAAGGCCAGCGAGTGGGGCTGGGCCATCGACCCAGTGGGTCTGCGGGTGACGTTGAACACCATCTACGACCGGTACGAAAAGCCCATGTTCATTGTGGAGAACGGTCTGGGTGCGGTGGATACCGTAGAGCCGGACGGCTCCATCCACGACAGCTACCGCATCGACTATCTGCGGGCGCACATCGAGGAGATGGAAAAGGCCATCAACGAGGACGGTCTGCCCCTGATGGGCTACACCACATGGGGCCCCATCGACCTTGTAAGCGCCTCTACCGGCGAGATGAAAAAGCGGTACGGCTTTATCTATGTGGACAAGGACAACGACGGCAACGGCACCCTTGCCCGCAGCCGGAAGGACAGCTTTTACTGGTACAAAAAGGTCATTGCTTCGGACGGCGAGGACCTGACCTGAGCCTACGCCCCGGCACTGCCTGCGGAACAGCAGCCGCCGGGGTGTATCCATGTGTGAGGACAAAACGATAACGGAGAAAATTTATGACACCACAGATCATTGCACACCGCGGTGCTTCCTATCTTGCACCGGAAAATACCCTGACTGCCTTTAAAAAGGCCATGGAACTGGGTGCAGACGGCGTAGAGATGGACGTACAGCAGACCAGCGACGCCGGGCTTGTGATCCACCATGACTATATGATCGATCTTCACACGGATATTTCCGGCAAGATCTACGATATGACTATGGGCGATCTAAAGGAGCTAGATTTCGGCAGCTGGAAGGGCGTGCTGTTCAAGGACGAGAAGATCGCCACCCTGCAGGAGGCCATGGAACTGTGCAGGCAGATGCCGGGATGCACGGTGCATCTGGAGCTGAAAGCCACCATGGACAACGACCCGGACTTTGTGCCCCGGGTGCTGGAAGTGCTGCAGCAGACCGAGATGGTAGAACAGGTGATCCTTGTCTCCTTCAACCACGCGCTGCTGCGGCAGGCAAAGCAGCTGCTGCCCGAACTGCGGGTAGGTGCACTGGTATACGGCGAGCTGGAAAGCATGCTGCTGCCGCCGCCCATCATCTGGAAGGATCTGGGACTGACCAATGGCATAGACGATATGGAAGCCATGGACGCCGCCCTGCCGGAGAGCGCAGCAGACGAGGAAAACTGCAGCTGGATGACCCGCTGGATGAGCGATAAGGTAAGTATGCTGCGGGCAAGCTTTCCGGGCAAGAGCCTGAACGAGATCTATAAAAACCTGATGGCGCAGCGGGACCTGCCCGCCTACATCCGCAGTCTGGACTTTGTGCCGGAGTGGGTCAGCTGTGAGTACCACACCGCCTACAAGAGCTCTGCGTTTATCGATGCACTGCACGAGATGGGCATCAAGGTGTCCTTGTGGACGGTGGACACGGAGGATTCCGTCCGCAGCCTGCTGCGCACCAGCGCCGATGCCTACATCACCAACCGTCCCGACCGTGTGCGGGAGTGGATAGAGAAGGAGCAGGCGGCGACCGCCACGGCAGAGCCGGTCCCCACTGCCGAAGCAGACACTGAGACAGCTGCCGCAGAGTAAGCCAAAAGAGACGTTCCCAAATGGCCTTTGGTCGTTTTGGAACGTCTCTTTTTATTCTCCGCTCTCTTGACAAGGGGCGGGGAGATGGGTAAAATATGTATCGTATCAAACAGTTTCACATCGAACAACTTAAACAGAGGAAACCATTATGTGTACAGAGCACCCTATTGAACAGTCCTGCAAGCTGGACCCGCCGTGGGAGGGGCCGCAGGTCATCCCTGCCCAGCTGCACCGGGTGGATAACCTGATCTTCCGCAGACTGAACCAGTTTTCCCGCGCCAACGGGGTAGAGCAGACCACCCCCATGCACGGGTGGATCATCGAGTATCTCTACCGCCACCGGGAAGAGCCGGTATTCCAGCGGGACATCGAGCGGGAGTTTTCCATCACCCGCTCCACCGTGACCAACATTTTGCAGCTGATGGAGCGCAAGGGCTACATCCAGCGGCTGAGCGTGCCGCAGGACGCCCGGCTCAAGCAGCTTGTGCTGACCGAGGAGGGCATCCGTCTGCACGAAAAGACCATGCTTTCCTTCCGCCAGACCGATGACTATGTGACCGGTCTGCTGACCGAGGAGGAGAATGCAGAGCTACTGCGGCTGCTGAACAAGCTGCGGGAAGCGTTAAAATAACCTCCTTTTCCGTCAAAGCGCCGAAAATGGGCTTGTTAAATTAGTAATTATGAACATTCTCTGAAACGTCTTGACATTTAAATTGTTTTGTATAAAATTGTTTCGTACCAAACAAATAAATTCAAATAGGAGGGAACTCAGATGATCAAAAAGCTTGTGTCGCATCTGGGCGAGTATAAAGCCGCCTCGATCAAGACACCGCTCTTTGCTGCGCTGGAAGCCATTATGGATGTGCTGCTGCCCACTATCATGGCCTTTATCATCGACCAGGGCATTGAAAAGGGCGATATGAACGCCATCATCCGCTACGGCCTGCTTACCTTTCTGGTGGCAGCCATTGCGCTGGTGCTGGGCGTGCTGGCGGGCAAGTACGCCGCCGAGGCATCCACCGGCTTTGCCGGAAATCTGCGCGATGCCATGTATGAAAATATCCAGCATTACTCTTTTTCCAACATCGACAAATTCTCCACGGCAGGTCTTGTTACCCGCATGACCACCGACGTGACCAACGTGCAGAACGCCTTCCAGATGATCCTGCGGATGTGTGTGCGCGCCCCGGTGCATCTGGTGTTTGCCATGTTCATGGCCGTGGTCATCGGCGGCCCGCTGTCGCTGGTGTTCGTGGTGGCAGTGGCCTTTCTGGTGGCGGTGCTGGCTGCCATCATGATCCCCACCTTCCGCATTTTCGACCGGGTGTTCAAGAACTACGATAACCTCAACGCCTCGGTGCAGGAGAATGTCTCTGCCATCCGCGTGGTCAAAAGCTTTGTGCGCGAGGGCTTTGAGAACGAAAAATACACCGCCGCCTGCGAGAGCCTGTACAAGCAGTTCGTCAACGCCGAAAGCCGCCTGAGCTTTAATAACCCTGCCATGCTGGTGGCGGTGTACGGCTGCAACATCGCGCTGAGCTGGTTTGGCGCAAAATATGTGCTGCACGGTGCCATTACCACCGGCCAGCTGAACGCCCTGTTCGGCTATATCATGAACATCCTCATGGCACTGATGATGCTGAGCATGGCCTTTGTCATGATCGCCATGTCCGCCGCCTCTGCCAAGCGTATCGTGGAGGTGCTGGACGAGCACACCGACCTGCCCCCGGCAAAGCAGCCGGTGCAGCAGGTGGCAGACGGCAGCATCCAGTTTGACCACGTTACCTTCAAGTATAAGCACGGCAGCGGCCAGCCGGTGCTGAACGATATCAGCTTTACCATTCAGCCCGGCGAGACGCTGGGCATCATCGGCGGCACCGGCAGTGCAAAATCCAGCCTGGTGCAGCTGATCCCCCGCCTGTACGATGCCGAGAGCGGTACCGTGCGGGTGGGCGGCGTGGACGTGCGGGACTATAACCTTGACGTGCTGCGCCGCGAGGTCTCCATGGTGCTGCAGAAGAATGTGCTGTTCAGCGGCACCATTCTGGATAACCTCCGCTGGGGCGATGCCAACGCCACCGAGGAGGAGTGCATCCGCATGGCAAAGCTGGCCTGCGCGGATGAATTCATCCAGCGCTTCCCGGATAAGTACAATACTTGGATCGAGCAGGGCGGCTCCAACGTGTCCGGCGGCCAGAAGCAGCGCCTGACCATTGCCCGCGCCCTGCTGCGCAAGCCCAAGGTACTGATTTTGGACGACTCCACCAGCGCCGTGGATACCGCGACGGATGCCAAGATCCGCAAGGCCTTCCGGGAGGAGATCCCCGGCACGACCAAGATCATCATTGCACAGCGTATCTCCTCGGTGCAGGATGCAGACCGCATTCTGGTGCTGGATAACGGCCAGATCAACGGTCTGGGCACCCATGCGGAGCTGCTGGCGACCAATGCCATCTATCAGGAGGTCTACAACAGCCAGACGCAGGGCGGCGGCGATTTTGACAAGCAGGGAGGTGCGCAGTAATGGCAGTAAAAGAAGTACATGGCCCCGGCCCGCGGGGCGCGCGGGGGCCGCGCCCCAAGGTGGAAAACCCGGGCAAGCTGCTGAAGCGCATCATGGATGAGGTGTTCCGCAACTATCTGCCCCACTGCATCCTTGTGCTTGTGTGCATCGTGGTCAGCGCGCTGGCCAATGTGCAGGCCAGCCTGTTCTTGCAGACCCTGATGGACGATTACATCGTGCCCATGACCCGCCAGCAGAACCCCAGCTTTGCACCGCTGGCCGGTGCACTGGTGCGGATGTGCTGCATCTACCTTGTAGGCATTCTGGCCGCATGGGCCAACGCCCGCATCATGGTCAACGTAACGCAGGGCACGCTGCGCAATCTGCGCACCAAGCTGTTCACCCACATGGAAAGCCTGCCCATCCGGTATTTTGACACCCATCCCCACGGCGATATCATGTCCGTGTACACCAACGACGTGGATACCCTGCGCCAGATGCTCAGCCAGAGCATCCCGCAGCTGGTGTCCAGCGTCATCACCATCGTGTCGGTGTTCTTCAGTATGTGTATGCTCAGCTGGCAGCTGACCATCGTTACCATGCTCATGGTGGCGCTGATGCTGTTCTGCTCCAAGCAGATCGCAAAAAGCTCTTCCAAGTACTTCATCCAGCAGCAGCGGGATCTTGGCAAGGTGAACGGCTACATCGAGGAGATGATGGAAGGCCAGAAGGTGGTCAAGGTGTTCACCCACGAGCAGCAGACCCTTGCCGGCTTCCGTGAACTGAACGACCAGCTGAAGGAAAGCGCCAAGCAGGCCAACGCCTTCTCCAACATCATGATGCCGGTCAACGCCCAGCTGGGCAACATCAGCTACGCCATCTGCGCGCTGACTGGTGCAGCCATGGCCGTGGGCGGCGTGAGCGGCATGACCCTTGGCACCGTGGTGGCCTTCCTCAGCCTGAACAAGGGCTTCAATATGCCCATCAGTCAGGTGTCCATGCAGGCCAACAGCGTCATCATGGCACTGGCTGGTGCCGAGCGCATCTTCAAGATGATGGACGAGCCCAGCGAGACCGACGAGGGCTATGTGACGCTGGTAAACGCCAAGTACGACCGCAACGACCAGCTGGTGGAAACCACCGAGCGCACCGGCATCTGGGCGTGGAAGCACCCCCACCACGACGGCACCGTTACCTACCACAAGCTGGCGGGCGACATCACCTTTACGGACGTAGACTTTGGCTATGTGCCGGAAAAGACGGTGCTGCACGATATCAACCTGTACGGCCGTCCGGGACAGAAGATCGCCTTTGTCGGCTCTACCGGTGCGGGCAAGACCACCATCACCAACCTGATTAACCGCTTCTACGATATTCAGGAGGGCAAGATCCGCTACGATGGCATCAACATCCACAAGATCAAAAAGGCCGATTTGCGCCGCTCGCTGGGCATCGTGCTGCAGGACACCCACCTGTTCACCGGCACGGTGATGGAGAACATCCGCTACGGACGGCTGGATGCCACCGATGAAGAGTGCATCGCCGCCGCCCGTCTGGCCAACGCCGACGGCTTTATCAAGCGCCTGCCGGAGGGCTACAACACCATGCTGACCGGTGATGGTGCCAACCTCTCGCAGGGTCAGCGTCAGCTGCTGGCCATTGCCCGCGCAGCCGTGGCAGACCCCCCGGTGCTGATTCTGGACGAGGCAACCTCCTCCATTGATACCCGCACCGAGGCGCTGGTGCAGCGCGGCATGGACGGCCTGATGTACGGCCGCACCAGCTTCGTCATCGCCCACCGCCTGTCCACCGTCCGCAATGCAGACTGCATCGTGGTGCTGGAACAGGGCCGCATCATCGAGCGCGGCAGCCACGACGAGCTGATCGCCAAAAAGGGCAAGTATTACCAGCTTTATACCGGTAATCTGGCCGAGAATTAAGCGCTTTCGTAAGCCCGGAAAGTCCGCAGACTTTCCGGGCTTACGCTATATAAAAATATTTTTCCTTGGTATACAAACGCCCCGGGCTGTGCTAGAATGGAGCAAACAAGTAAAAAGGCTGGTGAGTGTATGCACCCTCTGACGGAATATCCCCGCCCGGCCATGCGCCGGGACAGCTACGAGAACCTGAACGGCCTGTGGCAGTACGCCATCACCACCTCGGCACAGCGCCCGGCGGGCTGGGATGGTGAGATCCTGGTGCCCTACGCGCCGGAGTGCCGCGCCTCCGGGGTGGGGCGCACATTGCAGCCCGGGCAGTGGCTGCACTACCACCGATACTTTGCGCCGCCCGCCGGGACGGGCGGCCGGGTGCTGCTGCACTTCGGTGCGGTGGACTACGCCTGCGCTGTGCAGGTGAACGGCCATCTGGTGGGCGGCCACCGGGGCGGCTACTGGCCCTTTACGCTGGATATCACCGCGCAGCTCAACGGCACCGGCCGCAACAGCCTGTGGGTGGCGGTGCAGGACCCCACCGGCCACGGCACACAGGCGCGGGGCAAGCAGACCCTGCAGCCCGGCGGGATGTTCTACCCGGCGCAGAGCGGCATCTGGCAGACGGTCTGGCTGGAGCGTGTGCCGGAAAATTACATCCAGTCTCTCACCGTTACGCCGGACTACGATGCCCGCACCGTGACTGTGAAAGTACATACCTCTGCGCCCGGCGGTGCGGTGAACCTGTGGGCGGTGGTGCGCGCCGGGGGTGTGACCATTGCCGAGGACTGGGGCAGCGACGAGGCCGACCGGGACGGTACGGTGACGCTGCATATTGCGGAGGAGTATTTCTTTCCGTGGAGTCCGGATACGCCCTTTTTGTACGACCTGACCGTGGGCACCACGCAGGGAGAGGAAGAGCAGTTTGACACCGTGCACAGCTACTTTGCCCTGCGCAAGTGGAGCTGCGCACCGGACGCAAAGGGCGTGCTGCGCTTCTGCCTGAACGATAAGCCCATCCTGCTCAACGGTCTGCTGGATCAGGGCTACTGGCCGGAAGGACTGTACACCCCGCCCTCGGATGCGGCGGTGGAGCGGGAGCTGAGCGAGGTAAAGGCGCTGGGCTACAACCTGCTGCGCAAGCACGCAAAGCTTGAGCCGCAGCGCTGGTACTACCACTGCGACAAGCTGGGGCTTGTGGTCTGGCAGGATATGGTCAACGGCGGCAGCAAGTATAACCTGTGGTTCGTCACCTACCTGACCAATATTTTGCAGCCGCTTATGCGCCGTCTGCCGGACAAAGCACCCCTGTGGGGACTACTGAGCCGGGGGAGCGAAAGCAGCCGGGAAGAATACCGCCGGGAACTGGCAGATACGGTGCAGGCGCTGCGCTGCCACCCCTGCGTGGGCTGCTGGGTGCCCTTTAATGAGGGCTGGGGACAGTACGATGCCGCCGGGGCAGTACAGGCCATCCGTGCGCTGGACGATACCCGCCTTGTGGACGAGGCCAGCGGCTGGTACGATCAGGGCGGCGGGGATGTATACTCCCTGCACAACTACTTCTATCCCCTGCGGGTGCGCCCGCAGACGCGCACCGTGGCACTGAGCGAGTACGGCGGCATTGCATGGCCCATGCCCGGGCACGAGCCGCCCCGCAGGACCTACGGCTACGGCACAGCCAAAAACCGGGAGGAGCTGACCGCCCGGTACAAAAAAATGCAGCTGGGCACAGTGCTGCTGCAGCTGCAAAAGGGGCTTTCGGCGCTGGTATACACCCAGCTGACCGACGTGGAGGACGAGGTGAACGGGCTGTTCACCTACGACCGCACCGCCATCAAGCCGGACGCCAACGCCGTCCGCTCGGTGAACGCCGCCCTTGCCGCAGAGTTTGCAAGGGTGGTAAAATAAAGCGCCTTTGGCGCTGGACGATTGGGAATGACCTCCGCTGCGCTCTGGTCATATTTCAAGGAATTATTATTTATATTTCGCGTTTGTCGCGCTCTGCGGAGCGCTCCAAACGCATTTTCACAAAAGGGGCTGTTGCGGGAAATGCCGTTTGCCGTTGCGACTCCTCCCGTGAGAAGGCAATTCTGGAAAATCCGCGTTTGCGCAGCAATGAAAGCCCCAGTGGGGCTTTTAAGCGGCAGAGCGGTCTGCGCAAGCAGATGGAGGGGCTTTGCCCCGACAAGCTCCGCAGA
>CAKTAT010000065.1:0-10371 GCA_934532365.1 uncultured Faecalibacterium sp. | reverse complement strand
GAAGAAGTCGAAGCACAAAAAAGCTAGCGCTGCGCCAGTCGGCGCTATCGCTTTAACGCTTTTTTCGCTTCTCCATCCATAGCCCCTCAGTCGCTGCGCGACAGCTCCCCCCGGGGGAGCAAGCGTCCCTCGCAGCGCCGCGCTTTCGCAGAAAGCGGCGTTGCACCTGCCGTTTCCCTCCACGACCCCTCCCGTGAAAATAGCGTTTGGAGCGGCCCGCAGGCCGCGACAAACGCGAAATAAAAATCCAATTCCGCTAATTATGGCCAGAGCGCAAGCGGAGGCCATTTTAAATCGTCCCACCCCGCGCGGGAGTGCCGTCCCCCAAACGCACGACCGCCCGGCACAGGGGTCAAGGCTGCGCCGGGCGGTCATGCGTAAAAAGGAGGATCGCTCTCTCCTGTGTCGGAAGCATAGGAGAGTTGCCAGGATAAAAGAGAGTATTTGAAAAGAGAATCACAATTTTTCAGGCGGCCACTGCCAGCTTTAAAATGGGCGTGCCGCTGTGGAACAGCCGCAGATACACCGCCGTGCACTTGGCCAGCTGGTCAAAGTGCTGCTGCGCGGCGGCGGGGTCGCCGTAGGACTTCCAGCACCCGCAGCAGGTAAAGCACTTGCCCCGGTGGCGGATAAAGCCCACCACATCCTCCAGCGGATAGCCCAGAAATACCCCGATCTCGTGGGGGAAATCCGCCGCCTCCGCCGCGCAGCACAGCCGCAGGCTGAGCTGGTCCAGCAGCGCGTTGCAGTCCGCAGCATCTTCCGGCAGACGGTAGCCCTCCCGGGCTAAAAAGCTGCGCACAGCGGCATCTGCCAGCACCGTTTGCAGCTTGGCGGCGCGGTAGACGTACACCAGATACTGCCGGGTAGCGATGCACCCCCGCAGCACCCGCACCTGCAGGCCCTTGGGGTTCAGCTGGGCATTCCAGCCCGCCACCCGCCGGGCAAGGTCGGCACGGTCGCGCGTTTCGTAGCGGAACAGCCCCGCAGGTTTCAGCCCCGCCAGTACCGGGGCACATTGTTCGATCATTACGGTCTCAAAATCACGCTCCATGGCGGTTCTCCTTTGGCGGCGGTGTCGGGGTCAGTATGCCCCGGGTGCCGGGCGGTTATAAGTAAGACGTAGCTAACCGTCACTCCAAAAAAGAAGCAGCACGCCCGAGCTGCGGGCGCTGCCGGTGGGGTCTCATGCGGTTAGTTGTTTCTAACGCCAGTAGTGTACCACAACCCAGCGGGGTGTGTCAAGCCTTTATGATAAAAAAGTTATTTATGGCAAACCGCGTCCGCGCTACCCTTCCGACGGCGGCTGTGGTATAATTGGGATATTCTCGGGTCTGCCCCTTGGGGCGCACCCTGCCAAGGAGGCCAAACCCATGCCCACACCCATCACCGCGTCCACCCTGTCTGCGCTGCTGGCCGCCGCGCTGGCACAAAAGCCCACCCGCCCGCTGGTGCTGGCGCTGGACGGCCGCTGCGGCAGCGGCAAGACCACCCTTGCCAACGCGCTGGCGGCGCAGCTGCCCGGCTGCACCCTGCTGCGCACGGACGATTTCTATCTGCCGCCCGCACAGCGCATCCCGGACTGGGCACACACCCCCTGCGCCAACATGGACCTTACCCGTCTGCGGGACGAGGCCCTGCGCCCGGCCTACGCGGGGCAGACGGTGGCCTACCGGGCGTACAGCTGCCGGGAGGGGGCTTATCTGCCCCCGGCACAGCTGCCCGCGCAGCCGCTGGTGATTTTAGAGGGCAGCTACAGCCACCACCCTTTGCTGCGCCCCTACGAGACGCTGCGGGTCTTTGTGACCTGCACCAAGGCCGAGCAGACCCGGCGCTTACAAGCGCGGGAGGGCGCCCGCTACGCGGATTTTGCCGCCCGGTGGGTGCCGCTGGAGGAGGGGTATTTTGCGCAGTACGGCATCGCCGAAGGTGCGGATTTTGTGCTGGAAAATACTAATTAACGCAAAAGCCGGACAGTCCATTGGCTGTCCGGCTTTTGCTTGGTTTACAGGCTCTTACTTATTCTTGTACATATCCTGATAGTAGTTCTGGTAGTCGCCGCTGGTGACGTGGTTCATCCACTCCTCGTGGTTCAGGTACCAGTCAATGGTCAGCACGATGCCCTTCTCGAAGGGAGTCTCGGGGTACCAGCCCAGATCGTTCTTGATCTTGGTGGGGTCGATGCCGTAGCGGCGGTCGTGACCCAGACGGTCGGCGACGTGCTTGATCAGCTCCTCGCTGATGCCCTCGTCCTGCAGACGGTCGTGGAGCTGGGCGATGATGGTCTTGACGATGAAGATGTTGGGGCGCTCGTTGTGGCCGCCCACGTTGTACACCTCGCCGATCTTGCCGCCGTTGGCCACCATATCAATGGCCTTGCAGTGATCCT
Organism: uncultured Faecalibacterium sp.; assembly: GCA_934532365.1. Lineage (GTDB taxonomy): Bacteria > Bacillota > Clostridia > Oscillospirales > Ruminococcaceae > Faecalibacterium. Next base: position 7,982 of record CAKTAT010000065.1, on the reverse strand, counting down.
CCACATACAGCCAGTCGCGGATCTGCATACCGTCGCCGTAGACGGGCAGCTGCTTGTGGTGCTTGACGTTGTTGATCATCAGGGGGATCAGCTTCTCCGGGAACTGGTAGGGGCCGTAGTTATTGGAGCAGCGGGTGATGTTCACCGGCATGCCGTAGGTATCGTGGAACGCCATGACGAACATATCGGCGCTGGCCTTGGAAGAAGAATAGGGGCTGTGGGGGCACAGCGGAGTGGTCTCCATAAAGAAGCCGTCCGCGCCCAGAGCGCCGTACACCTCATCGGTGGACACCTGCAGGTACTTCTTGCCCTCTTTCCAGGTCTTGGCATCGGCGTCGTACCATGCCTCCTTGGCGCGCTGCAGCAGGTTGACGGTGCCCATCACGTTGCTCTGCACAAAGATCTCGGGGTTCTTGATGGAGCGGTCCACATGGCTCTCGGCGGCAAAGTTGATGACGTAATCGAAATCGTACTTCTGGAACAGGCCTTCCACCAGCTCCTTGTCGCAGATATCGCCCTGCACGAACACATGGCGGGGGTCGCCCTCCACATCCTTCAGGTTTTCCAGATTGCCGGCGTAGGTCAGCTTATCCAGATTGACCAGCAGGATCTCCGGGTATTTTTTGAGCATATAGTGCACAAAGTTGGAACCGATAAAACCGGCGCAGCCGGTGATCAGATAGGTTTTCATAGGTCAGTTTTCCTCTTTATTTATTTGTTGTTCCCGGACTGCGGGCGGGCTGCGGCGCGGGCGCGTTCCTCCTCGGCGCAGCAGTGCTTTGCCACAAGGTAGAGGTTCTTGTTCATGCTGTTCATGGTCTTGCCCATGGCCTTGGTGTATGCTTCCAGCCCTTTGTTCATGCTGTGAAGCTCCTCATAGGTGGCTTGGGTGTACCGTGCAAGGCCCTCGCTCATGTTGCTGAGCTCCTCGTGGGTTTCTTTGGTGTACTCCACCAGCTCCGCAAAGGCGTACAGCGCCCATGCAAGGAACATTTGCAGCACCCAGAACACCACAGCGGCCACCAGCCCCAGCACGATGGCTGAAAACTGGTTGATGGGCTTCAGCATTTCATGGACCGAGCCGCACAGCATAGCTGCAAGCACAAAGGCCAGCACGCACTGCACCTTTGCAAAGATCTTTAATATCTTGACAGATCTGCCAAAAATCGCATCAAACATGATACATCCTCAGTTCTTCCGCAGGGGGTATTTTCAGTTTTTTTCTCAGCCCTTCATGCCGTTTTCGCCGTCCCAGTGGGCGAAGAAGCAGGCCAGAGCGTCCTTCCAGTCGCGGACATCGTTGCCCACGGTGCAGCGCAGCATCCGGTTGTCCAGTGCGCTCCACTTGGGGCGGTCGGCGCTGTCCGGGTGCTTTGCCTTGTACTCCTCGCTGGTGCAGGGGGCAACGGTGGCGTCCACACCGGAAAGGCGGATGATCTCGGCAGCAAAATCGTACCAGGAGCAGATGCCCTCGCCGGTGCAGTGGTACAGGCCGTACTCGTGGGTCACGCACAGCTGCAAAATTTCGTGGGCAAGGTCGGCAGCGTTGGTGGGGTTGCCGCACTGGTCGTTGACCACTTCCAGCTTGCCGAACTTTTTGCCCGCGTTCACGATGGTCTTGACAAAGTTTTTGCCGTAGTAGCTGTACAGCCACGCGGTGCGCACGATGAAGTGGCGGTGGCAGAACCGCTCCACATACTTTTCGCCCATGAGCTTGGTGGAGCCGTAGGCGCTGATGGGCCCGGGCAGGGTGGCTTCATCCTGCGGGATGCCGCCGTTCTCCCGGCCGGAGAACACATAGTCGGTGGAAACGTGCACCAGCCGTGCGCCGGTCTTTTCGGCAGCCTGCGCCAGATTGCGGGGGCCAAGGGCGTTTGCCTTAAAGGCATCGTCGTGGTGCACCTCGCAGCCGTCCACGTTGGTATAGGCGGCGCAGTTGATGATGATATCCGGGCGGTTGCGCCGCACAAACTCATCCACCATCTTGTAGTTGGAGATATCCAGTTCCGGCAGATCCACCGGGATCACCGTAGCGTTGAGCAGCTTTTCGGGGATGGGGCCCAGTTCGCTGCGGCCCTCCTGCAGCTGCTTGAGCAGCTCTGTGCCCAGCTGCCCCTTGCAGCCTGTGACAATGATTTTCATACCAATGTGCCTTTCCTTATGCTTAGTAGCGCAGCTTGCCGTCGGCCACGTTCTTCAGATGCTGGCCGTAGGGGCTCTTGCCGTAGCGCTCGGCGCTTTCCAGCAAGGTGTCGCGGTCGATCCAGCCGTACTTGAAGGCGATCTCCTCCGGTGCGCTGATCTTGATGCCCTGACGCTTTTCGATCATGTGCACAAAGTCGGCAGCCTCCACAAGGCTCTCCATCGTGCCGGTGTCCAGCCATGCAAAGCCGCGGCCCAGCAGCTGCACATCCAGCTCGTCCTGCTTCAGGTACATATCGTTCAGGGTGGTGATCTCCAGCTCGCCGCGGGCAGAGGGCTTTACCTGCTTTGCCATCTGCACCACTTCCTTGTTGTAGAAGTACAGGCCGGTAATGGCGTAGTTGGACTTGGGGTTCTGGGGCTTTTCCTCCACGCTCAGCACCTTGCCGTCCTTGTCGAACTCCACGATGCCAAAGCGCTCGGGGTCCTGCACATAGTAGCCGAACACGGTGCAGCGGCCCTTGTTCTCTGCGTTGGCCACGGCGCTCTTGAGCAGCTTGGAGAAGCCGTTGCCGTAGAAAATGTTATCGCCAAGGATCATGGCGCAGCAGTCGTCGCCAATGAACTCCTCGCCCAGAATAAAGGCCTGTGCCAGACCATCCGGGGAGGGCTGCACCTTATACTGCAGATGGATGCCGTACTGGCTGCCATCGCCCAGCAGCGCCTCAAAGCGGGGCGTATCGGTAGGGGTAGAGATGATCAGGATATCCTGAATGCCCGCCAGCATAAGGGTGGACAGCGGATAGTAGATCATGGGCTTGTCGTAGACCGGCAGCAGCTGCTTGCTGGTGACCATGGTCAAGGGATAGAGCCGTGTGCCGGCACCGCCGGCGAGAATAATGCCTTTCATACTTGTGCACTCCTTTTTTCTTATAAAAAGATGTGCAGCTTAATTCAAAGCGGAGCTGCGTCCGCTGTAAACGATTTTGGGTCTGCCAAGGCCGCATTTTTGCAAAAGACGATGGCAGTACACTTTATTTTACTATGAAAGCACGCAAAATGCAAGAGGTGGAAACAGCAGAAAGCGGTGTGCCGACGGCACACCGCTTTCTGCAAATCAAAAACGATCCTATTTCGTCCCCGCTTACCACGCAAAGCCCCACTTGGAAAAATAGCGCAGCAGACTGCGCAGCTGCCACAGAAAGGGCTTCAGGCTGCGGTGCGCCGCACGGTGCCATGCGTGGATGGCGGTATACTGGGGCACCAGATACACCTTGCCCTGCGTGCGCAGCTTCTGGGTGAGGTCGGCGTCCTCCACATACATGAAGTACTCCTCGTCAAAGCCGCCCACCTCCTTGAAGGCTGCGGTGTCCACCGCCGAAAAGCTGCCGGTGCAGAATTCGATCTCGGTGGGCTTTGTCAGGTCCTTATCCGCCATCAGGTAGCGGTCGTTGTACTTTGCCCAAAAGCGCAGACAGGGCAGCTGCCGGTAGACCATGGCGCGCACGTTGCACCGGCGCAGCGGCAGCCGCTGGGGTGTGCCGTCCGGGAAGGTAAGCCCCGGGCGGGTCATCACCACGCCGGGGTGCGCCGCCATCCAGTCCGCAAGGTCGCTCAGGGTATCCGCGGTCAGCTGGATGTCCGGGTTCAGGATAAAATGCACCCGGCTGTGCAGCAGCGAGAGCACCGTGTTGTGCCCGGTGCCGAAGCCGCCGTTCTCCAGCCGGCAGAGCACCTGCACCGTCTGCCCGGGGGCGGTGCGCAGGGTGCCGTCCTTGGCGGCGGCGGTCAGCTGCTGGCCGCTGCCGTCCGGGCTGGCGTTATCCACCAGATATAAGGTGAGCGGATAGCGGCGGGTGCAGTCCAGCACGGTCTGCGCGGCTTTGATAGCCTCCTCCGCGCCGTTATACACCACGATGCAGGCCGAAAGCTCCATCTGCGTTCCCCCTTTCGTTTCGGTTTGGGTCAAAGGCTCACTCCAGCGGCTTGATGTCAAAGCTGAAGTCCTCCTTCATCAGGTCAAAGTTGGGGTTCATGCAGGGGTCGCCCGCAGCCAGCTGCTTTGCCCACCGCTTCTGGAACCGCTCCACCTCGGAGGCAAAGCGCTTGCGCTTGGCAGGGCTCTCGTCCAACCCGCGGCTCTTGCTCTCGTAGTGGTACAGCTGGGCAAAGGGGGTGAACACGTTGGTGTAGCCCGCCTCCCGCACACGCACGCAGAAGTCCACGTCGTTGAAGGCCACAGCAAAGCTCTCGTCCAGCCCTTCCACCTGCTCGTATACGTCCTTGCGCACCATCAGGCAGGCGGCGGTCACTGCGTACACATCCTGCGCATAGACCAGCCGTCCCATATAGCCGGGGTGCCCCACAGGGAAGTTCTTGTGCATGTGCGCCGCCAGCGTCAGGAAACCAAAGCCGATGCCCGCGTGCTGGATGGTGTTGTCCGGGTAGAGCAGCTTTGCGCCCACGCAGCCCACACGGTCCTGCTGGGCATACATGACCATCTCCTCCATCCAGCGGGGAGAGATGACCTCGGTATCGTTGTTGAGCAGCAGCAGGTACTCGCCGGTGGCGGCGCGTGCACCAAAGTTATTCAGGGCGCTGTAATTGAAGCCGGTGCCCTGCCATGTGAGCACATGCAGGGTGTCCGGGTGCTCCTTTTGCAGCTGCTCGTAGCAGCGGAAGGTGGCAGCCTCCTTGCTGTTGTTCTCGATGATGATGATTTCAAAATCCGGGTAGGTGGTCTTGCGGTAGATGGACTCCACGCACACCCGCAGGTCGCCCGAATGGTCGCAGCTGGGGATCAGCACACTGACCCGCCCGGGCTTTGTGATGGTGTAATCGGTCTTGTAGAAGCCCGGGGTGTTGGGCACCATGGTCACTGCGTCCACCGGCACGCCCATGCGGTCGTAGTGGGCACGCAGCGCCTTCATGGCAGCTTCCAGACAGTAGGTCTTGGCAGAGATGTTGCTGGCTACGCTTGCCGGGCTGGAACGCCAGTAGTACAGCAGGTGCGGGATGTGCACGATCTTTTCTGCCTGCTCGGTCAGGCGCAGGTAGAGGTCGTAATCCTGACTGCCGTTGAACTCTGCCCGCTCGTCGCCGCCCACCTTTGCCAGCAGCGCCGCGCTGAACACGCTCAGGTGGCAGATATAGTTGTTGGAGCGCAGGTTATCCAGCATATAATCCGGCTTGAAGTGGTAGACCGTCAGATGGTCGATATCCCCTTCAAAGGTCACTTCGTCCGTGTACACAAAGTCCGCACCCTGCTTGGCAATGGCTTCCGCCACATACCACAGTGCGCAGGGGTGCAAAATGTCATCATGATCCAGCAGGGCGATATAGTCACCGGTGGCAAGGGCAAAGCCCTGATTGGTGTTGCCCGCAATGCCCTCGTTGCTGTCCAGTTTCCGGTAGCGGATACGGCTGTCGGTACGGGCACGCTCCTGCACGAGGGCTCCCACGTCCGCGTCCTGTCCGGCATCCACCATGCACAGCTCCCAGTTGCGGTAGGTCTGGTTCTGCACCGAGTCCAGCAGCTCCACCAGAAAATCGTGGGGGGTGTTGTACAGCGGCACCACGATGCTGATGCGCGGTGCAGCGGGCTGGTCGGCGGCCTGCCGCACCAGCAGCTCCACGTCCGCAAAGCGGTCGGCGGGCATAGCCTTGCCCGGGAACAGCTTTTTGTACTCCTTTTTGGCCTTGGCCTGTGCCATTACGCCCGCAAAACCCACCCGGTGCAGGGTGGCAAAAAAGACGAACAGCGGGAAGGTGTGCCACAGCTGGCGGCACTTGCTTACCAGATACCGCAGCGGCCAGCTGGCCTTCCAGAAGGTGGAGTTGACCACGCTGTTCAGGGTCTTTTCCAGATCCTGCTCGTGGCTGCGGCTCAGGGAAAGGTCGCTGCGCAGCCGCTCCAGCTGGGCAGCCTGCTCGGCGGCGGTGCGCTCGGCCTGCACAGTACGCTCCCGCAAAATGTCCAGCTGCTGCTCGTAGCCGTTCTCCAGCTCCGGCAGCTCCGGAGCGTCCATGCGGCAGAACAGTGCCGTCAGCTGCTCCTTGCCGCTGTCCTTCCATGCAAGCTCCCGGCAGAAGCCCTGTGCGACAAGCTGCTTTGCGCAGTCTGCCATGCCGGTGTACTCATCGCACACCAGCACCACCTTCTCGGCCTGTACTGTGGGCAGGGTGACCCACTGGGGGTCTGCCACCACCAGCAGCTCCGGGCTGCTTTGCACCACCGCGGTATTCATTTTACAAAAAGCCTCTTCCAGCAGACCGCTGTCCTCCAGCACCTGTACGCTGCGGGGCGCCAGCTCCCGCACGATGCGCTGTGCCAGTGCACGGCAGCGCTCGGCAGCCTCCTGATTTTGCTTTTCCTGATCCAACTCCATGCTGATACTCCAATCCGCGCGCTTTTCCACGCAGTTATGCTTCCCGTTCATTTTTCACAAACGGATATAGTATACCAAATCCTGCGGCGTTTGAGAAGGTTTTTCCAAAATTTCAGTCAAACTGTTGCTCAGCCGAACAGTCCCGCTAGCCAGCCGAACAGTCCGCCGCTGCGGGTGGTGCGGGTACGGATCTGCGCACCGGTGTAGTAGTGCTGCAGGATCTGCTTGTAGCTCATGCCCTCCTCGGCGGCATAGCCCACCGCGCCGCACTGGCTCATGCCCACGCCGTGACCAAAGCCGTAGTAGGTCATGCAGGGGGTGCCGTCGGCATCGGTGCCGAAATCGAAGCAGTAGCGGGAGGAAACGAACTGGTTGATGTACCGGTAGCTGCGCCCGTTGGACACCAGCGTGTTGTACTGCACAAAGCCGCCCAGATCCTTGTGGGTGGTGTCGGCGCTCTGGTAGGGCTCGCCGGTGCGGCTGTCGTTGTATTCTATATAGGTGTAGTCCTTGCCGATGACCCGGCGCAGCAGGTTATGGTACTGCTCCTCGTAGGGGCTTTCCACGCTTTGCAGGTAGGGCACATCCGTGCCCCATGCGTCCAGACTGGCGCAGGTGCCGTACACGCCGGTCTGGGTGTTGTAGCCCGCACTGGCCGACCATACCGCGTCGCACACGCTGCCGTTGTACACCAGCACCTCATCCTTGACCGCCTGCACCGCCTTACGGATGGCGCTGCGGGTGGAGGACGGGATCTGGCTGACCGGGGTGTAGATCAGCGCATTGGTGGACGAGCCGTACTGCTTGTGGTACTCCAGATAGGAGTGCACCGCCACCGCCTGCGCCTTCCACGCCTGTTGCGCGGCGCTTGCGCTGACGTAGCTGCCAATGGAGCCGAGCTCGGTATAGGTGATGCCCACCAGACAGTCCTCAAGATCCAGTGTGACATTGCGCTTGAGCCCCTGCCCCTTGATGTTCAGGTAGGGCATGGTGATCTTATCCTTGGAGCCAAACAGCCAGCTGAGGCAGTTTTCGTCCTCTGCGGGGATCAGGGTAGTATCGGCCCCGCCGATGGTGGTGGCAGCCGAAGCCGCTGCCGCCGGGATGCAGACGCACAGCACCGCCGCCAGCAGAAAAGCCGCCGCACGGCGGGCAAAAGAATGCAGATGTTTCAAAATCCGGTTCCCTCCTTATGGGCATCATTTACGTTTTGATATGACCTTAGTGTAACACAGCCGGCGCCGCCGGGCAAGAACCGGAGTTATGTATTTTACGCAGGGCGGGAAGCTTTGAACAAAGACGCAAAACTTCCTCTTGATTTTACCCATAGAATCCGGTATAATAAAAGTCGTTCAAAAACGATGCGCCGGTGTGTCGGAATGGCAGACGAGGGGGACTCAAAATCCCTTGTGCTAATAACACGTGTGGGTTCGACCCCCACCACCGGCATAA
>CAKTAT010000064.1:0-10373 GCA_934532365.1 uncultured Faecalibacterium sp. | reverse complement strand
ATGTTATCGCCCACCGCAGCCATGACGGTGTTTTTCGTGTGCTCTTCCTTGTCGCCAAGGCTCAGATAAATGTGCTGTGCCTGCATGGAGTGCCGCTGTTCAAACTCCATCCAGCCCGGAAACCACACCGAGGGCGATGCGGCGGCGACACCGTAGAACAGATTTGTCTGGGTGGATGCCCACAGCGCAAACAGCCCGGCCAGCGAGTAGCCACCCAGAATGATTTTGACGTTTTCCGGGAGTTCAAACTGTTGTTTCAGCACTGGAATGACCTGTTCTGTCAGAAAGCGCAGGGTGGCCGCAGCCTTACCGCCGAAGCCTTGTTTTCCCCAGACAGCAGGGGCTTCCCACGGAGAAAGTGCATCGTTCCAACTTTCCACGGGAATGGCCGCAAACAAAAAGCGGTGCGCATTCTGTGCAATAGCGGCAACCTCGCTTTCCATGCTTTGCAGCTCATGTTCACCGGTCATTTGGAGCAGTAGGTATTCTGCATTGGCTTCGCCGTAAATGCGGCAAGGTTTGTTTCCGATTTGCATTGTCTGTGCGGTCACTGCGGCATCCTCCCGAAAAAACTTTGATAAGCCCAGTATAGCAACTGAAAAAGCATTTTGCAATTCAAAAGGCTTGTTGGGAGATTCCAAGCCCTTGAACTGCATCCGAAGGATGCAAGCTTCTCATTTTTGCAAAACGCCCTCCCAAGCCCAAACCAACTGCAAATGTAGGTAAATTTTCCCCAAAAGCAAAATTTGGTATTGACAAATCCAAAATCCGTGCTTTAATATAGGCAAATTCAATACACTAAACCGTTGAAGCGGAGATAACGGCGAACCATGCCTGTACAGAGAGCCTGCGCAGCTGAGAAGCAGACCGGAAACAGTTCGTCAAGGAAAAGGCGGCGCTGCGTCGCTTTTTTCCGAAATGGACCGCTGAGGGTGCAGGGAACTGCGGCGCTTTTGCCGCACAGTATTCTGCAACGTAGGGCATACGTCAGTTGCCGGGGATGTGTTGGCATCCCGCTAAGTGCATGGGGTCGTTCCCATGAAGTCAGGGTGGCACCGCGGATCAAAGGCCTAGCTTTATTCGTCCTTGACAGAAGAAGGTTTCTTCTGTCCGGGGCGTTTTTCTTTTACACTCCTCCGGCAGAAGGGCCGGGGGAGTTTTTTGTTTGACGCAGAAAGGGGTAGCGGCTATGAAGATACGGCCTGCACTGGACGAAGTAAAAACCATTGCGGCGGCGGGCGGTTACAAGGTGCTGCCGGTCAGCGGCGAGATCTTATCCGACATCTGCACACCCATTGAGGCGCTGAAAATTTTGAAAAACGTTTCCACTCACTGCTACCTGCTGGAAAGTGCCCAGCCCAGCGAAAAATGGGGACGCTACACCTTTCTGGGTCTTGACCCCAAAATGGAGATCACCTGCCGCAACGGCGTGATGAAGGCGGGGGAGCTTACCTTTGAAACGCAGGATCCCTCGCAGACGCTGCGGGAAATCCTTGCACAGTACAAAAGCCCGCGCTTTGCAGAGCTGCCCACCTTCACCGGCGGTCTTGTGGGCTACTTTTCCTACGATTACCTTGGTTACAGCGAGCCGAAAGCCCGCACCGGAGCGCAGGATACCGAAAGCTTCAAGGATGTGGACCTGATGCTTTTTGATCAGGTCATCGCCTTTGACAATCTGCGGCAGAAGATCGTGCTCATCGTGAATATGCCGCTGCAGCCGGATGCGCTGGAAACGAACTACAACAAAGCCGTTCTTCGGTTGCAGCAGCTGGCGCAGCTGCTGCAGACGGGCACCCAAAAGCAGGAAGCCGCAGGCAGGCTGCTGGGCGAGGTGACCCCGCTTTTTGACAAGGCCGCCTACTGCGCAATGGTGGAAAAGGCAAAGCACGCCATCCATGAAGGCGAGATCTTCCAGATCGTGCTTTCCAACCGGCTGGCAGCGCCCTTTGAGGGCAGTCTGCTGGGCGCTTACCGGATGCTGCGCACCATCAACCCCTCGCCGTACATGTTCTATTTTTCCGGCACGGACGTAGAGGTGGCCGGTGCTTCGCCGGAAACGCTGGTCAAACTGGAGGACGGCGTGCTGCACACCTTTCCGCTGGCCGGCACCCGCCCGCGCGGAAAGACCGACGCCGAGGACAAGGCGCTGGAAGCAGAACTGCTGGCGGACGAAAAGGAACTGGCTGAGCACAATATGCTGGTAGACCTTGGCCGCAATGATCTTGGCAAGGTGAGCCGCTTCGGCACGGTGGAGGTGGAAAAGCTGCACTCCATTGAGCGGTATTCCCATGTGATGCACATCGGCTCCACCGTGCGCGGCCAGCTGCGGCCGGAATGCGATGCGCTGGACGCCATCGAGGCGGTGCTTCCGGCAGGCACCCTTTCCGGTGCACCCAAAATACGCGCCTGCCAGCTGATCGGGGAGTTGGAAAACAACAAGCGCGGCATCTACGGCGGCGCCATCGGCTACATTGATTTTACCGGCAACATGGACACCTGCATCGCCATCCGCATCGCCTACAAGAAAAACGGGCAGGTGTTCGTCCGCAGCGGTGCAGGCATCGTGGCAGACTCGGTGCCCGAAAAGGAATATCAGGAGTGCATCAACAAGGCGCAGGCCGTGGTCAGCGCACTCCGTCAGGCACAGGAGGAAGGCTTATGACGCTGCTGATCGACAACTACGACAGCTTTTCCTATAACCTCTACCAGCTGGTGGGCGAGCTGGACCCCGGCATCCGGGTCATCCGCAGCGATGCGCTGACCTTGGACGAGATCCGCGCTTTGCACCCGGCACACATCATCCTTTCGCCGGGGCCCGGCAGACCGGAGGAGGCAGGCATCACGCTGGAGGCCGCCCGCACACTGGGCAAAGAGATCCCCACACTGGGCGTCTGCCTTGGGCATCAGGCCATCTGCGCGGCCTTTGGTGCAACGGTCACCTACGCAAAGCAGCTCATGCACGGCAAGCAGTCCGAGGTAGAATTCGATCCCGCGTGCCCGCTGTTCCGCAGCTGCGAAGCCCCGCTGCTGGTGGCGCGGTATCACTCGCTGGCGGCAGACCCCACCACCCTGCCGCCGGAACTTAAAATCACCGCCCACACCGCCGACGGCGAGGTGATGGCGGTGCAGCACACAAAATACCCCATTTACGGGGTGCAGTTCCACCCGGAATCCATCCTGACCCCGCAGGGTCGGCTGATCTTGAAGAATTTTATGGAGGGTTAAAAAATGATCAGGGAAGCCATTGCAAAGATCGTCAACAAGCAGGATCTGACCTACGACGAAGCCTACGCTGTCATGAACGAGATCATGAGCGGCGAGACCTCTCCCACCCAGAACGCCGCCTTCCTTGCGGCGCTCTCCACCAAGAGCACCAAGGCAGAGACTACCGATGAAATTGCAGGCTGCGCCGCCGCTATGCGCGACCACGCCACCAAGGTGGACACCGGCATGGACCTCTTTGAGATCGTGGGCACCGGCGGCGACAACGCCCACAGCTTTAACATCTCCACCACCTCGGCGCTGGTGGCGGCGGCAGGCGGCATGAAGGTGGCAAAGCACGGCAACCGGGCGGCATCCTCCCAGTGCGGCACCGCCGACTGTCTGGAAGCGCTGGGTGTGAACATCCAGCAAAGCCCCGCCCGCTGTGTGGAGCTGCTGCAGGAGGTGGGCATCTGCTTCTTCTTTGCGCAGAAGTACCACACCTCCATGAAATATGTGGGCCCCATCCGCAAAGAGCTGGGCTTCCGCACCGTGTTCAACATTCTTGGCCCCCTCACAAACCCCGGCTCCCCCAAAATGCAGCTGCTGGGCGTCTACGATGAATATCTGGTGGAGCCGCTGGCGCAGGTGCTTGTCAGTCTGGGCGTCCGGCGCGGCATGGTGGTCTACGGCAAGGATAAGCTGGACGAGATCTCCCTCAGCGCTCCCACCAAGGTCTGCGAGATCAAGGACGGCTGGTACAAGTGCTACACCCTCACGCCGGAGCAGTTCGGGCTGACCCGCTGCGAAAAGACCGACCTTGTGGGCGGCACCCCGGCTGAAAACGCCGCCATCACCCGGGCGATCCTTGCCGGGGAAAAAGGCCCCAAGCGGGACGCCGTGCTGCTGAACGCCGGTGCTTCCCTTTACATCGGCGGCAAGGCCGAGACCATGGCAGACGGCATTGCGCTGGCGGCGCAGCTGATCGACAGCGGCAAGGCGGCGGCTGTGCTGGAAAAGTTCATCGCCGTGAGCAACCGCCCGGAGGAGACCGCATGAACATTTTAGACCAGCTGGCCGAAGCCGCCCGGCAGCGGGTGGAAAAAGCCAAACGGCAGACCCCGCTTGCCGAGAGAAAGCGGCAGGCGCTGGCGCTGCCGAAGGGCGATTTCCGCTTTGAAAAAGCACTGGCAAAGCCGGGGCTTTCCTTCATCTGCGAGTGCAAAAAGGCGTCGCCCTCCAAGGGGCTGATCGCACCGGATTTTCCGTACCTGCAAATCGCCAAGGAATACGAAGCCGCCGGGGCAGATGCCATTTCGGTGCTGACCGAGCCGAAGTGGTTCTTGGGCAGTGACAGCTATTTAAAAGAGATATCCTCTGCCGTCTCCACGCCCTGCCTGCGCAAGGATTTTACGGTGGATGATTACATGATCTACGAAGCAAAGCTTCTCGGTGCATCGGCAGTGCTGCTCATCTGTGCCATTCTGGACGATGCGCAGCTGCGGGAATATCTTGCCATCTGCGAGGACTTGGGGCTTTCCGCTCTGGTGGAAGCCCACGATGATGCCGAGGTGGACCGGGCGCTTGCCGCCGGGGCACGCATCCTCGGCGTGAACAACCGCAACCTGAAAACCTTTACGGTGGACACTGAAAACAGCCGCCGCCTGCGGGCGCGTATCCCGCGGGATGTGCTCTTTGTTTCGGAAAGCGGCGTAAAAACCGCCGAGGACGTTGCCGGGCTTGCCGCCATTGGGGCAGACGCCGTGCTTATTGGCGAAACGCTCATGCGTGCACCGGACAAGACCGCAAAGCTGCGGGAACTGAAAGGGCTGTTGTGATATGACCAAGATCAAATTCTGCGGCCTGACCCGTGCGGAGGATATCGCGGCGGCAAACGCGCTGAAGCCGGAATATATCGGCTTTGTGTTTGCCCCCAAGAGCAAGCGGTATGTATCCCCGCAGCAGGCGGCGCTGCTCCGGGCAAGGCTTGACCCCGCCATCAAGGCGGTGGGCGTGTTCGTGAACGAACCGCCGGAGGCGGTCGCCCGGCTGCTGAACGAAAAAGTCATCGACATCGCCCAGTTGCACGGGCAGGAGGATGCCGCTTACCTTGCCCGGCTGCGCAGCCTGACCGCAAAGTCGCTCTGGCAGGCCTTTCGGGCGGAAACTGCCGCAGGCTTAGCCGCAGCTGCCCGAAGCACGGCAGACATGGTACTGCTGGACTCCGGCGCAGGCGGCACCGGTACGGTGTTCAACTGGAAGCTGCTGCAGGGCTTTCCACGGCCTTACATTCTGGCCGGCGGGCTGGATGCAGACAATGCGGCAGACGCCGTGACCCGGCTGCACCCGTACGCGGTGGATGTAAGCTCCGGCATTGAAACCGCCGGGAAAAAGGACCCCGCAAAAATGGCGGCCTTTGCGGCCGCTGTACGCGGACAGGACAACGAAGGAAAGGAATGAACGACCATGACGAACCCCAACGGACGCTTTGGCATCCACGGCGGGCAGTATATCCCCGAAACGCTGATGAATGCCGTGATCGAACTGGAGGAAGCCTACAACCATTATAAGGACGACCCGGAGTTCAACCGGGAACTCACCGAACTGCTCAACGAGTACGCAGGCCGCCCCAGCCGCCTGTACTACGCAAAAAAGATGACCGAGGAGCTCGGCGGTGCAAAGATCTACCTCAAGCGCGAGGATCTGAACCACACCGGTGCACATAAGATCAACAACGTCCTCGGGCAGGCACTGCTTGCCAAAAAGATGGGCAAGACCCGCCTCATCGCCGAGACCGGCGCGGGCCAGCACGGCGTAGCCACCGCCACCGCCGCCGCCCTGATGGGCATGGAGTGCGTGGTGTTCATGGGCGAGGAGGACACCAGGCGTCAGGCGCTGAACGTCTACCGGATGCGTCTTTTGGGCGCAGAGGTCATCCCCGTTACCAGCGGCACCGGCACGCTGAAGGATGCCGTGTCCGAGGCCATGCGCGAGTGGACCAGCCGCATCAGCGACACTCACTACTGCCTTGGCTCGGTGATGGGGCCGCACCCCTTCCCCACCATCGTGCGCGATTTTCAGGCGGTCATCTCCAAGGAGATCAAGGAGCAGCTGCTGGAAAAGGAAGGCCGCCTGCCGGACGCCGTCATTGCCTGTGTGGGCGGCGGCTCCAACGCCATCGGCAGCTTCTATAACTTTATCAACGATAAGAGCGTGCGCCTGATCGGCTGCGAGGCCGCAGGCCGCGGCATTGACACCTTCGAGACTGCCGCCACCATCAACACGGGGCGTCTGGGCATTTTCCACGGCATGAAGTCCTATTTCTGTCAGGACGAATACGGCCAGATCGCGCCGGTCTACTCCATTTCTGCCGGTCTGGATTACCCCGGCATCGGCCCGGAGCACGCATGGCTGCACGATATCGGCCGCGCCGAGTATGTAGCCGTTACCGACGATGAAGCCGTGAACGCCTTTGAGTATCTGGCACGCACCGAGGGCATCATCCCGGCCATCGAGTCCGCCCACGCCGTGGCACAGGCCATCAAGCTGGCGCCCGCCATGGACAAGGACAAGATCATCGTCATCACCATTTCCGGCCGCGGCGATAAGGACTGCGCCGCCATTGCCCGTTACAGAGGGGAGGATCTTCATGAGTAACATTGCCAAGGCCTTTGCAGACGGCAAGGCGTTTATTCCGTTCATCACCTGCGGCGACCCGGACTTAAAAACCACCGCCGCCGCCATCCGCGCCATGGCTGCAAACGGCGCCGACCTCATTGAACTGGGCATCCCCTTCTCCGACCCTACCGCCGAGGGCCCGGTGATTCAGGGCGCAAACCTCCGCGCCCTGCAGGCCGGCACCACCACGGATAAGGTCTTTGACCTTGTGCGGGAGGTGCGCCGGGATGTGACCATCCCCATGGTGTTCATGACCTATGCCAATGTCGTATTCTCCTACGGAGCGCAGCGGTTCCTCTCCACCTGCGCAGCCATCGGCATCGACGGGCTGATCCTGCCCGACCTGCCCTATGAGGAAAAGGACGAGTTTGCGCCAATCTGCCGCCAGTACGGCGTAGACCTTATCTCCATGATCGCACCCACCTCGGAAAACCGCATTGCCATGATCGCCAAGGAAGCGGAGGGCTTTTTATATATCGTGTCCAGCCTTGGCGTCACCGGCACCCGCAGCGAGATCAAGACCGACCTTGCCGCCATTGTAAAGGTGGTGCGGGAGAACACCAAGACGCCCTGCGCCATCGGCTTTGGCATCTCCACCCCGGAGCAGGCCGCAAAGATGGCGGGCATCGCCGATGGTGCCATCGTCGGCTCGGCTATCATCAAGCTGCTGGAGCAGTACGGCACCGCCGCACCGGAGCAGATCGGTGCCTACGTCAAGCGCATGAAGGACGCAGTGCGCGGATAAACGTCAGCACAAGGTGCCCCATTTTTGCGCAAATCAATGCACCCCCTGCACCCCCCGGCAAAAAAGCAGCATCGCCTGCCCTGATAACATAGAGAAAAAGTGCCCGCTTTTCTTGCATTTTGGTGCGCGGTATGGTATCTTTTATACAGGTAAACCATTCAGGGTCGGCAAACATTTTGTTACTTCTGCCGTCCTCTTGAATAATGACAGGAAGGAATGATACTTATGGGTTTTTTTGACAAGCTTTTTGGCGGCAAGTCCAAGGATGAAAACACCGCTAAGTTCACCAACCAGAGCAAGACCGTGCTGACCCCGCTGCAGGGCAAGGTGCTGGCACAGGCCGACATCCCGGACGAAACCTTTGCACAGGGCATTCTGGGCCCCGGCTGCGGCATCGAGCCCACCGGCGACACCGTGTACGCCCCCTTTGACGGCACTGTGACCCAGATCGCCACTACCCTGCACGCTGTGGGCATTACCAGCAACGACGGCATCGAGCTGCTGATCCACGTTGGCATGGACACCGTGGACATGAAGGGTCAGGGCTTTACCGCTCTGGTCAAGGAGAACCAGAAGGTCTCCGCAGGCACTCCGCTGCTGAAGGTGGATTTGGACGCCATCCGCGCCGCCGGCCACCCCACCGCCACCGCTATCATCGTCACCGATGGTGCGGACGACGAAGTGAAGATGCTGGCAGAGGGCGATGTCGCCCCCGGCACCCCGCTGTTCAAGGTCTGATTTTTTTGCATCATAAAAGAGGCCGCTGCTCATGCAGCGGCCTCTTTTTGCGGAAAGCATCTTTTTACAGTGTGATGCCGGGCAGCCGCAGGCTGCCCGGCATCACTTTTTCACAAAACTCAGACGATACGGACGCCCTTCTGGATGACGGCCTTGAGGTTCAGCTCCTTGTCTGCAAGGATCACGTTGCCGTAGCGGCCGGCGGCAAGGCTGCCGTAGTCGTTATCCACGCCGATGCTCTTGGCGGGGGTCTCGCTAGCGGCGCGGACGGCGCTTTCCAGCGGCACGTTCATCTCCAGCACGGCGCGCTTCATGCAGTCGTACAGGCAGGTATTGCTGCCCGCAATGGTGTCCGGGTGCTCGGTCAGGGTAGCGCGGGGTCCCTTGACTGTGATGGCCTGTCCGCCCAGACTGTACTGGCCGTCCGGCAGGCCGCAGGACATGGCGCTGTCTGCGATCAGGCATACGCGGTCGTCCCCGAAGGTGTTGAAGGTGAACCGCACCATGGCGGGGTGGATGTGCACGTTATCAGTGATGAGCTCCACCTCGGCGTCGTGCTCCATGGCCGC
Organism: uncultured Faecalibacterium sp.; assembly: GCA_934532365.1. Taxonomy (GTDB): domain Bacteria; phylum Bacillota; class Clostridia; order Oscillospirales; family Ruminococcaceae; genus Faecalibacterium. The sequence goes on along the minus strand of CAKTAT010000064.1, from coordinate 1,442 downwards.
AATGATGGGGCCGGGTGCGCGGTGGGTGATGCCGGGCATGGCGTTGTACAGGTGGGTCATGTGGGTAGCACCGGCCTCAAAGGCCTTGACGGCGGTGTCGTAGTCGGTGCAGGTGTGGGCGATGGAGATGCGCACCTCGTTATGGCACTCCTTGATAAAGTCCAGATTGCCCGGTTCCTCGGGGGCAACGTCCACCAGCTTGATCAGGCCATTAGCACGCTTCTGCAGGCGGCGGAACATGGCGGCGTCTGCGCCCTGCACATACTCCGGGTTCTGTGCGCCCACCTTTTTGGGGCTGATGAAGGGGCCTTCCATATTGATGCCCACCAGGTCTGCACCCTTGCCGTTTTTATGGGCGGCGGCGGCATCCATCACCTTGTTCAGGATCTCTTCCGGGTAGGTCATGGTAGCAGGGCAGATGGCCAGCACGCCCTTGCTGGCCTCAAAATCGGCCAGGGTCTGGATGGCCTCCTCGGTGCCGTCGCAGAAATCCTTGCCCATTGCCCCGTGGAAGTGGATATCCACAAGGCCCGGCAGGGCGTACAGACCTTCGGCGTCCAGCACCTCCTCGCCCTCTTCCGGAGCGGCAAAGGGCACGATGCGGCCATCGCGGATGACGATGGTGCCGCGTTCAAAGGTGTGGCGCGGGGTATAAACCAGTGCATTCTGAAGGATCATACAAAACACCTCGTTCTTTTTTTCTTTTCACCCAGTATAACACGCCGGGTGTTTTTTCAAAAGTCCTTTTGTGTGAACATTGTACCGCTGTGCACAAAAAGCGGGCCGCCGGGAGGGGGCGCTGTGCACCCCGCCCCCGGCGGCCCGGTTCATACTGCAAAATCAACCAGACTTTTGCAGTTCATTCTTTTCAGAAGTGCAGGATCACAGCATCTTCTTCAGCTCGTCGTACACGAACTGCACCTTGGTGCCGATGATGACCTGGCAAGCGTTCTTGCTGGGACGGATGACACCGGCAGCACCGGCAGCCTTGACGGCCTTCTCATCGACCTTAGCGTTGTCCAGAACCTCGAAGCGCAGACGGGTTGCGCAGTAACCAACGTCCTTCACGTTCTCCTTGCCGCCGATTGCAGCCAGAACAGCAGAAGCGACTTCAGTGTAGTTGTTGTTAGCCAGAACGACCTTCTTCTCAGCTTCCTCGTCATCGTCCTCACGGCCAGGGGTCTTCAGGTCGAACTTGGTGATAGCGAAGTAGAACACTGCGTAGAACACCACGAATGCTGCGATGCCCAGAGGAATGATCATCCAAGTCTTAGCAGCTGCGGGCAGAGAAGCGGAGAACACCAGGTCGGTAGCGCCTGCGGAGAAGCAGAAGCCAGCACGGAAACCGGAGTAGTAGGTGATGACGGTGAAGATGCCGTACAGAGCGGAGTACACAACGTACAGCGGGAAGCACAGGAACATGAAGCCGAACTCGAAGGGCT
>CAKTAT010000063.1:0-10800 GCA_934532365.1 uncultured Faecalibacterium sp. | reverse complement strand
ATGCGGGTATCCTTGTTGGCGCCGCAGAAAGCATCCACGACGTACAGGCGCTTGTTGGACAGCTCCTTCTGAGCGATGGCCTTCACAGCAGCCCATGCTTCCTGAGAAGCGGGGTGGTTGTCGTTCTTGTACTCGTCGCTGGTCCACCACACGGTGTCCTTGGAGTTTTCGTCCATGACGATGAACTTATCCTTGGGAGAACGGCCGGTGTAGATGCCGGTCATCACGTTCACAGCACCCAGCTCGCTGACGTGACCCTTCTCGTAGCCTTCCAGCTCGGGCTTGGTCTCCTCGGCGAACAGCTGCTCGTAGGAGGGGTTGTGCACGACTTCAGTCGTGCCGGTAATGCCATACTTGGTAAGATCCAACTTTGCCATATTTGCGTACCTCTACTTTCGTTTGATCCTTACATAACTCTGTGTAGGAGATGCAGCGCCATTTATGGTACGGACACCGCATAGGGGGAGACAGCACAGAACGATGCAATGCAAATTCTCCTGTCTATCATTATACACAAAAGCTTTCCAAAAGCAATAAATGGAAGGTTCTGTTTGCAAAAAAGAAACAAATTTCATAAACAAGCTTTCCCACATTAAGTAATTTCACGAAACCCGGCAGGGACACAGACCATGAAAAATAAGGCGGGACGGGAGAAAACCGATATTTTGATAAAACTTTGACAAACAGGGATACAAGGAAAAACAGGTCACTTTGGGCAGTTTTGCCCGCGATTTGCCGCCAATCTTGCTCTAATGTGCAATTTTTGCGTTGGTTCAAACGTTTTTGTGGCAAAAGAACTTTACTTATGTTATACTTATTTTATAAGAAATACTGATCCGCCCGCTGCGGCGGGCGATTCATATAAAGGAAACTGCCATGAAAACCATTTACATCCTGCTCACCCGCTCCGGCACGCTGCTGTCCAAGCTGGTCTATGCCGTTACCGGCGCCAGCTATACCCACGCCTCCATGGCGTTTGACGAGGAGCTGAACTGCCTGTACAGTTCCACCCGCAAAAACGGCTATACCATGTTCCCGGCGGGCCCCAGCAAGGAATACCTGAATAAGGGCGTTTTCCGTCTGCGCGGGGATGCCCCCTGCGCGCTGTATGCGCTGGAGGTCACCGACGAGGCCTACGCGCGCGCCCGCCGCCGTGCCGAGCACATGATGGCGCGGGGCGAATTGTACCGCTTCAACACGCTGGGGCTGATTTTGTGTGCGCTGCATATCCGCTGGCAGCGCCGCCGGCATTATTTCTGCTCCCAGCTCGTCAGCGAGGTGCTGGAAAAGAGCGGTGCGATGACGCTGCCCAAGGACAGCACCCTGATGCACCCCAACGACTACACCCAGCTGCCGCAGCTGAAGTGCCTGTACGAGGGCTCTCTTGCCGACCTGCCCCAGCGCAAGGCCATGGAGCTGGGCGAGGCGCCCTCGGTGATCAGCGTGTATCTGGGGCTGATGCTGGGTCTGGCCAAAGCTGGGGCGCGCAAGATTTTTTAAAAAATCTGAAATTATGTGTTGACAAAGGGCACCCGGTATGCTAAAATAGCCAAGTCGGGTGCGAACACCTGATGCGAAAATGGTCGTATGGCCCGTTGGTCAAGCGGTTAAGACAGAGGCCTCTCACGCCTTTAACATCGGTTCGATTCCGGTACGGGTCACCATTTTATAGTAGTAAAACGGCTTTATGCCGTTTTATATAGATGCCTCTTTAGCTCAGTCGGTTAGAGCACCTGACTGTTAATCAGGGTGTCGCCTGTTCGAGTCAGGCAAGAGGCGCCAGCAAAGCGATGGAAATTTTCCATCGCTTTTTTCTTTTTCCGGCAGTCTTGTTGACAGCACCGCCCCGGGGGGCTATACTTAGCATTATAATAAAGAATACGGAAAAACCTCCTTCCGGCAGGGTCAGACGCCTTGCCGTACTGCCAAAGGCTCCCTCCCCGAGGGAGCTGGCTGCGAACAAGGTGCGCAGACTGAGGGAGTTTCCTGTCAAAAGGAGAACATCATGAAAAAAGTTATTCTGACCGGCGACCGTCCCACCGGCCGCCTGCACGTTGGCCACTATGTCGGCTCTCTGAAGGAGCGGGTGCGGCTGCAGAACACCGGCGAGTACGATGAGATCTTTATCATGATCGCCGACGCGCAGGCGCTGACCGATAACGCCGACAACCCGGAGAAGGTGCGCCAGAACATTCTGCAGGTGGCGCTGGACTATCTGGCCTGTGGTCTGGATCCCAACAAGGTGCACATCTTCATCCAGTCTATGGTGCCCCAGCTGACCGAGCTGAGCTTCTACTACCAGAATCTGGTCACCGTCAGCCGTTTGCAGCGCAACCCCACCGTGAAGAGCGAGATCCAGATGCGCAACTTCGAAGCCAGCATCCCGGTGGGCTTCTTCTGCTACCCCATCAGTCAGGCTGCCGATATCACCGCCTTCAAGGCTACCACCGTGCCCGCCGGCGAGGATCAGAAGCCTATGATCGAGCAGTGCTGCGAGATCGTGCACAAGTTCAACTCCGTCTACGGTGAAACGCTGGTAGAGCCCGAGATCGTTCTGCCCCAGAACGCTGCCTGCCTGCGTCTGCCCGGCATTGACGGCAAGGCCAAGATGAGCAAGAGCCTTGGCAACTGCATCTACCTGTCCGAGGAACCGGAGGACATCGAGAAGAAGGTCAAGTCCATGTTTACCGACCCCAACCACCTGCGCGTGCAGGACCCCGGCAAGGTGGAGGGCAACCCGGTGTTCATCTATCTGGACGCCTTCTGCCGCCCCGAGCACTTTGCCGAGTTCTGGCCGGAATACCAGAATCTGGACGAGGTCAAGGCGCACTACCAGCGCGGCGGTCTGGGCGATATGAAGGTGAAAAAGTTCCTGAACAGCGTCATGCAGGCTGAGCTGGAGCCCATCCGCACCCGCCGCAAGGAGTGGGAGCAGCGCCTGCCCGAGGTGGTGGAGATCCTGAAGGAGGGCAGCGCCTACGCCGAAAAGACCGCTGCCGCCACGCTGGACGAGGTGCGCAAGGCCATGCGCATCGACTACTTCGAGAACGATAACCTGCTGAAATAATATTTATGAGAGAGCCCGAAACGCCGCAGGCGTTTCGGGCTCTCTTTTGCATCGTTTACGAAAATTGCATAGAAAACACGGTCGAACTATGCTAAAATAAGGGCAACAAGTACAGAAAGCCCCGTTTGGGGGCAAAAAAAAGGAGAACCACCATGCAAAAGACCATCTGGATCACCGGAGCAAGCTCCGGCATCGGCCGGGAGTTCGCCCGCCGGTACGCCGCCATGGGCTGCCGGCTCATCCTGACCGCCCGCCGCGCCGACCGTTTGCAGGCTCTCGCCGAGGAGCTGCACGCAGCCCACGGCACGGAATGCCGCATCGAGACCGCCGACCTCTCCCGCGCCGAGGAGTGCAGCCGCCTGTGTGAAGCACTGGCTGATGCGCACATCGACATCTTCATCAACAACGCCGGTTTCGGCGTCTGCGGCAGCATTCTGGAAACGGAGGAAGCCCGCGAGGAAGAGATGATCCAAGTGAACGTTGCCGCCATGGCGCGGCTGTTCCGCGCCGTGGTGCGCAAGATGAACGCACAGGGCGGCGGCACCATCCTGAATGTGGCGTCCTCTGCGGGGCTTCTGCCCGGCGGGCCTTATATGGCGGGCTACTACGCCAGCAAAGCCTATGTGGTCAGCATGACCCGCGGCGTGGCCGAGGAACTGCGGGAGATGCACAGCCCGGTCTACGTCTGCGCCCTCTGCCCCGGCCCTGTGGATACCGAGTTCAACGACCGCGCCGGGGTGGTGTTTGCCCTGCAGGGCATCACCCCCGAGTTGTGCGTGGAGGAAGCCCTGCTGGGCATGATGCACCGCAAGACCATCATTGTGCCCTCTGCCCTTATGCGGCTGTGCACCAGTGCCCAGCGCCTTGTGCCCATCCCCCTGCTGATGCCCATCGTGGCACGCCAGCAGAAGAAAAAGCTGGGGTAAAAGACAAAGGCCGTCCAAACTTGTCAACAAGCCCAAAGAAAGCCGGAATATCTTGTGCACCGTGACAAGATGCGTCAGCCCACGCAAACTGCTGCGCCGAAAAACAACGATTTGGCGCATCGTTTTGCAACGAAAAAGCAGAAATCTAAAGAAAATACAATAAAACTTCACAAGAATGTGCCTTGACACTTTCTGCAAAGGATGCTAGACTGGTATACAAGTAAGAGCGCACTCCGGCACGGCCGGATACGACGCGCTTTGCAAAGCAGCACGGTGCGGTTTTGCGCCGTGTAAAATATGGTTTTTTGACAGGAGGACTTTATTATGGCACAGTGCACTCCCAAATCCTTTGACTTGACCGGCAAGGTGGCGCTGATCACCGGCGCATCCTACGGCATCGGCATGGCAATTGCAAAGGCTATGGCAGCCAACGGCGCTACCATCGTGTTCAATGATATCAAGCAGGAGCTGGTGGACAAGGGTCTGGCTTCCTATGCAGAGGCCGGCATCAAGGCACACGGCTATGTCTGCGACGTTACCGACGAGGATGCCGTCAACGCTATGGTGGCAAAGATCACCGAGGAAGTCGGCCACATCAACATTCTGGTCAACAACGCCGGTATCATCAAGCGCATCCCCATGACCGAGATGAGCGCTGCCCAGTTCCGTCAGGTTATCGACGTCGACCTGAACGCTCCCTTCATCGTGGCAAAGGCCATCATCCCCGATATGATCGCACAGGGCGGCGGCAAGATCATCAACATCTGCTCCATGATGAGCGAGCTGGGCCGTGAGACCGTTTCTGCTTATGCTGCAGCAAAGGGCGGCCTGAAGATGCTGACCAAGAACATCGCTTCCGAGTACGGTGCTTACAACATCCAGTGCAACGGCATCGGACCCGGCTACATCGCTACCCCGCAGACCGCACCTCTGCGCGAGATCCAGCCCGACGGCAGCCGTCACCCCTTCGACCAGTTCATCGTTGCCAAGACCCCCGCAGGCCGCTGGGGCGAGGCCGAGGATCTGGGCGGACCCGCTGTGTTCCTGGCATCTGAGGCTTCTGACTTTGTCAACGGCCTGATCCTGTATGTGGACGGCGGCATTCTGGCCTACATCGGCAAGCAGCCCCAGTAAACGCTGAGGGCACTCCGCAGTTCTTGACCGGGGACTGCCGCACAGCGTTGTGTGGCAGTCCCCTTTTGTTTGTACGGGAAAGGATGTTATGCTATAATGGAAAAAGCACATCAGGATATCCCTTGGGTGCCTCATGCCGAAATTTCCCCGGAACCCTGCGGCCCCGGGGTGCAGCGCCGCGTACTGGCCTACAGCAAGGACGCCATGTGCGTGGAAAACACCTTTGAGACCGGCGGCGTGGGTGCCATGCACTGCCACCCCCACACCCAGATCACCTATATCGTCTCCGGGCGGTACCGCTTTACCATCGGGGACGAGACCCGGGAGGTAGGCCCCGGCGATACCCTGCTCAAGCAGAACGGCGTGATGCACGGCTGTGTCTGTCTGGAGGGCGGTGTGATGCTGGATTTCTTTACCCCCATGCGGGAGGACTTTGTATAACACCTGCGTACCGCAGGGAAAAATAAGAAGGAGAACCATTGTTATGAAGATCGCACTTATCAACGAGAACAGTCAGGCCGCCAAGAACGGCATCATCGAAGCCGCCCTGAAGAAGGTGGTGGAGCCCATGGGCCACGAGGTGGTCAACTACGGCATGTACGCCGCCGATGACGCTGCACAGCTGACCTATGTGCAGTGCGGCATTCTGGCTGCCATCCTGCTGAACAGCGGCGCTGCGGACTACGTCGTTACCGGCTGCGGCACCGGCGAGGGCGCCATGCTGGCCCTGAACAGCTTCCCCGGCGTTATCTGCGGCCACGTTGAGGACCCCGTGGATGCCTACACCTTTGCCCACGTCAACGACGGCAACGCCGTTGCCATGCCCTTTGCCAAGGGCTTCGGCTGGGGCGGTGAGCTGAACCTCGAGTACTGCTTCGAGAAGCTGTTCGGCTTCGGCCACGGTCAGGGCTACCCCAAGGAGCGCGTTGTGCCCGAGCAGCGCAACAAGAAGATCCTGGACGGCGTGCGCGCCGCCACCTTCAAGCCTCTCATCGAGTGCCTGAAGAGCATCGATCAGGATCTGCTGAAGGGCGCTGTGGCCGGTGCAAAGTTCTCTGAGCTGTTCTTTGCCTCCTGCAAGGATGAGGAACTGGCCGCCTACGTCAAGACCCTGCTGTAAGCTGCGGAGGAGATCATGCAAGGACTGACCCTGTTCAATCTGAACCTCACCCACCTGCTGGATGCTTTTCTGGAAACTTCAGTGCCCATGATCGCCGGTCTTGCCGAGGTGGTGGGCCTGTTCATCATCATCACCAGTCTGGCCAAGGCCACCTTCTACTATGTCCGCGCCACCTTCTTCAACGACCACCGGGACTTCCACCATGAAATGAGCAGCGGCCTGACCACCGCGCTGGAATTTCTGATGTCGGCAGAGATCGCCAAGACCTTCCTGCTGCAAAATCTGGAGTCGGTAGTGCCGCTGGCGGCCACCTTTGCGCTGCGCGCTCTGATGAGTATGCTGCTGCACTGGGAGATGGAGGGCGGCCACCGCCCGGCCAACGCCAAGGAAAAGGACAAGTCCGAGCCCCCGAAGGACGGCGAAAAGGGCTGACAGGCAAAACATTTGCCAAACTTTAGCAGGGCAAAGTTTTTCCGTATTGTGAAAAACGTAAAACCTTGAGATGAATACTTGACAGGTTTGTACAAAGAGACTATACTCGTGCCATCGAAAGCAAAGGCGCTGACGGAAGCAATTCCGCCAGCGCCTTTTGTGTTTTCGGGGATACTGCCGCACGGAGAGAATAGAGGGCTCCCCGTGCAAAAAACGACCGTAGGAGGTAGGAAAAAATGTTCAACTCCGTCAACACCTGCTGGACGCTCGTGGGAGCGTTCCTAGTGTACTTCATGCAGGCCGGCTTCGCCCTATGCGAAGCCGGCTTCACCCGGGCAAAGAATACCGGCAACATCCTGATGAAAAACATGATGGATTTCTGCATCGGCACGCCCTGCTACTGGCTCATCGGCTTCGGCCTGATGTTCGGCGGTACCGGCGCACTGATCGGCGGTTTCGACCCCTTCATTCAGGGCGATTACAGCCACTTGGGTCTGGATATCCCCCTGTGGGTGTACATCGTGTTCCAGACCGTGTTCTGCGCTACGGCAGCCACCATCGTCTCCGGCTCCATGGCCGAGCGCACCAACTTCAAGGCCTACTGCGTGTACTCCGCCGCCATCTCGCTGGTGGTGTACCCCATCTGCGGCCACTGGATGTGGGGCGGCGGCTGGCTGCAGAGCATGGGCTTCCACGATTTTGCAGGCTCCGCAGCCGTGCATAACGTGGGCGGCGTCATCGCTCTGCTGGGCGCTTGGATGCTGGGCCCCCGTATTGGCAAGTACGATAAGAACGGCAACCCCCACGCCATTCCCGGCCACAACCTGACCGCCGGTGCTCTGGGCGTGTTCATCCTGTGGTTCTGCTGGTTCGGCTTCAACGGCGGCTCTTCCCTGAGCCTGTCCACCGATGCCACCATGACCCTGACCGGTCTGGTCTGCTTCAACACCAACCTCGCCGCAGCCGTTGCTACCTGCGTGACCATGATCTTCACTTGGCTGCGCTACGGTAAGCCGGATGTCTCCATGACCCTGAACGGCTCTCTGGCAGGCCTTGTGGCCATTACCGCAGGCTGCGACACTGTTTCTCCCTTCGGCGCCTTCTTCATCGGCTTTGTGGCCGGTATCCTGGTGGTGCTGAGCGTGGAATTCTTCGATAAGATCGCCAAGGTGGATGACCCCGTAGGTGCTGTTTCCGTCCACTTTGCAAACGGCGTCTGGGGCACCATTGCGGTGGGTCTGTTCTCCACCGGTTCCAACACCGCCCATGCCGGTCTGTTCTACGGCGGCGGTCTGGCACAGCTGGGCACCCAGCTGCTGGGTCTGGTCTGTGTAGATGCCTACGTTGTGATCGTGATGTTCATCATCTTCAAGATCATTGATAAGACCCTTGGCCTGCGTGTGCCCGCCGAGGTAGAGATCGACGGTCTGGATATCCACGAGCACGGTCTGGCTTCCGCTTATGCAGGCTTTGCCATCTCGGATGCTAACTCCGCTGCCATGACCCCCAACGAGAACACCGATCTGGGTGAGGATGATGTCACCAAGGCCTCGGCAAAGCAGATGGATGCTGCCGTGCCGGTGGTGCGCGAGCCTGTGATCCACGATGGCGTTTACGACACCGGTATGCACAAGGTGTCCATCATTGCAAAGCTGGCAAAGTTCGACCAGCTCAAGACCGCCCTGAATGATCTGGGCGTCACCGGCATGACCGTGACGCAGGTCATGGGCTGCGGCATCCAGAAGGGCACCCCTGAAAAGTACCGTGGCGTGCCGGTGGATACCACTCTGCTGCCCAAGATCAAGGTGGAAGTCATCGTCTCCCGCATCAGCGTGGACGCTGTGGTGGAAGCTGCCAAGAAGGCACTGTACACCGGCCACATCGGCGATGGCAAGATCTTTGTCTACAACGTGACCCGCGTGGTCAAGATCCGCACCGGCGAGGAAGATTACGCCGCTCTGCAGGACGTGGAGTAACCCTCCACAAGTTTCTCCGCTGTTCCCGCTGCGGCGGCAGCCCGGCTGCTCCGACACAGTCCCCGCTGCCCGGCGTGACAGATAGATCGTTCTCCTTTTTCCTTTTCCTTTTTTTGTTCGAGTCAACAGTAAGTCGAAAGCCCCGCTCCTGCGCACAAGGGAGCGGGGCTTTTGCTGTGCCGCGAATTTGTGAATTTTATGTGCAGTGTATTGCAATCTTCGTGCAATGCACTTATAATAAAGGCGAAAGGAGTTGATCTGTATGGCAACTACCAATGTCAGCATTCGGATGGATGCAGACCTGAAGGCGCAGGCCGATGCGCTGTTTGCAGAGCTGGGCATGAACCTTTCCACCGCGTTCAACATCTTTGTGCGGCAGTCCTTGCGGGAGGGCGGCATTCCCTTCGAGATCCGCACCGAGCGCCCGAACAAGGAGACCGTGGCCGCTATGCTGGAAGCAGAGCATATTGCGGCAGACCCGAAAGCAAAGAAGTATCGGGATCTGGATGAACTGTTTGCGGATCTGGAAAAATGAGAGAAACAAAGCTGACGATCATCCCCACCACCCAGTTCCGCAAGGACTACAAGCTGGCCAGAAAACGGGGACTAAAAATTGAACTGCTGCAGGATGTGATCGCCTGCCTTGCAATGGGAGAGCCGCTGCCGGAGAAGAACCGCGACCATGCCCTGACGGGTGATTGGGTCGGGCACCGGGAGTGCCATATCCAGCCGGACTGGCTGCTGGTCTATCGGGTGCAGAACGATGTTCTGGTGCTGACCCTGACCCGCACCGGCACCCATAGTGATCTGTTTGGGAAGTAAATCTTTTTTCTGTGAAAAAGGTGCTCTGAAAAGTCCGCAGACTTTTCAGAGCACCAAAATTTAATATAATTTTTCCGCTGATTATGCCCATAGCAACGCGGAGGGCATTTAAAATCGTTTTATCAAAAAAGGACGCTGTACAAAATGCTGTGCAGCGTCCTTTTCTATTATACCTTACAGGCTGCGGGTGCGGATCTCGGCGGTGACCTTGGCGATGAAGTCCTCAAGGCTCATCTCGGTGGTCTCGCCCTTGCGGTCGCGCACGGAGATGTTGCCAGCCTCGGCTTCCTTGGCGCCCAGCACCAGCATATAGGGCACACGGTCCACCTGCTGTGCGGCACGGATCTTGTAGCCGATCTTCTGATTGTCGTCATCCAGCACAACGCGGACACCGGCATCTGCCAGCTTCTCGGTCACGTCCTGTGCGTACTCCAGCGTCTTTTCGGACACGGGCAGCACCTTGACCTGCGTGGGAGCCAGCCAGGTGGGGAACTTGCCCTTGGTCTCCTCGATCAGGTAAGCCATGAAGCGGTCCAGAGAACCCAGAATTGCGCGGTGCAGCACCACGGGGGTCTTTTCGGAGCCGTCCTTGTCCACATAGGTCAGGTGGAACTTTGCGGGCAGGCAGAAGTCCAGCTGGCAGGTGGACAGGGTGTACTCGGCACCCACGGCGGGCTTCACGTTCACGTCCAACTTCGGGCCGTAGAAGGCAGCTTCGCCGATCTCCTCGGTGAAGTGGATGCCCAGCTCGGTCAGCACCTCGCGCAGAGCGCTCTCGGCGTGGTTCCACATGGCGTCGTCATCGTGGTACTTCTTCTTGTCGGCGGGGTCGCGCAGGCTCAGTACGCAGCGGTAATCGGTGATGTTGAAGTCCTTGTACACCTCAAAGATCAGGTTGCACACGTCTGCGACCTCGCTCTTGATCTGCTCCGGGGTGCAGAACAGATGGGCGTCGTTCTGGCAGAAGTGACGGCCGCGCTCAATGCCCTTCAGGGTGCCGGAGGACTCGTAGCGGAAGTCGTGAGCGATCTCACCGATGCGCATGGGCAGATCACGGTAGGAGTGGGGACGGTTTGCGTAGATCATCATGTGATGGGGGCAGTTCATCGGGCGCAGCACATAGCTTTCGCCCTCCATCTCCATGGCGGGGAACATATTCTCGCGGTAGTGATCCCAGTGACCGGAGGTCTTGTACAGGTTCACGGTGCCCACGCAGGGGGTCATAACGTGCAGGTAGCCGCGCTTGCGCTCCTTCTCCTTGATATAGTTCTCCAGCTCCTGCCAGACGGTGTAGCCTGCGGGCAGGAACATGGGCAGGCCGCG
>CAKTAT010000062.1:0-10885 GCA_934532365.1 uncultured Faecalibacterium sp. | reverse complement strand
AGAGAGGTCTCGGTGGTGGTGCCGGACTTGGAGATGACGTTGATGGAGAAGCGCTTGCCCTTGCACAGGCTGATGATATTGTTCAGGTAGGTGGGGCTGATGCTGTTGCCGCAGAAGTAGATCTTCAGACCATCCTCCAACTCGTTGTGGTACATACCCTTAACGGCCTCCACAACAGCGCGTGCGCCCAGATAGCTGCCGCCGATACCGGCCACCACCAGAACGTCGGAGTCCTCGCGGATCTTGGCAGCGGCTGCCTTGATGCGGGCAAACTCTTCCTTGTCGTAATCCCGGGGCAGGGTCATCCAGCCCAGAAAATCGCTGCCGGGGCCGTTCTTGGCTTCCAGCTGCTTGTGGGCGGCTTCTACCTGCGGGTAGATGGCTGCATATTCCTCTTCGCTGATGAAGCTGGAGAGGTGTTTCGTGTTCAGTACGACACTCATTATTATTAAAACCTCCAAACGATCTGCCGGGCCTTTGCCCTGCGAGGAAATATCTTGGTATAAGTGTACCGTTCCCTCCGGGTAAAGTCAAGGTCAAATTCCTTAGATTTCATACAATTTTAATAGTGTTTTTTTGTTTCTTCATCCAGATTTGTTCAGGTATCCAACAGTCTCGCCGGGCATCCAGCGTACTTTTGTGCGCTGAAGCGCTTTTTTCGGCACAGGGTCATGCTGTGACTCCCCGCAGGCTGTCCCACAGCAGCCGCAAGGCGGTGTCAAACTCCATGCGCGGCGCATCGGCGGCGGCGCATACCGGGTACTCCCCCTGCACCGCTTCGCCGCACAGCAGCTGCGCCTTGCCTACCGTCTGCCCCCGGGTCACCGGGGCCTCCAACGCCTCGGGCAGTTCCAGCTGCACGGTCAGCTGTCCAGCGCTTTCGGCGGGCAGCAAGGCGGTGGCGGGCAGGGCGGCGTAATCCAGCGGCACCGTCTCCTCGGTGCTGCCCTTTACCTTTAATTGCAGCGGACGTTCCTGCGGCAGGGGCACCGGTGCGGCGCGGTAGGCCGAAAAGCCGTAGTCCAGCAGGGTGGTGGCGGCTTCGAACCGCTCCTTGCTGGAGGGTGCACCCAGTACCACCGCAATGAGGTCCAGCCCGTCCCGGGTGGCGCTGGCGGTAATGCACACCCCTGCCCCGCCGGTGGTGCCGGTCTTGAGCCCGGTGATGCCGTTGTACCGCCGCAAAAGCTTATTGGTGTTCACCAGCTGGGTCTGCCCGCCCCGCAAAGTGTCCGTCCAGATGCCAGTGTAGTGCAGCACCTCCGGGCAGGTGGTCAGGATGGTGCGGCTCATGATGGCCACATCCCGTGCGGTGGAAAGATGTCCCTCCGTGTCCAGCCCGCAGGCGTTGCGGAAGGTGGTGTGCTCCATGCCCAACTCTGCGGCGCGGGCGTTCATCTGCTGCACAAAGGCAGGCTCGCTTCCGCCTACCAGCTCTGCCACCGCCACTGCTGCATCGTTGGCAGAGGACACACAGATGGCCTTGAGCATCTCGTCCAGCGTAAACTGCTCCCCGGGCTCCAGCCAGATCTGACTGCCGCCCATGTGGTAGGCGTGCTCACTGACCGGCACAGCGGTATCCATGGTCAGCCGCCCGGCGTGCACCGCCTCAAAGGTGAGCAGCAGGGTCATCACCTTGGTAATGGAGGCGATAGGCATGGTCTGGTCGGCATTCATCTCGTAAAGCACCGTGCCGCTGGTCTGGTCGATGAGGATCGCCGCGCGGCAGGGCAGGGTAAGCTGCGGCGGGGTGACCGTCAGGGTCTGCACAGCCGGTTCCGCCTGCGTTTGCACCGCCGGTTGGATGCGCAGTCCCTTGCCCTGTGCCGTGCCGAAGGCCAGCGCAAACAGCCAGAAGCAGACCACCCCCGCGCACAGCAGCGCCAGATTTCTCCGTTCCATTCCTCATACCTCCCCGTGCGAAGTCTCTTGCTGCTACTGTATGCAGTGGTCTTTTCAGGCATGCCGCTCGTCAATTTTGCCGTACTATTTTTCATATTGTGTTCGTTTTCTGTTAACTTTGGTACCTGTCCCTTGACTTTTCACGGCAAAACTTGTAAAATTGAACTGTTCCCAGAAGGGAGCAAGCCCAGTTTCATACAATCATGCAATCACAAGGAGGGTCTCATTATGAATCTTTCTCGCCGTAACTTTATAAAGATCGCCGGTCTGTCCGCTGCTGCTGTTGCAGGTGCCGCCCTGTTCACCGGCTGCTCCGGTCAGCTCATGCTGCCCGTCCGGTTCTCTGCTACCGTGATCGGTAAAGATATCCAGAAGGCTCTGGACACCAAGCAGTTTTCTGTCGTGGCCAGCCTGAAGCCGGACGCCCAGGAGAACGCCATCAACGCTTTTGTGAGACGTCAGCTTCCCCTGTCTATGTACGAGGTCGATTTCATTGAGCGCAAGACCGATACACTGGACGGCAAGGAGACCGATTATCTGTTCGTTACCCTGAAAAACAGCTAACGGCTCGTCATTCCTTCCTGCAGCTTTGGGACGCGAGATTTTTCGCGTCCCTTTTTGTTTTGACGCACTGCAAAAGACCGGTGTCTCCGTGCAAAAACAGTCTTGCACCCCGGTGGGCTTCTGTTATATAATGAGAAGAAATGCAAAACACCCCCGTTTTTATCGAAAGGATCGTTCCCCATGCGAGTTTGTTTTTATACCCTCGGCTGCAAGGTCAACCTGAACGAGACCGGTGCGCTGGAGCAGCTGTTCCGTGCCAACGGCTTTACCATTGCGCAGGAAGGCGAGGCAGCGGACGTGTTCATCGTGAACAGCTGCACCGTGACCAACTTCGGCGACCAGAAAAGCCGCAAGTGGCTGCGCCGCAAAAAGCGCGAGAACCCGGGTGCGGTAACGGTGCTGACCGGCTGCTACCCGCAGGCCTTCCCGGAGGAGGCCACACAGTTCATGGAGGCCGACCTTGTGTGCGGCAACGGCGACCGCAAGGCCATTCTGGAGAACGTACAAAAGCTGCTGGATGGCCACGAGCGCATCGTAGCCATTGCCCCGCACCAGCGCGGCGAGCAGTTCGAGGAGCTGCCAGTGGAGCGGTTCGAGACCCACACCCGCGCTTTTATCAAGGTAGAGGACGGCTGCAACCGGCAGTGTGCCTACTGCGTCATCCCCCGCGCCCGTGGGCCGGTGCGCAGCCGCGCCGAGGAGAGCATTCTGGCCGAGCTGCACCAGCTGGCCGCTGCGGGCTACCGCGAGGTGGTGCTCAGCGCCATCTCCCTGCCCAGCTACGGGCTGGACACCGGCACGAACCTTGTGGAGCTGGTGGAAAAGTGCGCACAGGTGCCGGGCATCGAGCGCATCCGTCTGGGCAGCCTTGACCCCGATATGCTCACCCCGGAATATATCTCCCGCTTGGCGGCGGTGGACAAGCTTTGCCCCCAGTTCCACCTGAGCTTGCAGAGCGGCTGCACCGCCACCCTGCGCCGGATGCGCCGGGTGTACACCGCGCAGGAATATGCACAGGTGGTGGAGCAGATCCGCGCAGCCTACGGCAGCCGCCCGGTCAGCTTTACCACCGACTGCATCTGCGGCTTCCCCGGCGAGACGGCAGAAGACTTTGAGGAGAGCTGCGCATTTTTGAAGAAGATCGGCTTTGTCAAAGTTCATGTGTTCCCCTACTCCCGCCGCAGCGGCACCCCGGCCTATGATTTCCCGGATCAGATCCACGAGCGGGAAAAGCAGGAGCGCAGCCGCCGCATGAACGCCGTAGCCGAGCAGGTGCGCTGCGAGGCACTGGCCGCCTTTGAGGGCACCGAGGACGAGGTATTGCTGGAAACGCCCCTGTCCGGTACGCTGTTTACCGGCTACACCCGGCTGTACATTCCGGTGGTAGTTTCCGCCCCCGGCTGCGAGAGCGGGCAGATCGTGCGGGTAAAGCTGGGCCACTACGACGGCGAGCGGGTGCGTGCAGCACTTTGCTGAAAATTTTTCATTTTGCTTGTACATTCTGTGCATCCGCATGAATACAATAAATTTTTAACAAATTTTGTGTTTTGCCCTTTCCATACGCACGTCTTTATGTTAAAATGAAGATGGATTCATCGGGTCCGGCGTGCTGTAAGCAACCAGCACGGTACCATCCGCGCCCGTATAGCGCCGTTTTTATGCTCTGCACACAGGGCAGGCGGCTCCGTTTTTGGCTGTTTCTGAGCAAGGAGAGATTGGAATGAGTTTCAGAGGAATCAATACTACGGTCATCCAGATCCGCCGTCAGGTGTTTACCGAGGTCGCCCGCATGGCTTACGCCAACGTCAAGGGTGAGCAGGCCAACCACCTGATGCGCAAGATCCCCTATACCATCATCCCCGGTGAGGAGGGCAAGCTGCGCAAGGACATCTTCCTGGAGCGCGCCATCGTTGAGGAGCGCGTGCGTCTGGCTATGGGTCTGCCCACCCGCCGCATGGACGAGCACAACAGCGTGGTCTCCGGTCTGGAGGACGCTTCCATCGCCGATAAGTACTATGATCCCCCGCTGGTCAACGTGATCAAGTTTGCCTGCAACCGCTGCCCCGAAAAGCTGGTCAAGGTGTCCGACCTGTGTCAGGGCTGCCTTGCACACCCCTGTATGGAAGTGTGCCCCAAGAAGGCCATTACTTGGGAGAGCGGCCGTTCCACCATCGATCAGGACAAGTGCATCAAGTGCGGCCGCTGCGTCACCGTGTGCCCCTATAACGCCATCGTCAAGACCGAGCGCCCCTGCGCTGCTGCCTGCGGCATGGGCGCCATCCACTCTGACGAGCTGGGCCGTGCCGAGATCGATTACAGCAAGTGCGTGTCCTGCGGTCAGTGTCTGGTGAACTGCCCCTTCGGTGCCATTGCCGACAAGGGCCAGATCTATCAGCTCATTCAGGGCTTCAACCGCGGCGACCGCATCTATGCGCTGGTCGCTCCTGCCTTTATCAATCAGTTCCCCTCTCTGGCTTCTACCGGCAAGCTGAAGTCCGCCCTGAAGGCCATCGGCTTCTGCGACGTGGTGGAGGTTGCCATTGGTGCCGACCTGTGCACCGTGGACGAAGCACACGACTTCCTGGAGGAAGTGCCCGAGAAGCTGGACTTCATGGCTACCTCCTGCTGCCCGGCATGGAGCATGATGGCAAAGACTGCTTTCCCCGGCCTTGCCAAGAACATCTCCATGACCATGACCCCCATGGTGTTCACCGCCCGCATGATGAAGCAGGCCGACCCCGATGCCCGTATGTGCTTCATCGGACCCTGCGCCGCCAAGAAGCTGGAGGCCTCCCGCCGCACCGTCCGCTCCGACGTGGACTTTGTGCTGACCTTTGAGGAGCTGGCCGGTATCATCGAGGCAAAGGATCTGGATCTGGACAATCTGGAAGTGGATCCCGCCGAGATGGATCTGTGCTACGCTTCTGCTGCCGGCCGCGGCTTTGCACAGTCCGGCGGCGTGGCAAAGGCCGTTGCCGACAAGATCAAGGAATGGCGTCCCGACATGGAGGTGAAGATCGCCTCCGCACAGGGTCTGGCCGACTGCAAGAAGCTGCTGATGCTGGCCAAGGCCGGCAAGTACAACGGTTACCTGCTGGAAGGCATGGGCTGCCCCGGCGGCTGCATCGGCGGTGCCGGTACCATTGCCGACCCCGTGCGCACCGCAGCTGTGCTGAACAAGTATGTGAAGGAGGCCGAGTTCACCGACCCCGAGCAGAGCGCCTTCATGTCCAACATCCATATGCTGAAGGATGACCCCGACTTTGAGGTCTGAGCCGCTATAACATAACTACCCAAAAGGACGCTGCAATGCTGCAGCGTCCTTTTTTATCGCACCTTCCACATTCTGTGATGGATTCGCAACATTTTTGTGAAAGACTGCCAAGGCGCATTGACAAGGCCGTCCGGTCATGCTATGTTAGTATTGACAAATCAGTACCTTATAGGGCATCATATACTCTGTTTCGCCATGCCGCAGCTGCGGCAGAAAGGATAAAACCATGACTACTGCCTTAAAACGTACCGGCGCTGCCCTGCTAACGCTGCTGATGTTCTGTATGCTCACACTGGGCGCTTCTGCCGCCGCGAATACCCCCGTTGGGGTCAAATTCTGGAAGGAAAAGTCCGATAAGGAATCCATGGCCAACTCCGGCATTGATTCCGACCGCGAGGCCACCCTTACCCGCCAGTCCAACGGCACCTACACCCTGACGCTGCCCGTCAAGCAGGTGACCAAACTCAATGTGACCGGCTGTCTGACCGGCCTGACCATCGGCGATGTGACCTACACCGGCACCCTGACTGGCGAGATCGAAAAGGGCAACGGCATCCTGACCATCAAAAACCTGCCCGCCTCGGTGCTGACCGGCAGCGATGTGAACAAGGCACTGACCGTGACCTGCAACATCCAGATGGATCTGAGCCTGCTGGGCGAGATCAACACCACCGCCCGGATGTGCATCTGGGTAAAATAAGACGCACGATAACAAAAGCGCCGTTCCACCCGGGACGGCGCTTTTGCTGTTCAGCAGTCGATATGCTTTTCCACAAAGTCGGCGGCCATCTTATCCAGCTGCATCACCGCATTTTCCGCGCCCTTCATCACCTTGCGCACATTGCGGCGCATCTGGCGCTTGCTCTGGGTGGCCATCATGGCACCGGCAGCCCCAAGGGCTGCACCGGCGGCCATACCCACTACCATGCCTGCGGCGGAATTTTCTCGCTGTTTCATCCTGAATTTCTCCTTTCAGCCTGTCATGACAGGGCTTGCAGTGCTATTATTTCCGTAAAAGAATCTGGTATACGCTTTTTTTATGCAGCAATTTGTGGTATACTGTTCTATGATGCTTTTTATAAGCCGCTGCGCGCGGCTTTTCAGCAAGGAGGTTTTCCTATTTGCAAAAACCCGTTGAACCCAAAAAGATCCTTTGCATCCACGATTTATCCGGCGTGGGGCGGTGTAGCCTTGCAGTGATCCTGCCTGTGCTGTCGGTCATGGGCTTCCAGCCGGTGGCACTGCCCACGGTAGTGCTCTCCACCCACACCGGCGGCCTTGGCACCCCCGCCCGGCTGGACGGCAGTGCCTACGGCATGGCCGCGCTGGAGCACTACCAGACCCTTGGACTGCAATTTGATTGTATCTATACCGGCTATCTGGGCGGCGAAGCACAGGTAGCGCTGGCTGAAAAAGCCTTTGCCCTGTGGCCTGCTGCCTACAAGGTAGTGGACCCCGTGATGGGCGATAACGGCAAGGCCTATTCCACCGTTACTCCGGCGCTGGTCGAGCGCATCCGCAGCCTGTGCCGCGCGGCAGACCTGATTTTGCCCAACTACACCGAAGCGCAGCTGCTTTTGCAGCAGCAGCCGGTCACCGATGAGTTGGACGATGTCGCCGCACAGGCGCTGGCAGATGCCTTGCAGCCGCTGGCCCCTAACGCGGTGGTCACCGGATTGCCGCTGGGCAAGTACATCGGCTGTGCCGGTACCGGCGCAGACCGCTTCGTCATCAAAAAGCTGCATATCAGCCGTAGCTTCCCCGGCACGGGGGACCTGTACGGTGCCGTGCTCATCGGCTCGCTGCTGCAGGGCAACGCCCTGAGCGCCGCCGCCGATAACGCTGCAGAGTTTGTTTCGCTGGCCATTCAGGGCACGCCCTACACACAGGACACCCGCTTCGGCGTGTGGTTCGAGCCGTTGCTGCCCCGCCTGTGCCCCCTGCGGGAGGAACCGGAGGGCATTTTATGATGGACAAGCCGACTTTGAATATCGTGCTGGTAGAGCCGCGCATCCCCCAGAACACCGGCAACGTGGCGCGCACCTGCGCCTGCACGGCCTGCCGTCTGCATCTGGTAGGCCCCATGGGCTTTGCCATCGACGACAAAAAGCTCAAGCACGCCGGACTGGACTACTGGCACTATCTGGACATTACCTACTACGACGGCCTTGCGGACTTTTTTGCCCGCAACAACGGCCCCTACTACTACTTTACCACCAAGGCACCCCAGCGCTACACCGATGTGCAGTACCCGGACGGGGCTTATCTGGTGTTTGGCCGCGAGGATGCCGGTTTGCCGGAGGCGCTGCTTGCGGAAAATCAGGAGCACTGCATCCGGATGCCCATGCGGGACACCTGCCGCAGCCTGAACCTTTCCAACAGCGTGGCGGTGGGGGTGTATGAGGTGCTGCGGCAGTGGGATTTCCCGGAGCTGCTGGATCACGGCCACCTACGAGATTATGAATGGAAATGAGGGATACTATGAGCAAGATCGCGATCCTGACCGATTCCTCCTGCGATATCCCGCAGGAGATGGCCGAAAAGTACGGCATTGATATCATGAGCTTCCACATCCTGCTGGATGATGTGGACTACGTTGAGCGTGTGGACTGCACCAACACCGAGTTTTACGATAAGATGCGTGCGGCAAAGGGTGTGCCCTCTACCGCCGCCATCACGCCTATCCAGTTCTGTGAGAAATACTGCCAGTATGTGGACGAGGGCTATACCGATGTCATCCATGTGCCCATCAACAAATCCGGCTCTTCCACCTACAACAACGCCCTGATGGCACAGGGGATGCTGCGGGAGGAGCGCCCGGAGCACCATTTGAACATCCATCTGCTGGACCCCCACACCTACTCTATGGTGTTCGGCTGGTATCTGTGCGAGATGGCACGCAAGCTGCAGAACGGCGCAGAGATCCGCCACGTCATCCACGAGTTTGAGCAGCAGATGAACTGCATGGAGATCGTGCTGGGGCCCTACAGCCTGAAGCAGATGAAAAAGAGCGGCCGCATCTCTGCCGCCGCCGCCGTCATGGGCGAGCTGATGGGCATCCGCCCCATCATTACCCTGATCGATGGCAAGACCAAGGTGGAGGCCAAGGTGCGCGGCGATGATAAAGTCGTGCCCGCCATGGTAGATCTGTGCCAAAAGTGTGCCGGGGATGTGGAGGATTTTGAGTATATGATCGGCCACACCAACATCCCGCAGGCAGAGGATCTGGAAAAGGCTTGCCGCAAGGCCTTTGGCAAGCCGCCGCTGGCCGTGTTCGAGCTGGGCGGTGTGGTCTCTGCCAACACCGGCCCCGATACCGTGGCGCTGGTGTACACCGGCCACCCCAGAGGGTAATTTCAAAATGGCTGCTGCACAAAACAATGTGCAGCAGCCATTTTTGTATTCCTGTGCCATTGCATTCCGTCCGATTTTGTGATATACTCCCTACTGCTGTGCTTTTTTGTACAGTATCCTCAAAGAGCAACTTAGGATTTTAGGCTCCCCGGTGCCACTCGAGCGGTGCCGGGCAAAACCCACAGGAGCTGGCGGTTCCTGTGCGGTCAAAATCAAACCGCTGGAGTATTATCATGAATCAGAATTCTTCCGTCCGTAAGCTGGTGCACTGCGGTGTAGTGGCAGCCATCTATGTGGTGCTGTGTCTGGCACTGCAACCCCTCTCCTATGGTGCTGTGCAGGTGCGCGTGGCCGAGGCTCTGTGCCTGCTGCCCGTGTTCGGTGCCGAGTACATCGTGGGTGTTGTGCTGGGCTGCTTCCTTGCAAACCTGCTGGGCTCCACCATCGTGGATGTGATCTTTGGCACACTGGCCACCCTGCTGGCCTGCCTTGTCACCTATAAGCTGCGCAATGTGCGCTTCAAGGGTCTGGCCATTGCCGCCAGCCTGCCCCCGGTGCTGTTCAACGCGGTGATCATCGGCATTGAGATCGCCGTGATGTTCCCGGACCCCACGTCCAGCGCACCCATCTGGCTGGCCTGCATCACCAACGGCATCTCGGTGGGCATCGGCGAGCTGATCAGCTGCACGGTGCTGGGCGTTGTGCTGGTAAAGCTGATCGAGAGCAACGCCGCACTGCGCAAGGTATTTGCGACGGAATAACGCAAGGAGGTTTCCATGCAGCCAAACGGTATGATCTTCTGGGACTGGAACGGTACCCTGATGGACGATGTGGATTTTACCCACAGCTGCCTGAACTGGATGCTGGAGACCCATGGCTACCCCCAGCGGTACGATCTGGCGGCCTACCGGGAGCTGTTCGGCTTTCCCATCGAGGACTACTACCGCTGCGCCGGGTTCGACTTTGCGCGGCACCCCTACCCGGAACTTGCCGCACGCTTTATGGAGCACTACAACGCCGGTGTGCCCGGCTGCGCTGTAACGGCACACGCCGTTGACACCCTGCAAACGCTGGCCCGCATGGGCTGGCAGCAGGCTGTGCTTTCCGCCTCCCGCCGTGATTACCTGATCGAGCAGGTATCCGCCCGGGGTCTGCAAGGCTTTTTTACCGAGTTGCTCGGCCTTGCGGACATTTACGGCGTAAGCAAGGTACAGCTTGGCACCGACTATCTGCGCCGCACCGGCATCGACCCGGCGGCTTGCGTGATGGTCGGCGACACCGACCACGATGCCGCGGTGGCTGCGGCCATTGGTGCGACTTGTGTGCTGTACACCGGCGGGCACCAGTCCCGCGCCCGGCTGGAAAAGGCCAGTCCCTACGTCATCGACGACCTTGCCCAGCTGCCCGCACTGCTGGAAACGATATAATAACCGCAACGGCCGCTGCACAGCGTTTTGTGCAGCGGCCGTTTTTTCATTTGTAAAGCGCTATCGATTCCCGACCGTGAACAAGTAGCTCAGAAACGCCCGCAGGCGTTTCTGAGCTACTTTTTACAGCCTGTTCGCGCAAAAATAAAAAAGCAGACACACAAATGTGTGTCTGCTTTTTTGGTCGGAGCAGCGGGATTTGAACCCACGGCCTCCTCGTCCCGAACGAGGCGCGCTACCAACTGCGCTATGCCCCGAAAATACCGCAGCTTATTCGGCTGCGGTAACTGGTTGGGGATGAGAGAATCGAACTCCCACAAGTAGAGTCAGAGTCTACCGCACTACCACTATGCAAATCCCCAAT
>CAKTAT010000061.1:0-11285 GCA_934532365.1 uncultured Faecalibacterium sp. | reverse complement strand
ATGACGTAGTACAGCACAGAGCGCTTGGTGCGCTTTGCCAGAGAGAAGGCCAGCGGGATGAGGATGATCAGACCGGCATCGAAGAACACCGGCATGGCCACCACCAGACCCGTAATGCCCAGTGCCCACGCGGCCTTTTCGTCACCGAACTTCCGCACCATGGTCACAGCCAGCGTCTGCGCGCCGCCGGATTCTTCCAGAATGGCACCGAACATGGAGCCCAGACCCACCAGAAGGGCGATGCCCTTCAAGGTGTTGCCGATACCCTCGTTCACCGAGCCGATGATGTCGGACAGGGGCATACCGGCCATCAGGCCGATGCCCACCGCACCGATCAGGATGGAGATCATGGCGTGTACCTTGAACTTGATGATAAGGATGAGCAATAGGATCAGGCCTGCCACGGCAGCAAAAACCAGCCGTGCCGCATCGGGCGTTGCAACTGCTGTCATAGAAATTTCCTCCGTTTCGTGATTTTTGGTTGCACTTATCCAAGCCGTCCGGCAAAACCCGCCGGACGGTTTACTTTTTGTTATTTATGCGGAGTGGTTTACTCCATGTATGCGCCCTTCATGGGGCTGACGGCGTGCTGAGAGTAGAGCTTCAGCAGACCCTTGGTGTACTTGGGAGCCTTGGGCTTCCAGTTGGCGCGGCGCTCGGCGAGGATGGCGTCCATCTCTTCGGGGGTCTTGGGCTCGCCCTTCACGCCCACGATGGCCAGCTTGCGGTTATGCACGTCGATCTGGATCAGGTCATCGGGCTCCACCAGTGCGATGGGGCCGCCCACCGCAGCCTCCGGGCTGACATGGCCGATGACCGGGCCGCGGCTTGCGCCGGAGAAGCGGCCGTCGGTGATCAGGGCTACGCTGGAAGCCAGCTTCGGGTCGGCGCAGATGGCTTCGCCGGTGTAGAACATCTCGGGCATACCGCTGCCGCGCGGGCCCTCGTAGCGGATAAAGATGGCGTCACCGGGCTTCACCTCACCGTGCAGCACAGCGGCGATGCACGCCTCCTCGCTGTCGTAGGGCTTGGCGCGCAGGGTGGCTTCAAACATATTCTTGGGGCAGGCGGTGTGCTTGATGACGCAGCCTTCCGGGGCAAGGTTGCCCTTCAGGATGGCGATGCTGCCGTCGGTGCCCTTGGCGTTATCAAAGCTGTGGATGATGTCCTCGCGGCTGACCGGGCGGGCAAAACCGGCGGTCTTTTCGGCCAGAATGGCGTCGCAGTGCTGGTAGAAGCCGTTCTTCTTCAGCTCCTCCAGATTCTCGCCCAGCGTCTTGCCGGTGACGGTCATCACGTCCAGATGCAGCATGGACTTGATCTCCTCCATCACGCGGGGCACGCCGCCTGCATAGTAGAAGTACTGTGCGGGCCAGTCGCCGGAGGGACGGATGTTCAGCAGGTAATGTGCGCCGCGGTGCATCCGGTCAAAGGTGTCGGCGTCGATCTCAATGCCGAACTCGTGGGCGATGGCGGGCAGGTGCATGGTGGCGTTGGTAGAGCCGGAAATGGCTGCGTGCACCATGATGGCGTTCTCAAAGCTCTTCTTGGTCACGATGTCCTTGGCGGTGATGCCCTTCTTGACCAGCTCCATCAGCTGCTTGCCGGCATCGTAGGCGGCCTGCTTCAGCTCCGGAGCAGTGGCGGGCATCAGGGCGGTGCCCGGCAGCATCAGACCCAGTGCTTCTGCCATGATCTGCATAGTGGAGGCGGTGCCCATAAAGGAGCAGGCACCGCAGCTGGGGCAGGCGTTGTGCTTGTAGTAGTCCAGCTGGCTGTTGGGGATGACGCCGGTCTTTTCCCATGCGTCAAACTTGCCGATCTGCTCCAGGGTCAGCAACTCGTTGATGGCGCAGGCGGGGTCGTTGACCACATACTCCTTGGGCAGGGTGTGGGCTTCCATGACGCCGCCGGTGACCACGATGGCGCTCATGTCCTTCAGACGGCCGATGCTCATCAGCATGGCGGGCACGGATTTGTCGCAGCTGGCGATGAACACGCCGCCGTCGTAGACGCTGGCGTTTGCCTGTGCTTCCACCAGATTCACGATGGCGTCACGGTGGGGCAGAGAGTAGTTGATGCCGTCATGACCCTGTGCGATGCCGTCGCACATATCAGTGGCAAAATAGCGGGCAGCCTTGCCGCCGTTGTCGTTGACCGCCTGCAC
This sequence comes from uncultured Faecalibacterium sp., assembly GCA_934532365.1. GTDB lineage: Bacteria > Bacillota > Clostridia > Oscillospirales > Ruminococcaceae > Faecalibacterium. Next base: position 9,118 of record CAKTAT010000061.1, on the reverse strand, counting down.
GGCCTCCTTGACGAACTGATCCAGATGGGCGCTGCCGGGGTGGCTGTCGCCGAAGGTGCTTTCCACCATGATCTGGGGCTTGGAAAGGTCCTCGACCTTCCAGCCCATACCCATCTTCAGCGGGTCATTCTCGGGTGCTAAAGTGCGGACTTCCTGTGAGCGCAACTCCATATTCATTACCTCCAAATACTGCTTGCTTTCGTCCTTTTTTCCGTAGGACCTTTTGTGATTTTATTGTAAATCCGCAGACGTCTCTTTGCAAGTTGTCACGGGTATGTCCTACTTTTTGTGCAAAAACTCTGGGATACATCATGCACTCTGCCCAAATCCGGGCGAATTTTGCCCAAAATCAGCCATCAAAGCGGCTTTTGGCAAAAATGCGGAGAAAAAGTTGTCTGATGATTTTGGACAGAACCCTCTCAGGCGCTCCCGCGCCAGCTCCCCCGAAGGGGGAGCCAAGCCATTACGTTCGTTGCTAAAGTGTTAGACACAATGAAGAACCTTGCCGCCACGCAAAAAAGCTCCCCCTTTCGGGGGAGCTGGCATCGCGCAGCGATGACTGAGAGGGTCTAGTTCTCTTTCTTATCCATTGACATACGCCGCCATGCCGATGGTGCCGTCATCCGGGTCCTCGCCATCGTAGACCTTTTTGATATAGCTGCGGTTGAAGTTCAGGTGCATCACCATGGCAGCCTTTGCGCCGATGGGGTCATGGTTGGCAATGGCTTCGGTGATCATGCGGTGGGTCATGATGGTCTCATCGATCAGCTTTTTGTGGGTGACGTTCACGAACATCATCACCGCCGTGTCGATGACCGGGATCAGCTGCCCCACCACCAGATTCTTGCTGCTCTCGGCGATGCAGGTGTGAAAGGCGATGTCATCCTCGATGTAGCGGTCGCCCGCGTGGATCTTGGTCTCCACCCGCTCGCAGAGCCGCCGCAGCCGCTCGATGTCCTCCGGGGTGGCGTTCTGCGCCGCCATCTCCGCAATGCCCGGCTCCAGCAGCAGACGCACGTTCACCAGATCAAAGGCCAGCGCGTTCTTGTCCTGCACGCTGCGCAGGTTCAGCGGGTCGGAAAGCCCCTTCACCGTGGTCACCACATAGGTGCCGGAGCCCTGCCGCACCTCCACGATGCCCTTGCTGGACAGCAGCTTTACCGCCTCGCGGATGGTGCTGCGCCCCACCCGGAACCTTTCGCCCAGCGCAAACTCGTTGGGCAGCTTTGCCCCCGGCTCCAGCGCCTCGTCCAGAATATAATGGTAGATCTGGTCCTCCACCTGCTCGGCCAGCAGTTTGTTTTTCAGGTGTGAAAATTCGCTCATAGCAGTTCCCCTTTGTGCTTACGGCTTGCATCGCACTTTTTTCTGAAGTATACGATGCGGCGCGCGTTTTGTCAATAAACGGTGCAGGCGGCTGCGCCGTGCCGGGAAAAAACGGCAAAAAGGGTTGACACCCCCGTTTGTGTGTGGTATACTGCGGCCATTGAATTTACTAACCAATCTTCCTTGTTGGTTAGTTCTTAACGAAAGGGGCGTTCTGCCATGCATAAGTATTTTGGTGCTCTGCTGCGGCAGAATTTTCGATGTGGACGAATGTCCTGCTCCCGGGCGCAATGCGCTGACCGGGCACAGGGCTTTGCCGCTGTGCCCGCAGAAAGGCTGAGACGGGGATAATATCGTCCCGTTTCGGCAAAAGGTCAGTTTGTTTTCGCCCGGGAGCTTTGTAAAAAAAGCCCCCGGTTTTTTGTTGCCTGCAATGCGGCAGGCACACCGGAAAAGAGAAGGATCCAAGAGAGGGAAAGTAATTATGAGTGACGAGATCAAGACCTGCAATTTCAGCTGCGCAAACTGCGCGGTGGGCAACTGCGCCAACCACCTGAAGGCCTACCCCAAGGAGTGCCTGACCAGCACCGGCGACATCGAGCTTGTGGAAAAGACCCTGCACCACTATCAGCACAGCCGCACCGACCGCAAGATCGCGTTGACCGCTGCCAGCATTGAGGGCGAATTTTACGGCCGCGCCACCCGCGTGGAGGAGACGCTGCTGTTCATCAAGCGCATGGGCTACAAAAAGGTGGGCGTAGCCACCTGCATCGGCCTGCTGAACGAGTGCAACGCCTTTGCCAAGGTGGCCCGCGCCAAGGGCATCGAGGTCTACGGCGTAGCCTGCAAGGTGGGCTCCCACGATAAGACCGAGATCGGCATCCCGGAGGAGGGCAAGCTACAGCCCGGCAAATTTGAAGCCTTCTGCAACCCGGTGCTGCAGGCCGAGATCCTGAACAAGGCCGGCACCGACCTGAACATCATCATGGGTCTGTGCGTAGGCCACGATACTTTGTTTATCAAGCACTCCAAAGCGCCGGTCACCTACCTTATCGTCAAGGACCGCGTGCTCTGCCATAACCCCGCCGGTGCGCTGTACACCACCGGCTCCTACTACAAGCGGCTGCTGACCGCCGACCTGCCCAAGAGCAAGTACGAGCTGGACCCGGCCACTGCACCCAAAGATTATAAGCCCGAGGAGGACAAGTAAAATGAAAAACCGTATTTCCCGCCGTCAGTTCCTTTCCGTTCTGGGCGCAGCCGCTGCTGCCGCCGCCCTGACCGCCTGCGGCGGTGCGTCCTCCGCTGCTTCCTCCGCTGCACCGGCTGCCTCGGGCAGCGCATCTGCCTCCGGCAGCGACCTTTCCGGCGTGACGCTGCGCATTGCAGCGGCCTCTGCCTCCAACGGTCATGGCCTTGTGCAGGCCGCAGGGCTGGACGATACCCCCTACAAGGTGGATTTCACCGTGCTGCAGGGCGGCAATCTGGTCATGGAGGCGCTGGCCGCCGGGCAGATCGATCTGGGCACCGGCAGTCAGATCCCGCCCCTTGCAGCCAGTCAGGCAGCCAACGGCGGCAACTTCAAGATCATCGGCGTGCGCCGGATGCACACGCTGGATCAGGAACTGATCATCCCGGCGGGCTCGACCCTGACCGAGGTAGCACAGCTGAAGGGCAAGACCGTGGGCTACGTCAAGAACACCACCGCCCATTACTTCCTGGAAAAGATGCTGGAGGAAGCCGGGCTGGAATGGACGGACATCGACGCCGTTGCCCTGACCACCTCGGACGGCCTGTCCGCTGTGCTGACCGGTGAGGTGGACGCCCTTGCCAGCTACGGCAACGCCATCCGCACCGCAAAGGCCAAGGGCTGCACCACCCTGCGCTCTGCCGCCGACATCCTCAGCGGCGACTACTACTGGTACGCCACCCCGGACTCCATTGCGGATGCCGCCGCCCACGCCGCCCTTGTGGACTGGCTGAGCCGCTACAACGAAGCCGCCGAGTGGGCACGCCAGAACCCCGAGGCGTATGCCAAATTCTACGCCGACCTGACCGGCGAGGACAAGGACGATGTGCTGGAGCGCTTTACCGAGGAGGAAGCCCAGACCCATCTGAGCGTGCGCCCCGTCAGCGACGAGACCATCGCCTCCGAGCAGGATATTGCCGATACCTTCTATAAGCTGGGGGTGTTCGCTTCCCCCATCGATGTGACCCCGCTGTTCGACCATTCCTTTGATGCAGAGCTTGCCGCCCTGCCCCAGTACTGAGGAGGCTTTTCCATGGATCGCAAGCTGCTGAACCGTATCCTGCCCTTTGTGGTGCCGGTGGCGCTGCTGGCGGTGTGGACACTGGCCACCCTGCACGCCACCGGTGCAAGCCTGATCCCCTCCCCTGCCGCCGTGTGGAAGGCTTTTCTTCGCCTGCTGCGCAACGGCACCCTGCTGGAAAATATCCGCATCAGCACCGTGCGTGCCTTTGCGGGTCTGGCGCTGGGCGGCAGCATCGGCTTTGTGCTGGGTGTGGTCAACGGCCTTTCGCCCACGGCAGAAAAGTTGCTGAACACCCCGGTGCAGATGGTGCGCAATGTGCCCTACCTTGCCATGATGCCCCTCATCCTCGTGTGGCTGGGCATCGGCGAGGCCACCAAGATCGTGCTGGTGGCCATTGGCACCTTTTTCTCCATCTACCTCAACACCTTCCACGGCATCCGCTACATTGACGCCTCCCTGCTGGAAATGGCAAAGGCCTACGGCCTGCGCGGCTTTGCGCTGTTCCGGCACGTCATCTTTCCCGGTGCGTTCCCGTCCATTCTGGTGGGTCTGCGCCAGTCGCTGGGGCGGATGTGGGTCACCCTGATCGTGGCCGAGACGGTGGCCGCAAAATCCGGCATCGGCTACATGGTCACCAACGCCCGCGAATATATGCTGATGGATGTCATCGTGCTGGGCGTGATCCTGTACGGTATTCTGGGTGTGCTGTCGGATCAGCTGGCTTCGCTTCTGGAGCGCAAGCTGCTGGTCTGGCGCAAAGAAGGGAGGGGCTGACCATGGCCGCAACAAATACACCGCGCCTTGCGCTGCGCGGCATCACCAAGCAGTTCGGAGACCATAAGGTACTCAAAGGTGTCGACCTGACCGTAGCCCCCGGCGAATTTATTGCCATCGTAGGGCGCTCCGGCTGCGGCAAAAGCACCCTGCTGCGCATCATCTCCCAGCTGGATGCCCCCACCTCCGGCACTGTGGAGATCGATGGGCAGCAGGTCAAGGCCGCCGATACGCCGGTCAAGTTCCTGTTTCAGGAGCCGCGTCTGCTGCCGTGGAAACGCATTTGGGAAAACGTGGCGCTGTTTGCCTCTGACCACAGCCGCGCCGCCGCGCTGGATGCGCTGCGGCTGGTAGGCCTTGCCGACCGGGCAGATGAGTTCCCGGGCATCCTTTCCGGCGGGCAGAAGCAGCGTGTGGCGCTGGCGCGCGCACTGGCTTCCGACCCCAAGATCCTGCTGCTGGACGAGCCGCTGGGCGCGCTGGATGCGCTGACCCGCATGGAGATGCAGACTTTGATCGAGCGGCTGTGGGCAGAAAAAGGCATTACCGCCCTGCTGGTCACCCACGATGTGGGCGAGGCTGTGTATCTGGCCGACCGGGTCATCCTGATCGAGGAGGGCGAGATCACCATGGATCAGCCCATCGAGCTGGCACGCCCCCGGGAGCGGGATCAGTCCTTTGCATACTACGAACAAAAAATTCTGGACCGGGTGGTGCACCACAAGGACGAGCCCCAGCCCGACCAGTACACGATTTAAAGGAGAAACTGCCTTATGAAGATCACACAGGTCACGATCTATCACGTCCACAAGCGGCCCACCACCGGGCAGCGTCCCATTCTGGTGCGGGTGGATACCGACGAGGGCATTTACGGCGTAGGCGAGGTGGGTCTTGCCTACGGCGTGGGCGGTGCCGCCGGTGCTGCCATGGTCAAGGAACTGGCTGCCCGCATCATCGGCAAAGACCCGTTCCGCACCGAGGCCATCTGGGAGGACTTTTTCAAGCACACCTTCTGGGGACAGGGCGGCGGCACGGTGGTGTTCTCCGGCATCAGCGCCATTGACATTGCGCTGTGGGATATCAAGGCCAAGGCACTGGGCGTGCCGCTGTACCAGCTGCTGGGCGGCAAGACCCGCGAAAAGGTGCGTGCCTACGCCAGCCAGACCCAGTTTGGCTGGAACCACCCGGGGCGCTTGGTGCTGACCTCGGTGGAGCAGTACGCCGAGGAAGCCCGCCGCGCCGTGGAGGACGGCTACGACGCCATCAAGGTGGACGTGCTGGCACACAATGCCGAGGGACAGCTGGTGCACGAGGGGCTGACCGGGCGTCTCTCCCAGCAGACGCTGCGGCTGGGCATTGCCCGCGTTGCCGCCATCCGCGAGGCGGTGGGCCCGGACGTGGATATCATCATCGAGAACCACGCCAACACCGACACCGGTGCTGCCATCCAGTTTGCGCAGGCGCTGGAGCCCTATAACATCTACTTCTATGAGGAGGTCAACACCCCGCTGAACCCGGAGCTGACCCTTGCCGTCAAGGACAAGACCACCATCCCGCTGGCAGCCGGTGAGCGCATCTACAGCCGCTGGGGCTACCGTCCCTTCATCGAAAAGCGTGCGCTGGATGTCATTCAGCCCGATATCGGCAGCTGCGGCGGTCTGACCGAGTTCTTGAAGATCGCTGCCGCCGCCCATGTGTACGACATCACCGTGCAGGCGCACACCGCCGGTACCGGCATTGCCGAGATGGCTGCTGTTCACGCCGAGACCGCCATCCCCAACTTTATCATCCACGAGCATCACCAAAAGACCCTGCTGGACGAGTACACCCAGCTGGTCACGCCGGTCGTTCAGCCGGTGAACGGCTACTTCACCGCCCCGGAGACCCCGGGTATCGGCATCGACTTTACCGAGCAGGTGCTGAACCACTCGGATATTGCAGTTGTCCGATAAAGAATTGCAGAACGGCCTGTAAAAGCAAAAGCACCCCGGAAGCGCTGCGGCGCTTCCGGGGTGCTTTGTCATGCTTTGGTTCTGTCCGGGGCTCAGCCCTTGCAGCCCTGCTCCTCCCAGTCGCCGAAATCGTTGGCATCGGCGATCTTGGTGGCATCGAACTTGCCGCTCTCGTCCTTGGGGGCAACGGCGGGGCCGGCCTCCACGGGGTTGGCGTTCGGGGCTTCGGGGTCGTACACCGGGCGCTCGGCGGCGGGTTCCGGCTGGGTCTGGGGTGCGTCCTCAGCGGGGGCTTCCGGTGCGGCTTCCTCAGCGGCAGTGTCGGCGGCTTCTGCGGCGGCATCGGCAGTCTTTGCCTCTTCCTTGGCCTCGGCCTCTGCGTAGGCTTCGGCGGTCTTTTCGGCCTCCTCGGCGTCCTTTTCGGCGTCCTCCGGGAACTCGACCTCCTCCACATGGAGCGGGTCCTTCTGGTTCAGGATCTTGTCCAGCACCACGATGGCAGCGCCGGTGACGGCCACGGCAGCAGCCGTGCCAAGAATACGGAACAGAGTTTTCATACCAGAACCTCCTTGTTATAAAGAAACGTTAAGAGAACGTTACGACCTCTTCCAGGGGCTTTTCGGCGGGCTCCACCGACACGGCGGTCAGCACCGGGCCCTTGCCCCGGTAGATGTTGTGGAATTTGTACCCCACCTTGGCGGTCACCCGCACCCATGCGCGCTGCTCCAGCGCCTTGTAGCCATCGTAGCTGCAGGGGAAGCCCACAAACTGGATATCCTGCACGCAGCAGGTCATGGCAAAGCGGCCGGGCACAAAGCTGTTTTTGCCGGCGCGGTTGGTCTGGCAGACCTGTGCCAGAAAACGCACCGTCTTGCCGGTGTACTTCTGGGGCTCGTCCTGACAGTCCATATACCAGATGCCGAAGTCATCATCCGGGATGTCGATGGGGTCGGCGTTGATATCAAAGGGCAGCGGGTCGGGGATGTCATCGTAGGCTACGCTGCCATCCTTGAACTCATAGGCGATATCGCACTTGCGGGAGGCCTGCCGCACCAGCTTGTGCAGCTCCTGCCGGGCGTCGTCGTTGTTCACAGCCTCGGCGCGGTTGAACACGATCAGCTCGCTGCGGGCGATCTTGTCCAGCATCAGGCTGCGCATGGAATTGTCGCGGGCGTAGGTCAGGGCGGTGGTGCCGTCGGCAGTGGCGATGCACTGGTACACCAGCCAGTTTTCGGGCAGGGCCTCGGCCAGATCCTGCAGCAGCCACATGCCGTTGTACTCGATGACCACGCGGCCTGCGTCCGCTTCCTTGCCCAGCTTTGCAAGGTTCTGGGGGTTCAGCTCGGACTTATCCTCCAGCACCTTCACGGTCACGCCGGGGAAGGCGAACTTCTTCTCGTTGTATTCCTCTTCGCCCTCCTCGCAGACCAGCAGCAGGGTCTTGTCGCCGGAGTCGAAATTGGGGTCTTCAAAGGTCTCCTGAATAAACTTGGTCTTGCCGCTTTCCAGAAAGCCCACAAACAGGTAGACCGGGATCTCTTTTGCCATAATAAATGGTTGCTCCTTCTCTCAATAATGGGGTTCTCAGCAGCCGAACAGCTGGGCGATGGCGGTCTCGTTCAGCTTGGAGCCGATGACCACCAGCTTGCCGCCCACGTCTGCGCTGCGGCTGCGCACTTCCCACTCGCCGGGCACATAGTCGAACTCCAGCCAGCCGTCTGCGCCGCCGTCCACGATGCCCTTGCTGCGCAGGATCATGCCGTAATTGCCGGTATCCAGCTCGGTGAGGGCGTGTTCCACCTCGGCCTTGGTGAACTTACGGGCAGTCTCCACGCCCCAGCTGGTGAACACCTCATCGGCGTGGTGGTCGTGATGATGATGACCGCAGCAGCAATGACCGTCATGGTCGTGATGATGCTCGTGCTCTTCATGATCATGGTCGTGGTCATGCTCGTCATGGTCATGGTGGTGATGCTCATGCTCGTGCTCGTCATCATCCTCGTCATGGTCATGATCGTGGTGGTGGCCGCAGCAGCAATGGTCATCGTGATCGTGATCATGCTCGTCGTGGTCGTGGTGATGATGCTCGTGCTCATCCTCGTCCTCGTCATCGTCATCATGGTCATGATGATGGCCGCAGCTGCACACACCGTTCTCATCGTAGTGATGATGGTGATGCTCGTGCTCTTCTTCCTCGTCCTCGTGGGCGTGCTCCTCGTTTGCCTTGGCAGCCATGGCGATCAGCTCGGCCTTGAAGTCGTCCTTGGTGGACATGGCCTTGAGGATCTGCTCACCGGTCAGGTGGTCCCATGCGGTGGTCACGATGGTGGCGGTGGGGTTCTTTTCCCGCAGCATTGCCACGGCAGCGGCGATCTTTTCCTCGCTGGCGGTCTGGGTGCGGCTGAGCAGGATGCAGCTTGCATGGCTGATCTGGTCATCGTAGAACTCGCCGAAGTTCTTCATATACATCTTGACCTTGTTCACATCGGCTACGGTGACAAAGCTGTTCAGCTGCACGTCCAGATGCTCCGCCACGCCCTCCACGGCGCGGGTCACATCGCTCAGCTTGCCAACGCCCGAGGGCTCGATGACGATGCGGTCGGGGTGGTACTGCTCCACCACCTGCTGCAGAGCGGTGCGGAAATCGCCCACCAGAGAGCAGCAGATGCAGCCGGCGTTCAGCTCGTTGATCTGGATGCCGCTTTCCTTCAAAAAGCCGCCGTCAATGCCGATCTCGCCGAACTCGTTCTCGATCAGCACCACCTGCTGGCCTGCAAAGGCCTCGGTGATCAG
>CAKTAT010000060.1:0-12768 GCA_934532365.1 uncultured Faecalibacterium sp. | reverse complement strand
GCTATTATCTGGAGGTGGGCAGCCCCGGCCTTGGCCGCAAGCTGACCCGCCCGGAGCACTACGAGGCACTCAAGGGCCAGAAGGTGCGTGCAAAGCTGATCCGCCCCAACGCTGACGGCGTGCGGGAACTGTCCGGCATCCTGACCGGCCGCGAGGGCAGCACTGTGACGCTGGAGACCGAGAACGGCCCCGTGACCTTTGAGGTGAACGCAGCCTCCGGCGTGCAGCTGTGCGACGACGAGGATCTGTTCAACTGAGAAGTACCGACTCTGATGGAGAAAAGAGAACAAAATATATAGGAGGAACCCGAAAAATGACAGCAGCGAATAAGGATTTTTTTGAAGCGCTCTCCATGCTGGAGCATGAGCGCGGCATCACCGCAGAGTACCTGATCGAAAAGATCAAGGCGGCTATCATCATTGCCGTCAAGAAGAACTACGAGGTCGAGGAGGATCACATCCGTGTGGACATCGATCCCGACACCGGCCGCTTTGATGTGGCGCTGATCCAGGACATCGTGGCAGACGAGGACTGGTACGACGAGCACGCTGAGATCGGCGTGACTGAGGCACGCAAGATCCGCAGCAGCTACGAGGTGGGCGACCGCATCATCACCCCGCTCAAGACCCGCGATTTCGGCCGCATTGCCGCCCAGACTGCAAAGCACGTTATCCGTCAGGGCATCCGCGAGGCCGAGCGCAACCAGCAGCTCAGCGAGATCCAGTCCCGCGCACATGATATCGTGCAGGCCACCGTTACCCGCGTGGATACCGAGAAGGGCATCGTAGCGCTGGATCTGGGCAAGGGCGGCGAGGCTGTTCTGCCCCGCAACGAGCAGGTGCCCGGCGAGGTGTACACCGAGGGCGAGACCCTGCAGGTCTACATTGTGGATGTGGTCAGCACCGAGCGCGGCCCCCGCGTGATGATCAGCCGCACCCATCCCGGCCTTGTCAAGCGCCTGTTTGAGTTGGAAGTGCCCGAGATCTTTGACGGCACTGTGGAGGTAAAGGCCATCAGCCGCGAGGCCGGTGCCCGCACCAAGATGGCTGTCTGGTCCAAGGACCCCAACGTCAACCCTGTTTCTGCCTGCATCGGCGAGCACGGCGCCCGCGTGGCCGCTGTTGTGGAAAAGCTGGGCGGCGAGAAGATCGACATCGTGAAGTGGAGCGAGGATATCTCTGAGTTCATCTCCGCAGCCCTGAGCCCCGCCAAGGTGGTCAAGGTGGAGCTGCTGCCCGGCGAGACCCGCTCCTGCCGCGTCACCGTGCCCGACCAGCAGCTGAGTCTGGCCATCGGCAACAAGGGTCAGAATGCCCGCCTGTGCGCTCGCCTGACCGGCTACAACATTGATATCCGTCCCGAGAGCGGCTACTACGGCGAGGACGAGGAGCCCAAGAAGGACGCAGCAGACGCTGAATAAGCCCGGCATCATCTGCCGAAGGAGGGAAACCGGATGGCACAAAAAAAGATCCCTGCTCGCCAGTGCATCGGCTGCATGACCAGCCGCCCCAAAAAGGAACTGGTGCGCGTTGTGCGCGCACCCAGCGGGGAGATCAGCATTGATCTGGTAGGCAAAAAGCCGGGGCGCGGCGCATATCTCTGCCCGAACCCGGACTGCCTGACCAAGGCAAAGAAGAAAAAGGCGCTGGAGCGCTGCTTTGAGCAGCCGGTCCCCGCCGAGGTATACGACGCGCTGGCTGTACAGCTAGCCGCAGCCGCAAAGGAGGCAGCAGCCGATGGCAAAAAAGAATAACGCCCCCGCAAAACCCAAGCTGCCCCCGGAGGAGGCACTGTATCAGGCCGTGAGCCTGTGCCGCAAGGCCGGTGCGCTGACCATGGGCTTTGACGCCGTGGAGGAAGCCTGCGTAAAAAGCAAGGCATGGCTGGTGATGACCGCATCGGACATCAGCCCCAAGACCCTGCAGCGCCTGAACTACGCCGTGGGCGACTTAGTGGACGTGTTCACCATGCCGCTGACGCAGGATAAGCTGGCCGATATCAGCCGCAAGCCCGTGGCTGTTTACGCGGTGACCGACCGCAACCTCGCAAAGCTCTGCTTCGACCGCCTGTCGGACTGCGGAGCAATCAAAAATGAGGAGGATATGAGCGAATGATCGTAAAATATAAAGTGAGTGACTTTGCAAAGGATCTGAACCTTTCTGCAAAGAAGGTGCTGGACGAGCTGGCCGCTATGGGCAGCACCGGCAAGAAGAACAGCTCCAATCTGGAGGAGAACGAGCTGAACTACCTGCTGGAGAAGTTCAGCAAGGATAACAGCGTGGCGAATCTGGACGAGTTTCTGAACAGCGCCAAGGCTCCCAAGGAGGAGCCCAAGGCCGAGAAGAAGGCTGACCAGAAGGCTGAAAAGAAGCCCGAGGCTCCCAAGGCTGACAAAAAGCCCCAGCAGCCCGCCGCAAAGGCCGAGCAGCCCAAGGCAAACAATAATAATAACAACGGCAAGCACGGCGACAAGAAGCCCGAGCAGCACAAGAAGCGCGAGGAAAAGACCGTTTCCTTCAGCGAGCTGGCACGCGAGACCGGCGCAAAGGCCACCGCTGCCCCCGCACAGGCAGTTTCTGTCCGCCGCGAGGACAATCAGGTCACCGTGGATACCCGCACTGTGGATATGAACGTGGACCGCTTCGATGCCCGTTACGATGATCTGGCTTCCACCAAGAACACCGAGAACCGCCGCAAGCCCACCCCGCAGGGCAACAAGCAGAAGTTCACCCAGCGCGGTCAGCGCCAGCGCCAGCAGTTCCAGAAGGGCAAGCGCGAGACCGAGTTCGAGCGTCTGCAGCGCATCCAGCTGGAGAAGGCCCGCAACGCCCAGCTGAAGGTGCTGATCCCTGACGAGATCACCGTGGGCGAGCTGGCTGCCCGCCTGAAGCAGCAGGCCGGTAAGGTCATTGCCAAGTTCATGCAGATGGGCGAGATGCATGCCATCAACGATGTGATCGATTTCGATACCGCATCTCTGCTGGCAGAGGAGTTCCACGCAAAGGTCGAGCACGAGGTGCACGTTACCATCGAGGAGCGTCTGTTTACGCAGGAAGAGGACGCACAGGAGGATCTGGTGGAGCGTCCCCCGGTGGTCTGTGTCATGGGTCACGTTGACCACGGCAAGACCAGTATTCTGGATGCGATCCGTAAGACCAACGTCACCGCAGGCGAGGCCGGCGGCATTACGCAGGCCATCGGTGCCTATCAGGTGCGCATCAACGACAGCAAGATCACCTTCCTGGACACCCCGGGTCACGAGGCTTTCACCTCCATGCGTGCCCGCGGTGCCAACATGACCGATATCGCTATTCTGGTCGTGGCTGCCGATGACGGCATCATGCCCCAGACCATCGAGTCCATCAACCACGCCAAGGCTGCTGAGGTCAAGGTGATCGTGGCCATCAACAAGATGGATAAGCCCACCGCCAACCCCGAGCGCGTGAAGGAGAGCCTGACCAAGTACGGCCTGATCCCCGAGGACTGGGGCGGAGATGTGGCCTGCATCCCCGTGTCTGCACTGACCGGTATGGGCATCAACGACCTGCTGGAGCGCGTTGCGCTGGAGGCCGAGGTCATGGAGCTGAAGGCCAACCCCAACCGCCGCGCCAAGGGCGCTGTGGTCGAGGCTCGTCTGGACAAGGGTCAGGGCCCCATCGCCACCATTCTGGTGCAGAACGGCACCCTGCACGCCGGTGATGTGATCATTGCCGGTACTGCCGTGGGCCGTGTGCGTACCATGCGCAACGACAAGGGTCAGCTGCTCACCGATGCCGGACCCTCCACCCCTGTGGAGATCACCGGCCTGACCGCCGTGCCCGAGGCAGGCGACCTGTTCGAGGCTGTTGAGGACGAGCGTCTGGCCCGTGAGCTGGCCGAGCAGCGCATCGCTGCCGCCAAGGAGAAGCAGTTCTCCTCCTTCCAGAAGGTCACGCTGGATAACCTGTTCAGCCAGATGGCACAGAACGACATGAAGGAGCTGGCCATCGTGGTCAAGGCCGACGTGCAGGGCTCTGCCGAGGCTGTGAAGCAGAGCTTGGAGAAAATCTCCAACGACGAGGTGCGCGTGCGCGTTATCCACGCCGGTGTCGGCGCTATCAGCAAGTCCGACGTGGATCTGGCCGATGCCTCCAACGCCATCATCATCGGCTTCAACGTCCGCCCGGACAACGTGGCTAAGGAAGAAGCCGCTGCCACCAAGGTGGAAATGCGTATGTACCGCGTCATCTACGACGCCATCAACGATGTCACCGACGCTATGAAGGGTATGCTGGCACCCAAGTTCCGCGAGGTCTCTCTGGGCGAACTGCAGGTGCGTCAGGTGTACAAGATCTCCAACGTGGGCACCGTTGCAGGCTGCCGCGTGACCAGCGGCAAGATCACCCGCGACAGCAAGGTGCGCGTGGTGCGTGACGGCATCGTCATCGCCGAGGACGAGATCGCATCCCTGAAGCGCTTCAAGGATGACGCCAAGGAAGTGGCCGAGGGCTACGAGTGCGGTGTGACGCTGGAGAAGTTTGCGGACGTCAAGGAAGGCGATGTGTACGAGGCCTTCAAGATGGAAGAGTACCGCGACTAAGCAAAAACCGAATATATAACAGCTTCCCGGCAGAAAAGGCTTCCCCCGTCCGGGGGAAGCTGTCGAACGAAGTGAGACTGATGAGGGCGTATCTTTCGCAGGTGTGGAGCGTGCGCCCTCATCCGTCGTTTTGGCAGACAAATGCCGCCTTTCCCCGGCTGGGGAAAGGCTTTGGGAAGCTGCCGGACAGAATTTGGAGAAAACTATGTCTCAGAAAAATATGGGCCGTCTTGCGCAGGATATGAAGCGCGAGGTCATTGCCATCATCGGTCGGCTGAAGGACCCGCGGCTGGAGGGCGGTCTGCTGACCGTCACCCGTCTGGACGTGACGCCGGATCTGGATGTGGCAAAGGTGTATGTAAGCGTGATGGGCCGTGCAGACGGCCCCAAGCCCGCCATTGAAGCGCTGAACCGTGCCGCAGGCCATGTGCGCACCGAGGTCAGCAAAAAAATGCACATCCGCAAGGCACCCCGCTTCATCTTTGTGGAGGATGACGGTGCCGCCTACGCCGCCCACATCAACGAGCTGCTGCGCAGCCTGAATGTGAACGGCGAGGAGGAAGCACAGCCTGCCGATACCGAACAGACCGAGGACTGACTGCCTTTGCGGAAAGGATGGATCATTGGATGACAGAACAACTGAATGTGCAGCAGATGGCGCAGCGCCTGCTGGCTGCGGACAACATTTTGATTCTGTGCCACAAAAACCCGGACGGTGACACCATCGGCTGCGGCAGCGCCCTGTACTATGCGCTCAAAGCGCTGGAAAAAACAACAGCGGTGCTCTGCTCCGATGCCATTCCGTCCCGCTACGCCTTTACGAACCCGCGGCTGTTCAAGGGCGAGTTCGAGCCCCGCACTGTGATCGCGGTGGATGTGGCAGGGTTGCAGCTGTTTGGCGAAAATAACGGTGTGCCGCAGTATGCGCGCCATGTGGACCTGTGCATCGACCACCACGCAGGCAACAACGGCTATGCCGATTTTACCCTTCTGGATGCCGGAGCCGCTGCAGCAGCGGAGCTGCTGTATCAGGTCATCGTGGAAATGGGCGTGACCATCACCCCCCACATTGCCGACTGCCTGTACACCGGCATTGCCACCGACACCGGCTGCTTCAAGTTCTCCTCCACCACGGCCAACACCCATACGGTGGCGGCAAAGCTGATTGAAGCCGGCTGTCATGTGGAGGAGCTGAACACCCTGCTCTTCGACACCAAGCCCCGTGCCCGCATGGAGGCCGAGCGCATCGCCCGCAACCATCTGGAGTACTATCTGGACGGCCGCTGCGCCCTGATCTACCTGACGAGGGACGAGATCCGGCAGAGCGGGGTAGACCCCGCAGATCTGGAGGAACTGACCAGTCTGCCCATCAGCATTGAGGGGGTCAAGGTCGGTTTGACCCTGCGCCAGCAGCCCGGCGGCAGCTACCGCATCAGCGTGCGCACTGCAAAGGGCGTGGACGCCTGTGCCATCGCCCGGCGTCTGGGCGGCGGCGGCCACACCCGCGCAGCGGGCTGTGAGCTGCTGGGCGACCTTGAAAACACCAAAAATGCGATCCTTGCAGAGGTGGAAGCCGAGTTGGACGCACCGCAGGAGGAAGCATGATGCAGGGCATCCTGATCGTAGACAAGCCCATGGACTGGACCAGCTTTGACGTGGTGGCAAAGCTGCGCGGCGTGCTGGGCACCCGCAAGCTGGGGCACAGCGGTACGCTGGACCCCATGGCCACCGGCGTTCTGCCGGTGTTCTGCGGCGGTGCCAGCAAGGCGGTGGACCTGCAGCTGAACCACGATAAAGCTTACCGCGCCACCCTGCGCCTGGGGGCACGCACCGATACCGGCGATAGCACCGGCACAGTGCTGGAGACCGCCCCTGTCACCGCCGGGGAGAAGGAACTGCTGGCAGTGCTGCCGCAGTTTATCGGCCCGCAGATGCAGGTGCCGCCCATGTACTCGGCGGTCAAGATCAACGGCCAGCCGCTGTATAAGCTGGCCCGTGAGGGCGTGACCGTGGAGCGCAAGGCGCGCCCCATTGAAATTTACGGCATCGAGTACGGCGGCAGCCCGGCAGAGAACGAATATGTGCTGACGGTGCGCTGCTCCAAGGGCACCTACATCCGCACGCTGCTGGAGGATATTGCCGCCGCCATGGGGCAGAAGGGCACCATGAGCGCGCTACGCCGCACCGCCGCCGGTCTGTACACTGAAGCAGATGCCCACACGCTGGAGGAAATCCTTGCCGCAAAGGAGCAGGGAAGCGCCGCGCTGGAGGCTCTGATGCTGCCGGTGGAAAGCGTGTTCACCCCGCTGCCGCTGCTGGTGGTGGAGCCATGGGTGGAGCAGCACCTTTACAACGGCTGCCCCACCAGCCGCTACCCCGCAGCAGACGGACGCTACCGGGTGCGCAGCGCCGCCGGGCAGTTCCTTGGCCTTGCCAAGATCACCGGCGGGGTGCTCCAGGTGGAAAAACTGTTCGTGGAACGTAATTGAGCAATAAAGGAAACAAGACCCATGCAGATCATTTCTCAGTTTGCCCCGCTGCCGCTGGCGCAGCCCGAAAAGGGCACCGCCGTGGCTATGGGCTACTTTGACGGCATTCATATCGGCCACCGGGCGGTGATCGAAGGGGCTGTGCAGTGGGCAAAGGCCCATGATGCAGCCCCGGCGGTGTTCACCTTTCGCCTGCCGGTGGAAAATAAAATGAAGGGCAAGCGCCTGCTCTCCACCGAGGATAAGCACGCCTTGATCCACAGCCTTGGGGTGGAGTATTACCTCACCCCGGACTTTGAGGCGATCAAGGCGCTGAGCCCGGAGGAGTTCGTGCGCGGCATCGTGGAAAACTGCCACGCCCGGGCGCTGTTCTGCGGCGAAAACTTCACCTTTGGTGCAAAAGCTGCCGGTACCCCGGAGCTGCTGCGCGCCCTCTGCGCCCCCCTTGGGGTAGAGGTGGTGGTGGTGCCCATGGCGCAGTTTGAGGAAAAGCCGGTGTCCTCTACCCGCATCCGCACCGCGCTGGAAGGCGGGGACATCCCGGCCGCCAACGCCATGCTGGGGATGCCCTATGCCATCCGCTTTGCGGTGCAGCACGGGGCAGGGCTGGGACACACCCTTGGGGTGCCCACCATCAACCAGCTGTACCCGCAGGGCTTCCAGATGCCCCGCAGCGGAATTTATATCACCCGCACCTGCATCAACGGGGTGTGGTATCCCTCGGCCACCGGTCTGGGCAGCCGCCCTACCGTGAACGACGATGCCACCAAGGTGACCTGCGAGACCTTTATCCCGGGCTTTTCCGGCGACTTGTACGGCACCGACCCGGTGGTGGAGTTCTACGCCTACCTGAGCCCCAGCAAAAAGTTTGATACGCTGGACCAGCTGCGGGACTGCATCAACGATGCCGCCCGCCGCGCACAGGAATATTTTGCATAACGCATCTATTTTTTAATTTGGGATCCGGAAATGCCTGCGGGCGCTTCCGGATCCCTTTTGTCGTGATGAAAAACGGTATTTCTGTCGTCTGCGGGCAGAAAAAACCGCACTTCGGGCAAAATAGACACATTTCCGTGCAACAACGGCAAATGTTTGTTAAACAATTATCTATCTCATATCCTTGCAATACACACATTTTTTGTTTATAATAGTAACTGTACGGGGCAAAGCCCCGATTGTGAGCGAGACTCTGGTTCAGAATTATAACTTGAGAGGAGTTTTTACCATGGGTTTAGGTAAGAAGACGATCGACGATCAGAACTACTGCGGCAAGAAGGTGCTTGTCCGCTGCGATTTCAACGTCCCGATGAAGGACGGTGTCATCACCAACGAGAACCGCATCAATGCAGCACTGCCCACCATCCAGAAGCTGGTCAACGATGGCGCTAAGGTCATCCTGTGCAGCCATCTGGGCAAGCCCAAGAACGGCCCCGAGGCTAAGTTCAGCCTGGCTCCCGTTGCTGTGGCTCTGAGCGCAAAGCTGGGCAAGACCGTTGTGTTTGCCGACGATGACAACGTTGTGGGCGAGAACGCAAAGGCTGCTGTGGCTGCTATGAACAACGGCGACGTCGTTCTGCTGCAGAACACCCGTTTCCGCAAGGAAGAGACCAAGAATATGCCCGAGTTCAGCGAGGAGCTGGCTTCTCTGGCTGACGCTTATGTGGACGATGCCTTCGGCAGCTGCCACCGTGCACACTGCTCCACCGCAGGTGTCACCGACTACATCAAGGATACCGCTGTCGGTTACCTGATGGAGAAGGAGATCAAGTACCTGGGCAACGCAGTCAACGATCCCGTCCGTCCCTTCACCGCCATCCTGGGCGGCGCTAAGGTCGCCGATAAGCTGAACGTCATCTCCAACCTGCTGGAGAAGGTCGATACCCTGATCATCGGCGGCGGCATGGCTTACACCTTCGTCAAGGCTCAGGGCTACGAAGTCGGCAAGAGCCTGTGCGACGACACCAAGCTGGACTACTGCAAGGAAATGATGGCTAAGGCTCAGGAGAAGGGCGTCAAGCTGCTGCTGCCCGTGGATGCAGCCTGCATCAAGGACTTCCCCGATCCCATCGATGCTCCCGTGGACGTGACCGTGGTGCCTGTCACCGCGATCCCTGCTGACATGGAGGGCTGCGACATCGGCCCCGAGACCATGAAGCTGTTTGCTGACGCTGTCAAGGCTTCCAAGACCGTTGTCTGGAACGGCCCCATGGGCGTGTTCGAGAACCCCACTCTGGCAGCCGGTACTCTGGCTGTTGCCAAGGCTATGGCTGAGAGCGACGCTACCACCGTCATCGGCGGCGGCGACAGCGCAGCAGCTGTGCAGCAGATGGGTCTGGGCGACAAGATGACCCACATCTCCACCGGCGGCGGCGCTTCTCTGGAGTATCTGGAGGGCAAGGAGCTGCCCGGCATCGCAGTCATCCAGAACGCATAATTTTTCCGGCATCACAATGGGTGCGGCGGCATTTACGCCGCCGCATCTTTTCTTTTTGTGCAGGCAATTTGTAAATCGTTACGAAGGTAAGGAGAAAATAAAAATGGATAAGGCAAAGCGTAAGGCTATTATCGCCGGTAACTGGAAGATGAACAAGACCGCCTCCGAGGCTGCTGTTCTGGTGGACGAGCTGATCCCCGCTGTGAAGGATGCTACCTGCGAGGTGGTCATCTGCACCCCGTTTACCGATCTGGTCACCGCTGTGGCTAAGACCAAGGGCACCAACATCCATGTGGGCGCCGAGAACGTCCACTTTGAGAAGTCCGGTGCTTTCACCGGCGAGATCAGCGCCGATATGCTGGTAGATCTGGGCGTGGAGTACGTCATCGTCGGCCACTCTGAGCGCCGTCAGTACTTTGCAGAGACCGACCAGACCGTCAACAAGCGCACTCTGGCTGCCCTGAACGCCGGCCTGAAGGTCATCATCTGCGTGGGCGAGAGCCTGCAGCAGCGCGAGGAGGGCGTTACCGAGGAGCTGGTCCGTATGCAGACCAAGATCGCCCTGCGTGACGTGACCGCCGAGCAGATGGCAAACGTTGTCATCGCCTACGAGCCCATCTGGGCTATCGGCACCGGCAAGACCGCTACCGCTGATCAGGCAGAGGAGGTCTGCGCACAGATCCGCAAGGTGGTGGGCGAGCTGTACGGCGAGACTGTGGCCGAGGCTACCACCGTGCAGTACGGCGGCAGCATGAACGCCAAGAACTGCGAGGAGCTGCTGAGCAAGAAGGACGTGGACGGCGGCCTGATCGGCGGCGCATCCCTGAAGGCTCCCGACTTTGCAGTCATCGTCAATGCAGCCACCAAGGGCTGAGCAACTGCCTTTTCTTAACTAGCTGTTTCAGCGCCCGGCTGCGCCGTTTTTTCAGCGCTGAGCCGGGCGTTGATCTGTTTTTACAGCAGCCGCTCGGGTGTTATGCACCCGCAGGCTGCACCCCCGCAGGCGGGGCTCTGGCCTTACCTGCAACGCGTGATAAATTCAAAGGAGATTCAATTTTATGGCAAAGAAACCTGTTCTTCTGTGCATCATGGATGGCTTCGGCTGGGTGCCGAACGAGACCTTCGGTAACGCCGTGGTGGCTGCCAAGACCCCCCATCTGGATGCTCTGATGGCAAAGTACCCCATGACCACCATTGATGCCTCCGGCATGGCTGTCGGCCTGCCCGATGGCCAGATGGGCAACTCCGAGGTCGGCCACACCAACATGGGTGCAGGCCGCATCGTGTACCAGCAGCTGACCCTCATCACCAAGTCCATCCGCGATGGCGAGATGCTCAAGAACCCTGTGCTGGTCAAGAACATGAAGGCCGCCATCGAGGCCGGCAAAGCCATCCACCTGATGGGTCTGGTGGGCACCGGCGGCGTGCACAGCCATGCTGACCACTGGTTCGGCGTGCTGGAAATGGCAAAGCATCTGGGCGCTAAGGAAGTCTACCTGCACTGCATCACCGACGGCCGCGACACCGACCCCCACTCCGGCAAGGGCTTCCTGGCTGACTTGCAGGCCAAGCTGGACGAGCTGGGCGTGGGCAAGATCGCCAGCGTTTCCGGCCGTTACTACGCCATGGACCGCGATAACAACTGGGACCGCGAGGAGAAGGCCTACGCTGCCTTCGTCTACGGCGAGGGTGAGCACGCTGCCAACGCTGCCGAGGCCATCGAGGCTTCCTACGCAGCAGACAAGACCGATGAGTTCGTGCTGCCCTGCGTCACCTGCGAGGGTGGCCGCGTGCAGGACGGCGACACCGTTATCTTCATGAACTTCCGCCCCGACCGTGCCCGCCAGATGACCCGCATCTTCTGCGACGATGCCTTTACCGGCTTTGAGCGCCGCGGCGGCCGCAAGCAGGTGCACTACGTCTGCATGGCCGAGTACGATGCCACCATGCCCAACTGCGAGGTGGCTTATCCCCCGGTGGAACTGAAGAACGTTCTGGGCGAGTACCTGTCTGCCCACGGCAAGACCCAGCTGCGCATCGCCGAGACCGAGAAGTATGCCCACGTCACCTTCTTCTTCAACGGCGGCGTGGAGGCTCCCTACGAGGGCGAGGACCGCTGCGTCATCCCCAGCCCCAAGGTTGCCACCTACGACCTGCAGCCCGAGATGAGCGCCCCCGAAGTTGCTGCCGAGTGCGTCAAGCGCATCGAGAGCGGCAAGTACGATGTGGTCATCCTGAACTTCGCAAACTGCGATATGGTCGGCCACACCGGCGTGTTCGAGGCTGCTGTCAAGGCCGTTGAGGCTGTGGACACCTGCGTGGATCAGGTGGTCACCGCTGTGCTGAACGCCGGCGGCTGCGCCTTCATCACCGCCGACCACGGCAATGCCGAAAAGATGATGAACCCGGACGGCACCCCCTTCACCGCCCACACCACCAACGTTGTGCCCTTTGTGGCAGTTGGCTGCGGCGATGTGAAGCTGCGCGAGGGCGGCTGCCTGGCCGATATCGCACCCACTATGCTGCCCTATATCGGCCTGCCCGTTCCCGCCGAGATGACCGGCAAGAGCATCATCGTGGAGTGATGCCTGACGGGATAACCGGATAAACAAACAAAAGGCTGCTGCACATTTCGTGCGGCAGCCTTTTTGCGTAAGAAGACGATTTTGAATGCCCTCCGCTTCGCTCTGGGCATAAATAGCGGAAAGAAATTTTTTATTTGTTATTCCGAAAAGTCTGCGGACTTTTCGGAATAACTTCTTCACGGGTGGGGCTGTAAAGGCCAACGGCATTTGCAGTGCCTGCTTCCTGCGGAAGCGGCGGCACTGCGGGAAATGTGCAATTACTTTCCGCGAATCAAGCCCAAACAAGCGCCCGCTTTTTACGGCGCGACTGTTTCTGAAAGAAACGAGCGCTGTAACTGCTGTTGCCCTTTACGCCCCCTTCTGTGAAAAGGGAATAGCGGAGCGTCCGCAGACGCTCCGCTATTCCGAAATTAAAATAAATTTTCCGCTGAAGATGGCCAGAGTGCAACGACGACGACCGCCGCCAGTGGCGGAAACAGGGAGGAGTTGTTGGGGCAGCGGCCAGCAAGACGCAAGTGCCGCCCAAGGCACGAAGCGGATGCTGGGTGCCGCAACCCGATAGCGGAGGCCATTTTGATCTTTCTGCCTGCAAAAACAGAAGAACTTACTTTTTCAGGTGGCTGTCCCAGCCGCTGGAGGTGGTGGCCTGCTTATCGGGCGTGCACCACATGGCCTCTACGC
>CAKTAT010000059.1:0-13551 GCA_934532365.1 uncultured Faecalibacterium sp. | reverse complement strand
ACCAACAAGGACCTGGAAAATCTGACCCGGGAGCTGCGGAAGGCCGGCATCAGCCTGTGTCTGGATTTTGTCATGAATCACACCGCCAGCACTCACCGCTGGGCCATGGCGGCAAAGGCGGGCGACCCGTGGTTTCAGGCCTATTACCACCTCTACGACGACCGCACCATCCCCGACCAGTACGAACAGACCGTGCCGCAGGTGTTCCCCAACACCGCCCCCGGCAACTTTACATGGTGTGAGGAGATGCACAAGTGGGTGCTGACCACCTTCCACGACTATCAGTGGGACCTGAACTACGCAAACCCGGCGGTGTTCGTGGACATGACCAAGAGCATCCTGCATCTGGCAAATCTGGGTGTAGAGGTGTTCCGCATTGATGCCGTGCCCTACATCTGGAAGCAGCTGGGCACCACCTGCCGCAATCTGCCGCAGGTGCACACCGTCGTGCGGATGCTCCGCATGGTGCTGGAATGCGTCTGCCCGGCGGTCATCCTCAAGGGCGAGGTAGTCATGGCTCCCAGAGAGCTTGCCGCCTATTTCGGCACCCCGGAAAAGCCGGAATGCCACATGCTCTACAATGTGTCCACTATGGTCAACCTGTGGAGCGCCCTTGCCAGCCGGGACACCCGGCTGCTGAAAGCCCAGCTGGATGCCCTCCACGCCCTGCCGGACAACTGCTGGTTCGTGAACTATCTGCGCTGCCACGATGACATCGGCTGGGGTCTGGACGAGGCCGTGGAAAAACGGCTTGGCATCGACCCGCAGAAACACAAGGAATATCTGTACCATTTCTATGAGGGTAATTTCCCCGGCAGCTGGGCAAAGGGAGAGCTGTACAACTACGACCCTGCCACCGGCGATGCCCGGAGCTGCGGCACCACCGCCAGTCTGTGCGGCGTGGAGCAGGCACTGGAAAAGGACGACAAAACCGCACGGGACTACGCGGTGAAGCGTGACCTGCTGCTGCACACTGCTATGGCATTCTTGCAGGGTTTCCCCATGCTGAACTGCGGTGACGAGATTGCTCAGCGCAACGGTTGGGATTACAAAAACGACCCCGACCGTGTGGAGGACAGCCGTAATCTGCACCGCAGCAAATTCAACTGGACGGATGCCAAGCAGCGCACCCGAAAAGGCACGCTACAAAACACCTTGTGGCAGGGCATGGAGCAGCTGCGCCAAATGCGGGCAGACCCCTGCTTTGCCCCGGATGCGTGGGTGACCACATGGGACAGCCACAACCCCGGCGTGCTGGCGCTGGTACGCAAGCGCGGCGAGGAAACGCTGGTGGGATTGTTCAACTTTACCGAATACCCGGCAGGGGCCAGTCTGGACGCTCTGGGCGGCGAGTATCAGACCACAGATGGAGCTTCCGTCTGGCTGGCGGATGTGGAACTGGAACCCTATCAGGCACTGCTGGTAAAAAACAAATAAGTAGAACGAGCCATCCGGCTCTCTCTTTTCGCCAAAGTTTTCAGCGTGCTTTCTTGCAAGATGCCGAAAATAACGTATTCTCAAAACTTTTTGTTGACACGGCTCGATTTTTGTGGTAATCTATCCCAACAATTTAATATAACATATTTACTTAGAGTTCCAGCTCGGCTCCCAAAGGAGCCGGAGCAAGTTTTTAACTTTCTTATCGCTACATAACGAACCCGAACCAAGGCCATCCCGGAAGGGATGGTCAGGTTCAGGTTGTTGTGTGGCGATTTTTTATTGCCAAATCCAGCACCGCACCTTGAAAATCGAAAGACCGTCTGCATGGGATACACGGGATGACCCCGCAAGGGAGAGCCGGAAAACGCCGCCGGAAGGGGGCAGGAAATCCATGCAGGGAGAACGGCGCACCCAATGTCAACTGGTCAAAATGGCAGTTGATGTGGTGAATGACACAAAGCGTCATTCACTAGAAGAACATTCTGCGTTACGGCTCACCTCATGTGGACATTTTGACCACATGAGGCAAATTGGCAGCAGCTTGAATCAATGTAGACAATTTGTCCACATTGACTCCGTTCGTGTTACGTTTGACCTCGACTCGACATTTTGTCAAGCCACGGTGAAATCTGGTAAGTGCTGATTTCCGGTACTTACCAGATTACTGCAACACGATCGCTCTGTGGCGGGTTACGAAAACCGTAACTCACCACTTGGAAGTGGTAAATGGACAAAATGTCCACTTACCACCCAGCCTTAACGCACAGATTTTAGTTGGTGATCATTTTGATCACCAACCAGACAATCGTAACGCTTTATTGTGCAAGCGTGGCTGTTACCGTTTTGATAACAGCCACGCTTCCGTAACACTTTTGGCAAATAATGCTTTTCATTATCCACCACACACCCGTAGCAGCTAAAGGAGGATGCCTATGACAACAGAACAATGGGAACGCGAAAATCAGGACACCCTGATGGAATATTTCATTGATGGCGACCCCAGTGTGCGCAGAATCCAATGTGAATACTGCCGCAAGGTCATCTACACCCAGACCCGGAACCGAAAATATTGCAGCTTCCAGACTTGCGGTCACAAGATGCTGAATCTGCGGAAAAGCCTTAAAAAGCGCGTTGAGCGAGGAAAGTATACCTGCGCTTGCTGCGGGAAGCAGTTCTTACCAATTCGGGCGGATGCCAGATATTGCAGCAATGCCTGTCGTCAGAAAGACTACCGCCATCGTAAAACGGCCGCACACACTTCTCTTTTAGGAACTTGACAAAGTTTGTCAAGTTCCTTATCCACGCTCGCTTTTATCAGTAAAGTGGCACTTCCCGTTTTGGAAAGCACCAAAATACCATAACGCCTAATCGCTCACTCCCAAATCCCCAAAATGGGAATTTGGGCTGTGCGGTTGCAAATCAGGTTACGCTTTCCGTAACTTGATTTGCAATTCCCGCCGAATCAAGTTCCCACTTTGGGAACTTGATTGTAGCCGTATCAAAATCAGGTTGTCAAAATGATCACTTGATTTCATCTGCAACGAAGCCACCGGAGTTATCATTTTGAGAACTTCGGTTTTATCTGTTACGCGTCGCGCCCACTCCGTAAAAATCGGGTGGTCAAAATGATCACTTGATTCTACCCGTAACGACTCAAGGTCGTTGAAAATCAGGTGCCGCTACCCGGCACTTGATTTTACCGTAACAGAATCAGTTGGTCATTTTGGCCAACTGAAAAAGCCGGACGAGCTGATGGGCAGAGATTCGCAAATCTGTGCCTGTCAGCTTGCCCGGAGCAAGAGTGCAGAGAGCGCAGCTCTTTGCCCCAGTGATATGATGCTGTGCGTCATATCCTACTGGGTATTATCTGGCGCAAAACGGCGGCAGATTCAGCAGCTCCGCTGCTGCGTCCACCCCGCCAAGATGTTGAAACGGAGGGATGTCTATCTGAAATTAACACGACACAACGGACGAGCCGGAACCCACGGCACTTACAACCCCAAGCACAACGACCGCAGTTTCAATCTTGCCAACAGTGAACACATCGACTCGGAACGAGCCAAGGGCAACATCTACTGGGACTGCTTCCACGGTTTCCGCTCGGCTCTTGCTCCACCCGACCCGGATGATCTGGCGGCGACCTTCTCAGATGTGGAACGGCAATTCTATGAGAGCCGCTATTCCAACTTTGTGGAAAGCCAGAACGAGCGCAACGCCAAGATCCGGCACACGGAACGCAACCGCTCCATTCCTGACCTGCTGTCCAGCCGCAAGACCTGCCCGGAAGAGACGATTTACCAACTGGGAACGCTAGATGAACACGCTTCGGCGGAGGATCTGCTGAACATCGTCACCGAGTTCATCGAGGAGTTCAAGGCTAAATTCGGCGACCATGTTCATGTGCTGGACTGGGCGTTGCATCTGGATGAAAGCACTCCCCACATCCACGAGCGCCATGTGTTCGACTGTGAGAACAAGTACGGCGAGGTTGCTCCTCAGCAGGAAAAGGCACTGGAAGCGTTAGGTTTCGACTTGCCAGACCCGGACAAGCCCCTCAGCCGCCGCAACAACCGCAAAATCTCCTTTGATGCAACTTGCCGGAAGATGCTGTTTGAGATCGCCAAGCGGCACGGGCTGGAATTGGAGGAAGAAGCGGAGTACGGCAATCGAAAGTATCTGGAAAAGCAGGACTTCATTCTTGCCAAGCAGAAGGAGCAGCTTGCCGCCCAGCAGAACAGGCTGGACGAGTTGACCCTGAAAGTTTCGGACATGGAAAACCTGTTGGAAGATGTTTCGGCTGCGGCCTATGACAAGGCGGTGGAGGTCGTGACGGACGTAGTGCGCACCGAGACCCGGAAAGAGGATATGCGGATGATCGAGGACACGAAGAAGTGGGTGCTGTCCCCGGAGAGAAAGGCTCCGCAGGCCACGAGAGAGTATGTCGCTCACCGTTTGGATGGCGTGCTGGACAAGTTCCTCAAGACCATGCAGACCACTGCTGCACGTCTGCAAGAGAAGCTGCTGAAACCGGAAGTCCGGCAGAAAGGCAAGGAACAGGTCAAGGAGAAAGCACGGGATTCTGTTCTGCAACTGCTGAGCCGCTTGCAGGCAGAACAGGCGCAGCGGAATCCATCTGTACTTTCAACTGCGGAAAAGTCAGAAAATCGCTTTCAATAATAGTACGAGGTGATGTTTATTGAGCAAAGAAGTCAACGAAGAAGAACGTACTCCCAGAACCGTTGAAGATGTGAAGGAAATGCTGGTCAAACACTCCAACGGCGAAATCCAGCGGACGATCCAAAACTGCGTCACGATTTTACAGAACGACCATGTGCTTGCCGATGCCATCCGGCTGAACCTGTTGAGCGAGCGTATCGACATCGTAAAGCCCGTGGGCTGGCCCCGCTCCGGCAAGACCCTGAACGATACCGACATGAAGTATATCCTGCGCCGCATGGAGAAATACGGCATTTCCAGTGAGAAGAAAATTGAATCTGCCATCCGCATTGTTGCCAACGAGAACCGCTACCATCCCATCCGGGATTACCTGAACAGCCTGCAATGGGACGGCACGGAACGAATTGCCCACGTCCTGCACCATTTTCTCGGTGCTGCGGAGGACGAGTACACTTGCGAAGCCATGAAGATCTTCCTGCTGGGAGCCATCAAACGGGTGTTCCAGCCGGGATGCAAATTTGAGACCATGCTCTGTCTGGTGGGCGGGCAGGGTGCTGGAAAGTCCAGCTTTTTTCGGATGTTGGCTGTCAAGGACGAGTGGTTCTCGGATGACCTGCGGCGGCTTGACGATGACAACGTGTACCGCAAGCTGCAAGGTCACTGGATCATCGAAATGTCGGAGATGATCGCTACCGCCAATGCCAAGAGCATCGAGGAGATCAAGAGTTTCCTCAGTAAGCAGAAGGAAACCTATAAAGTCCCCTACGAGACCCATCCTGCCGATCGTCTGCGCCAGTGTGTCTTTGCTGGCACGACCAACCGGCAGGATTTTTTGCCTCGTGACCGCACGGGCAACCGCCGCTTCATTCCCGTCCCGGTGGATGCGGAGCTGGCCGAGGTGCACATTCTGGACAACGAGGAGGAATCCCGCGCTTATATCGACCAGCTCTGGGCAGAAGCCATGACCCTCTACAACAGCGGAAGCTACAAGCTGGCGTTCAGCCCCGCCATGCAGGAAACCCTGCAAGCCCATCAGCAGGACTTCATGCAGGAGGATGCACAGGCGGGCATGATCTACGCCTTTCTGGAGGACTACACGGGTGACCGGGTGTGTTCCAAGCAGCTTTATGCGGAGGCGCTGGGCAACACCAATATCCCGGCAGAGTGGGAGACTCGTGCTATCTGCGAGATCATGAACACCGGAATTTCGCGCGGCGATATCCAAGGCTGGCAGGCGCACAAGACTGCCAAGCGTTACCCGAAGTACGGCGTTCAGAAAGGCTGGGAGCGCGTAACCAGCCCCGAAACCGGGGCTGAAAATTTCTCCGAAATAACGGATGCGGAAGCCAAGCAACTGGGCTTTCCCTTCTGATGGACAGCGGTTACACGGTTGGTTACAGATTCGGTTACGTTGCAGTTACGGCGCAAAATCCGCATGACTGCTGTGTTTTTCGCTTTCTGTAACCATGTAACCTTAAAAGGATAAGAAAAAGTATAAAACGCACCGGATGCCCTGTGTACAGAAAAAGAGAGTTTTCCTGCCCGGTTACAGGTGTTCGGTTACAAGGATATGGAGGTCTGCCTATGAAGGATGTCCCGATTTGGGAAAAGAGCAATCTGACGCTGGAAGAAGCTGCGGCTTATTCCGGCATTGGCATCAACAAACTTCGCACGCTGTCGGAC
Source organism: uncultured Faecalibacterium sp. (assembly GCA_934532365.1). Classification (GTDB taxonomy): domain Bacteria; phylum Bacillota; class Clostridia; order Oscillospirales; family Ruminococcaceae; genus Faecalibacterium. The sequence continues at coordinate 7,251 of CAKTAT010000059.1, read as the reverse complement.
GGCGAGCATTGCCAGTTCGTGTTGTGGGTGGGTTCCAAGCGGCTCATCAAGCGGCGCAAGCTGGATGAATACACGGAGCGAATGTACTCTCTTTGAAAATGTCCCGGATATTTTTCAAAACGTCTTGCAGAGAATGGCGTATCTGTGGTACTATGAACACAGAACAACGCTCTTTTCTGCACCGCGATGTAGAAAGGAGCAACGCTCATGGCAACAACTCAGAATACGAAACGCAAGGACAAGGCGCGTGTGGTTCTCCGCAAAGGCGAATCCCAGCGCAAAGATGGCAAGTACGATTTCCGTTGGACTTCCCCGGATGGCAAGCGGCATTCTATTTATGCTGCGACCTTGGAGGAACTTCGGGAAAAGGAAAACGACATTCAGCGAGATTCGCTGGAAGGCATCAAGGCCGAAGCGCGGTACGTCACCCTGAACGATGTGTTCACCCTGTGGGCAAAGGTGAAGCGTGGTCTGAAGGACAACACCTTTCAGAACTATCTGTACCTTTATCGGCAGTTCGTGGAGCCGGATTTCGGCAAATCGAAAGTGTCTGCGCTCAAAAAGTCGGATGTGAAGCAGTTTTACAACACGCTGGCAGACGAGCGGGGCTTGCAGATCTCTACGATTGACAGCGTACACACGGTTCTGCATCAGGTGTTGGACATGGCGGTGGATGACTGCTATCTGCGGAGCAATCCCTCGGATAATGTTCTGCGGGAACTGAAAAAGGCACACCAGTTTGAAACCAACCGCCGCAAGGCGTTGACCGTAGCAGAACAGAATCTGCTGCTGTCCTACCTCTCCAAAACGCCGAAGTACCAGCACTGGTATCCGATTTTCGCAGTCATGCTGGGAACGGGCCTGCGCGTAGGAGAAGCTACAGGTCTGCGCTGGTGCGATGTGGATTTTGAGGAAGGCACGATCTCCGTCAATCACACGCTGGTCAACTACGACCATCGTGAGAACAACGGCGGCAAGAAGGGCTGCTACTTCAACTGCCACTCGCCCAAAACAAAGGCCGGTGTCCGCACTGTTCCGATGATGGACTTCGTGAAAGAAGCCTTTGAAAAGGAACGTGCCTATCAGGAAGAAGCAGAGATCCGCTGCACGGTAACGGTGGACGGTTACACGGACTTCATCTTCGTCAACCGCTTTGGCGAGTGCCAGCATCAGGGAACGCTGAACAAGGCTATCCGGCGCATCATCCGGGACTGCAACGATGAAGTGCTGACAAAGAACCCGAACAGCACCGTACTCCTGCCGCGTTTCAGCTGCCATACCCTGCGGCATACCTTCACGACCCGGATGTGCGAAGCGGGCGTGAACATCAAAGTGATTCAGGATGCGCTGGGACACTCGGATATTTCCACGACCTTGAACATCTATGCGGATGTGACCAAGGAATTGCGGAAGTCTGAATTTGAAAATCTTGATCGCCAATTCGCACAGTGGAAAGCCCCTGAAGAATAAAATAAAGCATACGCCAAATACGCCATACGCCATTTACGCCAAACGATACAGTTCGGATAAAGGCTTGTGTAGAGATGTAAATGGAAAGGCAAAAATCAACCCTTGCGGTGTAGAGTAGTATCAAGAAATAAAGGCTTATAACTGTTCGTCGATGACATCCCCACGATGAAGCCGATTGAGCAGTAAAATGCAAAATTAAGACGCAGATACGATGAAATCGTGAGCGGATTTCAAGCGGCATCTGCGGTACTACACCCGGGCTACACCAATTTTGGGACGTTTTCCCGAAAAGGAGCCTTACAAAGCGGTGTGGTGTAACAAGTGAATAGGCTGATTGGTGTAGTAGATACACCGATTCAGTAAAATACCCTCACGACAGGTTTGCGCAGACGCGCACCTGCTGTGAGGGTATTTTGTGTTATTGTGTAGTCAGTATCGATAGAAACTTCTCGGCGGCTTTGGTCAATACGGCGTTCTTTTTCCAGACCAGAGCGTAACGGGTCTCCAGCGGCGGGTCGAGGGGCAGAAAGCGCATCCCCGGCTCCAGCTCCGGGCCCAGCAGGTCCCGTGTGATGAGCAGGTTGCCCAGCCCGCTTTGCACAAGGGCGGCGGGGCTGCCGTAAATTACGTTATAGGTGGCGGCGATCTCCAGCTTTTCCGGGCGGGTGCGCGCCCACTCGGCAATGGCTTTCTGCAAGCCGGCACGGCGGTGCAGGATGAGGGGCAGATGTAGAATGTCCTCCCGGTGGATGCTGCACTTATCTGCCAAGGGAGAATCCGCCCGCACCAGAAGCCCCCAATAGGAATGCTCCGGCAAAAGCACGGAGTCATAGCGGGAAGCATCCACAGGTGCCAGCAGGGTGGTAAAATCCAGCGTGCCGTGCTCCAAACGCTCGGTCACATCGGTGGCATCGCTGCTGTAAAACTGAAAGCGGATGCCGGGATAGCGCTGCCGCAGGGCTGCGGCGGCTTGCAGAAGGCTGGGCTGGGGGTTGCCGCCGATGCTGATACTGCCCGAAAGCTGCTGCTCCGCGGCGGTGATTTCCTGCTGGGTCCTGCCCACCAGTTCCAGAATTTCTTCCGCACGCTTTCGCAGCAGAACGCCTTCTTCGGTCAGGGTGATATGCCGTTTGCCCCGGATGAGCAGCTGCTTGCCCAGTTCCTGTTCCAGCTCCATCAGCTGTTTGGAAAGGGAGGGCTGGGCAATGTGCAGTGTTTCTGCTGCACGGGTGATGTTTCCTTCCTGTGCCACTGCCAGAAAGTAACGCAATACACGGATCTCCATTCTTTTCTCCTTTCACCTTTTCCTCAGTATAGCATCCGAAACCATTCCTGTAAACTATGATAAAGTATAGTTTATAAGTATTTGAAGTTTTGCGCAGGAGGCTTTATACTTCCTGTGCAAGGGAGGTATCAACTTTGAAACAGGCAGTTCAAAAACAAAAACTTGATATGCTGAACGGTCCGCTCTGGAATAAGATTCCACAGTTTGCTTTGCCGGTGGCGGCAACGGCCATTCTGGAGCAGCTGTTCAACGCTTCGGATATCGCGGTGGTGGGCAACTTCAGCGGCGCTACCAGCACTATCGCCGTGGCGGCGGTGGGAGCCAACAGCTTCGTCATCAGTCTGGTGGTCAATTTCTTCATCGGCATTGCGCTGGGTGCCAACGTGGTCATTGCCAACGCCATCGGGCGAGAGGATACGGACGCCGTGCACCGGGCGGTGCATACCGCCGTGGTGGTGGCTGTGCTGGGCGGTGTGCTGGTGACGGTGCTGGGGGAGCTGGCGGCAGAGCCGGCGCTCCGTGCCCTGAATGTCCCGGCGGAGGTGCTGCCCTACGCCCTGCTGTACCTCCGCATCTACCTGCTGGGGGTGCCGGTGATCCTGCTCTATAACTTCGAGGCCGCCATCTTCCGCAGCGTGGGCGACACCCGTGTGCCCTTGCAGACGCTGGCCTTTTCCGGGGTACTGAATGTGCTGCTGAATCTGTTCTTTGTCATCGTGCTGCACATGACGGTGAACGGCGTAGCCACCGCCACGGTGCTCTCCAACGCCATCAGCTCGGTTCTGCTGTTTGTCCGGCTGCGTCGGAGCGACAAGGCCATCCATCTGGAATGGACAGCACTGCGCATCGACCGCCGCAGCCTGCAAAAGATTTTGCAGATCGGCATCCCCGCAGGCATCCAGAGCGCCGTGTTCTCCATCTCCAACATCGTCATCCAGTCGGCTATCAACAGCCTCGGCACGGTGGTCATGGCGGCGTCCAGTGCGGCCTTTAATATCGAGGTGGTGGCTTACGATGTGCTCAACTCCTTCAGTCAGGCCTGCACCACTTTTGTGGGGCAGAACTACGGTGCCGGAAAACTGGATCGCTGCCGCAAAACGCTGGTGCTGTGTCTGGTAGAAGATGCCCTTGCGTCCGGCATTGCCATCCTGCTGGTGCTGGGCTCCGGCCATTTTCTGCTGTCCCTCTTCAACCGGGACCCGGAGGTCATCGCCTTGGGCTACACCCGCCTGATGACGGTGTTCACCGCTTACTTTTTCAGTATGCTGTATGAGGTCATGTCCGGCTATCTCCGGGGCTTTGGCATCTCGCTGGTGCCCGCCCTGCTGACCATGCTGGGGGTCTGCGGAGTACGCATTCTGTGGATCGCCACGGCGTTCCCCCGGAGCCGAACCTTCCAGACCATTTTGCTGGCCTACCCGCTGAGCCTTGCCGCTACAGCCGTGCTGATCTTGCTGGCGCTGCTTATCTATCATCCATCCCGCAGAACGAAAGGAGAAGCTGTATGATTCCGACCATCACTTTGAACAATGGCGTAAAAATACCCGCCATCGGTTACGGTGTGTTCCGCATGAAGGACCCGGCAGAGTGCGAAGAAGCCGTGGTGCAGGCTATTCAGAGCGGCTACCGGCTCATTGATACCGCTGCCGCTTACGAAAACGAAGAAGCGGTTGGCCGTGCCATCCGTCGCTGCGGCGTGCCCCGCGAGGAACTGTTCATCACCACCAAGCTGTGGATCACCGACACCAGCTACGAGGGCGCAAAGCGCGGCTTTGCCCGCTCCATGGAGCGGCTTGGGCTGGGCTATGTAGACCTGTATCTCATCCACCAGCCCTACAACGACTACTACGGCGCATGGCGGGCACTGGAAGAACTGTATGCGGAAGGCAAAGTCCGCTCCATTGGTTTAGATAATTTTACACAGGACAAGCTGGCCGATTTCCTGTTCTGGAATAAGGTCAAGCCCGCTGTGAATCTGGTGGAGTGCAATGCGTTTTTCCAGCGAGAGGATGACCGCCTTTACATGGAAAGCAAAAACGTCCAGATGCAGGCATGGTCGCCGCTGGCCGCAGGGCAAGGCCGCTTGTTTGAGAACAAAACACTCTGCGCTATCGCAAATACGCATAACAAATCGGTAGCGCAGGTGATTCTGCGTTGGCTGGTGCAGCGGAACATTGTACCGCTGGTCAAGTCGGCAAATCCGCAGCGCATGAAGGAAAATCTGGACATCTTTGACTTTGTGCTGACTGATGCCGAGATGCAGCAGATCGCAGCACTGGATACCGAGCGTACCGCTTTTTCACCCCGCACTACTGGCCCGACAGTGGATGCCTTTTTGAATGCAGCACTGGATTATAAGGTGTGATTTCCTCAACTTCGAGTGTTTTAACCTTGTCAAGAGGGCTGGCGTCGTCCAGCCCTCTCTCTTTTTGGCAGTAGAAGCGGCTGTGTGGCGGATGAGCGCAGACCTGCAAAGAGTTGCATCAAAACCGGAGGTCTCCGCGCTTCCATCACAAAAAGACAACTTCCTGTCACAAAACCACTTTGGAAAAAGCGGCTGTCCATGATAGAATGAAGAAAATACTATAATAAGGAGTTTTCTTTATGGCAGCTACTTCTCAAAAGCGCTCCGGCACCACCGACCTTACCGTGGGCAAGCCGCTGTTCCAGATCTTGCGGTTCGCTTTGCCGCTGGTGCTGGGCACCTTATTCCAGCAGCTGTACAGCTTTGCGGATACCGTCATCGTGGGGCGGTGTCTGGGCACCGATGCGCTGGGCGCGGTGGGCACCACCTACTCCCTCAACTTCCTCATTCTTGGCTTTGTGCAGGGAGCCTGCGTGGGCTTTGGCATCCCGGCGGCAGAGACCTTTGGCGCAAAGGATAAGGACGGACTGCAAAAATACCTGCTGAACGGCGCACTGCTCTGTCTGGTGCTGAGCGTGGTGTTCACCGTGCTTACCACCCTGATGGCGGGGCCGCTGCTCCGGCTCATCCATACGCCGGAGGAGCTGTACGCCGATGCCGCGCTCTACATCCAGATCATTTTTCTGGGCATCCCGGCTACGGTGCTGTATAACTACGCCTCCAGCGTGCTGCGGGCACTGGGCGATTCCCGGCACCCGTTTTATTTCCTGCTGGTCGCCAGCGTGGTGAACATTCTGCTGGACTACCTCTTTATCGTGCCGCTGGGCATGGGGGTGGACGGTGCCGCCATTGCCACCGTGCTCAGCCAGCTGCTCAGCGGCGGGCTGTGCGCTTACTGGTTCTTTACCCGCACGGCAAAGCTGGAAGGGCTTTCCTTCCGGCAGCCGCGCACCCTGCTTTCGGCAGGGCACTGCAAGCGGCTGGCTTATATCGGTCTTCCCATGGGGTTTGAGTACTCCGTCTCGGCCATCGGCGCAGTCATCATGCAGGACGCCATCAACCTACTGGGCAGCACCGCCGTGGCAGCCCAGACCGCCGGAGAAAAGATCCGGCAGATGTTCACCCTGCCCATGGAGAGCGTGGGTATGGCCATGGCTACCTATGTGGGGCAGAACCACGGCGCACACCGCACCGACCGCATCCGGCAGGGCATCAAGGACGGCTGCATGGTGCAGCTGCTCTACTGTGCCGCGGCGTGGGGCGTGATTTTTTTCATCAAGCCCTACGCGGTGGGGCTGGTGCTGGGCGATGCCGACCCCGCCGTCACGGCGGGCGCTATCCAGTATCTCAGCGTCATGAGTATGCTGTTCTGCTTCCACGGCCTGCTGATGATCTTCCGCAACACCTTGCAGGGCCTTGGTTACAGCGTGCTGGCCGTTGTTTCCGGCATGGGCGAGCTGATCGGCCGCAGCCTTGGCGGCGTGCTGGCGGTAAAGACAGGCCTTGGGTATCTGGGCATCTGCCTTTCCAACCCCTTTGCATGGGGTCTGGCGATGTTCTACTGCCTGTTCATGGTCTGCCGCATCCTCCGCCGGGAGACGCAGGCCGAAGCCTGAAGCTTATAAAAAACACGAAGGCCCGTGGGGAACTCCCCACGGGCCTTCGTGTTTCTGAAGAAGAATTAAAGAAGATTGAAGATGGCTTTTTAGTCCTCTGCCATACCGATCAGGTCGAACTTTTCGGTGGAGACGGTCACCGTGAAGTCCTTCTTGGCAGGCTTTGCGAACTTGACCCAGATGGTGCGGTCAGGCAGGTTGTAGTACCAGCCGGCCTCTGCGGCCTCCCAGCCATCGCGGACGATGAACTGAGGAAGCTGCTGCCCATCCACGCTGGCCCAGAGCGCACCCTTTTTCTTGCTGACCAGTTTCATGGTCATGCGCTCCACGGGGGAGGCGTAGCTGCCCTCGGTGGCAAAGCGGATGTCGGTGCGGTCACCGGCCTTGACGGTGATGGTGGTCTTGGCGTAAACGCCGTTTTTGTAGTCCTCGGTGTGGCCATCGTCATCGTACAGCACAAAGCTGGTGTCGGTCTCGGCAGCGACCAGCAGGTCGATCTGGCGCATGGTGTCCTT
>CAKTAT010000058.1:0-13720 GCA_934532365.1 uncultured Faecalibacterium sp. | reverse complement strand
GGTTATCGTTTTCACGATCGTACATCAAAATTTTCTCACCCTTCTGCCGGTGCATACCGGCTGATGATGGCGCGGGCCACCCGCAGGCCATCCACGGCGGCGCTCATAATGCCGCCCGCATATCCTGCACCCTCGCCGCAGGGGTAAAGCCCTGCCAGCTGGGTGCACACAAAATCTTCTTCCCGCTTGAGCCGCACCGGGCTGCTGGTGCGGGTCTCAAGGCCTGTCAGAATGGCATCCGGCGCGGTATAGCCCGCGATCTTGCGCTCGTAGGCGCGCAGACCCGCCCGCAGGGTGTCGGCCAGTTCCCCAGGCAGCAGTGCGCCGAGATCTGCGGCGGTCACGCCGCGGTCGTAGGTGGGCTGTACGCTGCCGATGCGCAGCTGCCCGCGCCCTTCCAGAAAGCTTTGCACATTCTCTGCCGGGGCGGTGTAGGCCCCGGCGGCACGGCCGGCGGCGTAGGCCTTTGCCTCCAGTTCCCGCTGGAAGGCGATGGCGCGGCGGGGGTCGTTGGCAAAATCTGCCCCGCCTACGCTGACCACCACCGCCGCGTTGGCGTTTTTGCCGCTGCGGGCGTGGTAGCTCATGCCGTTGGTCACAACACGCTCTTCCTCGCTGGCCGAAGCCACCACCTGACCGCCGGGGCACATACAGAAGGTGTACACGCACCGGTCGCCGACGTGCTGGGAGAGCTGATATTCGCCCCGGGGCAGCGCCGGATGCCCGGCGGCCTCGTGGTACAGGCTTTTTTCAATTTCGCTTTGCAGGTGCTCGGCGCGGAAACCCACGCTGAAAGGCTTGCACTCCAGCACAAGGCCACTGTCCATCAGCATCCCGAAGGTATCCCGTGCCGAGTGCCCCACTGCAAACACCAGTGTCTCGCAGGCAAAGCCGCCATTTGTAGTAGTGATGCCCACCAGCTGGCCGTTTTTGCGTTCCAGCCCGGTAAGGGCGGTGTTGAAGTGCACCTCGCCGCCCAGAGACTCGATCTCCTTGCGGATGGATGTGATCACGCCGCGCAGCAGGTCGGTGCCCACATGGGGCTTCTGCTTCCACGCGATCTCTGCCGGAGCACCGTGCTGCAAAAACACCTCGGTGACAAAATCACACAGTTCATCCCCGATGCGGGTGGTCAGCTTGCCATCCGAGAAGGTGCCCGCGCCGCCCTCGCCGAACTGGATGTTGGCGTTGGGGTCCAGCTGACCGGTGGCGGAAAAGTGCTCCACCGCCTGCACACGGGCATCCAGCGCAGGGCCGCGCTCCAGCACGATGGGGCGGTAGCCCTGCCGTGCCAGCAGCAGGGCCGCAAACAGTCCCGCCGGGCCCAGTCCGCACACCACAGGGCGGTGCGCAAGCGGCTGAGTGCCGGGTTGCAGGGTAAAGTCTGCCCGGCGGTGCAGGGCGGCGTCCGGGCAGCGCGCCGCAAGGGCGGCCTCCTCCCCGGGCTGCCTGAGGGTGACCGCCACGGTATACACCAGCTTGGGCTGGCCGTGGCGGGCATCCACCGAAAGCTTTGCCACGCCGGTGTGCTCTACCCTGCTGCGGGACACCCGCAGGGTGTGTAGCGCCTTTTCAAATGCCTGCGGCTCCCCTGCGGAGAGGGGCAGACGGATGTTGCGAACCAGAATCATTTGTTGTGTTATCCTTTTACTTTAGTTGCTTTCAATGCGGCACTGCAGCACATAGCTGCCCAGTGCAAAGATCTTGCCGTTGGAGGGCACATACAGCCGGCAGGCAATGTTCTGCTGGCCGGTAGCCACAGCAAAGTCCTCGGCGTCGATCTCAATGACCACCTGCTCGGGGGTCAGGGTCTCCATAGCGCCCTTGGGGCCGCAGAGGATCACGTTCATCAGCCGCTCGGTCTCCACCGTCAGCTGATAGGTGGAGGGCAGGTTGATCACCTGCACGCAGCTGGCGGGCAGGTTCATGGTCTTGGTCTCCAGCCCGGAGCAGTCAAAGCTGACCGTGATGTTGGAGATATTGTCCAGCAGATAGATATCTGTGGGCAGCTCAATAGGCATCTCGTACACCTTGTTCAGGCTGAAGGTGGAAAGGTCGATGGTGCCGATGGACAAGGTAGAAAGTGCATCGATCTTTTCTGCGGGGCCTGCCACCTTGAGCTGCTTGCAGCTGAGGGCATAGGTCAACACGGAGTTATCGAACCCGCGCGGCGCGTTGATAAAGTTCACCTTCACCGGCAGGGTCGCCATCTTGTACACCTGCAGGGTCACGTCCACATTGCTCTCCTCCAGCGTGGTGTACTGGAACTTGATCTCCTTGCCGCCGCTGGTGTAGAAGCGCAGGGGGGTGTTCAGCGTGACCGACTCGGTCAGCTCGCTGCTGTAAGACGCCTCGGCGGTGCAGGTAGCCACCTTGCTCAGCTCGCTGCTGGGGCCGGACAGGGTAACGGTCTCCTTGGAGACCTCGGTACTGTAAAGGATATAGCCATCCGCAATACGCAGATAGTTGGTGGTAACGGTAACAGGCAGGGTCTTTTCCTCCACCACGTCAAACACCACATCCACCGTGTTGTCGCTGCCTTCCATGGTCACGGTCACGCCGTTGAGCAGGCCGTTTGCGCCGCGCACCAGCAGCCGCAGGGTCTTTTCACCGCTGTCGCGCACGCTGGACCAGTCCGGATAGACCACAAAATCCGAGGCGCTCAGTCCGCCGATGGTATAGCCATCGCCGGAAAGCTTCAGGTTCACGGTCTTGTCCTCGGCGCTGACGATGCTCAGGCCCCGGGATGTATAGGCGGCAGAATCGTAGGTGTAATCCACCGGCACATTATAGATGGTGTTGGTGGTGCCGGGCTGAACGATGATGGTGACCACCATCCATGCAACGATGGCGCCCAGCACAGACAGTGCCAGCCGGATGCGGCGGTCATCCAGAAGATTCTTCTTTTTGCGGACGGCAGGCTTTGCGCCGTTCGTCTTGTTCGGCTGGTTGCTCATTGCTGCTCGTCCTCCCCCTTCTGGCTGATCCAGTTCCACAGCTTTTTCGCCTGCTCCGCCCAGCTGTCGGCGGTGTTCTTTTCCACCGTGGACTCCTTGGGGATCATCTCGTCGATGAGGCGGGTATACAGGCTCTGGCGGTCAAAATGACGGATCAGCACACCATTTTTGGCCATGGAGATGATGCCGGTCTCCTCGCTGACCACGATGGCAATGGCGTCGGAGTTTTCCGCAATACCAAGACAGGCGCGGTGGCGGGTGCCCATATCCTTGCCCAGATCCAGATTGTTGGAAAGGGGCAGCACGCAGCCCGCCGCCTTGATGCGGCCGTTTTCGATGATAGCAGCACCGTCATGCAGGGGGGTGCCCTCGTAGAAGATGGTGCCCAGCACCTCCAGATTGACCGCGCTGTTCACCGGGGTGCCGGTGCGCACGATCTCGGAAAGGTTAGTGTGGCGCTCCAGCACGATGAGGGCGCCGGTCTTAGTCTCAGAGAAGCGCTCGGCTGCATCGCAGATGGCAATGATGGCGCTGCGCCATGCGCCCTTCAGGCTGGGGTCGTTGTAGCGCCCCTTTACGTTGAACAGCTTGGACGCCCATTGGTCGGTCTGACCCATGCGCTCCAGTGCGCGGCGGATCTCGGGCTGGAACAGCACCACAAGGGTGAGCAGACCGACCTGCAGCAGCGAATTGAGCAGCCATGTAACGGTGCGCATATTCAGGGTGTTGGCCACCAGATACACGACCATGACCAGCAGCGCACCCTTGGCCAGCTGCCCGGCGCGGGTACGGTTGATGATGCCCAGCAGCTGGTAGATCAGAAACGCGATGATGATGATATCCAGCAGATCAACGATCTTGAAGGTCTGAAAATTTGCGATGATCGCATTCAGTGTCATGCGTGTGTGCCCCCCTTACACAGCTTCGATCAGGGCGACTGCGTGGGCAGCAATGCCCAGCCCCTCGCCGGTAAAGCCCAGATGCTCCTCCGTAGTAGCTTTTACACTTACCGCCTCCACCGGCAGGCCAAAGGCAGCCGCCAGATTGGCGCGCATGGCCGGGATATGAGGTGCAAGCTTGGGACGCTGGCACAGCAGGGTGGCGTCGATGTTCTCAATGCGCCAGCCGTGCTCCTTGAGGATCTGCGCCACGCGGCAGGCCAGCTTCAGGCTGTCGGCACCGGCATACTCCGGATCATTGTCCGGGAAATGCTGGCCGATATCCCCCAGCGCCGCTGCACCCAGCACGGCATCCATCACCGCATGGGTCAGCACGTCTGCATCCGAATGGCCCAGCAGGCCTTTTTCAAAGGGGATCTCCACCCCGCCAAGGATCAGCTTGCGCTGTTCTACCAAACGATGTACATCATAGCCGTGTCCAATACGCATTTCCGTTTCCTTCCTCTGTGCCGGGCGGGGCAGATCCTCCCGGGTGGTGATCTTCAGGTTTGCATAGTCGCCCTGCGTCAGCTGCACCGGGCGTCCGGTCAGTTCAAACAGGCTGCAATCATCGGTAACAAGGCGGGCGCGGGCCTCGTCCAGTTCTGCCAGCGCCGCAAGATACGCTGTACGGTCAAAGCACTGGGGAGTCTGCACCGCATACAGGGTACTGCGGTCCGGGGTGGCGTGCACCGCGCAGTCCGGGGGCACGGTTTTGCCATCGCCCCGGGCAGCGGCCTTGATGGTATCCTTCACCGGCACCGCAGGGGCTGCCGCGCCGCACCGGGCAGCGGCCTCCAGCGCCGCCGTAATGACCGCCGCGCTCACAAAGGGTCGGGCGGCATCGTGCACCGCCACCAGCTCTCCGTGCGCTGCCAGTACACCGTTTTTTGCGCTCTCGGCGCGGGTAGCCCCGCCCGCCACGATCTGCACAGGCTTCGGGCAATCCGCCGCCTGCTGCGCCACAAAGTCCCGGTTTTTGCCCGCCACCAGCACAAGCTCGGTGACCTGCGGGCACTGGGCAAAGGCGCGGATACTGCGGTGCAGCACCGTTTCGCCCCCCAGATCAAAGCTGAGCTTATCAAAACCCATGCGGGTCGAGGAGCCCGCCGCCACCAATACCGCCGATACAGTTTTTTCCATCTCTTCCACCTACCCTGCCGCTGTGCCGCGCTGCACGCCCACAGCTGCTTATAATAAACCATATTTTATTATAGCGTATCACAGCGCAAACTTCAACCGATTTTACACAGCAAAAGTGCATCCGTGCTGCATATTTCCTCTTAAACCTTCACCCCTTGTGGGGAGAAAGCTTTTGCTCAGGTGAACGCAAAAAGGGCTGCTGCACAAAAACGTGCAGCAGCCCCGCAGATGCTTTGGGATAGTTTTACTTCAGGATGGGCTCGATGGCAGCAGCCAGAGCGTCCTTCTGTGCCTGAGCCTCGGCCAGATCCTTGCCCAGCGTGGTGAAGTAGGTCTTGATCTTCGGCTCGGTGCCGGAGGGACGCACTACCACGGTAGCGCCGTTTTCCAGCGTGTAGATCAGCACGTTGGCGGCGGGCAGACCGGTCTCTTCCGGCTTCTTGTAGTCGGTCACCTTGACCACCTTATGGCCAGCCAGCTCCACAGGGGGCTGGTCACGCAACTTCTGCATGATGGAAGCCATCTTCTCCATGCCGGTCAGGCCGGGGAACTCAAAGCTGTCCACCTTGTTCAGGTAGCGGCCGTACTGAGCGTAGATCTCTTCCAGACGCTGCTTGATGGAGGAACCGATGCTGCGGTAGTAAGCGGCCATCTCGCAGATGAGCATGGAGCCGATGACGGCGTCCTTATCGCGGACGTAGGGGCCAGCCAGATAGCCGTAGCTTTCCTCAAAGCCGAAGATGAAGCGATCAACCTCACCGGCAGCCTCGAGGTTTGCGATCTGGTCGCCGATCCACTTGAAGCCGGTCAGCACATTGCGCATCTCCACGCCGTAGTGCTTTGCCACAGCGTCTGCCAGCGGGGTGGACACGATGGACTTGACTGCCACAGGGTCCTTGGGCATGGTGCCCTTCTCGATGCGGCCTGCGCAGATGTAGTCCAGCAGCAGAACGCCCATCTCGTTGCCGGACACCAGCTCATAGCTGCCGTCCGGGCACTTCATGGCAATGCCCACGCGGTCGGCGTCGGGGTCGGTAGCCAGCATCAGGTCGGCACCGGTCTTGGTGGCCAGCTCCAGACCCAGTTTCAGTGCCTCGAAGATCTCGGGGTTGGGATAGGAGCAGGTGGTAAAGTAGCCGTTGGGGTACTCCTGCTCGGGCACGATGGTGATATCGGTGATGCCCATATCGTTGAGCACATGGGTCACGGGCACAAGGCCGGAGCCGTTCAGCGGGCTGTATACCAGCTTCAGACCGGCAGTCTTGCACAGACCCGGGCGCACCTGACGTGCTTCAATGGCATCGTACAGAGCATTTTTGCAGTCATCGCCCACAAAGCGGATCATGCCGTTCTCCACGCCTTCGGCAAAGGAGACGTACTTTGCGCCGGTGAGCACATCGGTCTTCTGGATCTCGTCGTAGACGATGGCGGCGGCGTCATCGGTCATCTGGCAGCCGTCCGGGCCGTAGGCCTTGTAGCCGTTGTACTTGGCCGGGTTGTGGGAGGCGGTGACCATGATACCGGCGTTGCAGTTGTAGTAACGGGTAGCAAAGCTCAGAGCAGGCACAGGCATCAGGGCATCATAGATGCGCACCTTAATGCCGTTGGCTGCCAGAACGCCTGCGGCGGTCTTGGCAAAGACATCGCTCTTCAGGCGGCTGTCGTAGCTGATGGCCACGGTCTGGGTACCGCCCTGGGTCAGCACCCAGTTTGCCAGACCCTGCGTTGCCTGACGGACAACGTAGATGTTCATGCGGTTGGTGCCGGCACCCAGCACGCCGCGCAGACCTGCGGTGCCAAACTTCAGCGCCACAGCAAAGCGATCCTTGATCTCATCGTCATTGCCTTCGACCTTTGCCAGCTCCGGCTTCAGGTCTGCATCCTCCAGATCCGCTGCCAGCCAGCGCTTATATTCATCCAGATACATCTTGTACACCTTACCTTTGTTTAAAATCTTTTTCCCCGGATCGAAATGGTTTGTATAAACCTACTTATACTATAAACTCTTGCTCCGCTTATGTCAATTGCGTAATATGGCCGAAGTTTATGCCCTTAAAACCGGCAAATGCCACAAAAAACCGGTTCTTCTGCCATATTCATTGCGTTTTTCGATGGATCCAGCAACTGGTAGGGCTGGTGCACATCCTCCAGCACCTCCAGCCACTGCTCCGGCCCTACGCCGTTTTCGCACAGGTAGCGCAGCAGCTGCATCACCCGACCAAAGCTGTCTGCCGGGGCAAGCACTGCGCTGCTGCGCACCTTGCCGCCCTGCTCCCGGCGCAGCTGTGCCAGCACCCCCTGCGGGGTGGCTGCGGCGCAGTACACCAGCGTACAGGCGTGCTGCAGGCCCTCCAGTTCTGAATAAGTACGGATATAACGGCAGCATTCCCCATTTGTCATGATCTCTCGTTCTCCTTTCTGCTGCATTGACAACTTTCCTGTGCTTTACTATAATGATTTCAAACAGAAAAAACTGTCGAAGCTTAGTAGATATATCCATTATTTTCCACTTTTGGCATTTTTGACAAACCATGCGCCATGCAGGGAGGGACACCATGTATTCTGTGACCAACAGCTTTGGCCTGAACGGGCTGCGCGGCTTTGCCGTTGCAGTGGAGGCCGATGTTTCCGGCGGGCTGCCCGCGTTTTCCATCGTCGGTCTACCGGACTCTGCCGTGCGGGAAAGCGCCGACCGGGTGCGCGCCGCCATCAAAAACCTTGGCTTCCGCTTCCCGGACCGGCGCATCACCATCAACCTTGCCCCTGCCGATGTGCGCAAGACCGGCCCGGTGTACGATTTACCGCTGCTTCTGGCGCTGCTGACCGCCAGCGGCCAGCTGGAGGAGATACCCGCCGACGCTGCCTTTCTGGGCGAGCTTGCACTGGACGGCAGTCTGCGTCCGGTATCCGGCGTGTTGCCCATGGCGCTTGCCGCTGCCGAGCACGGCATCCGGGCGCTGTATGTCCCGGTAGAGAACGCTGCCGAGGCAGCCGAAGCCTGTGCCGACACCATGACCGTCTACCCCGCCCATACCGCCCGGGAGGTGGTGGAAGCGCTGAAGGGCATCCGGCCCCTCCTCCCTGCCGCCGCCATCCCTTTTGACCCGGAGGACGCATGGCAGCAGGTGCCGGATTTTGCAGACGTGATGGGGCAATCGCTGGCGCGGCGCGCCATGGTCATTGCGGCCGCAGGCGGACACAACGTGCTTTTGACCGGCGCGCCCGGCACCGGCAAATCCATGCTGGCAAAGCGCCTGCCGGGCATCCTGCCGCCCCTGACCCGGGAGGAAGCGGTGGAGACGACTAAGATCTACTCCATTGCCGGGCAGCTGCCGCAGGGGCGCGGGCTAATCTCTGCCCGTCCCTTCCGCAGCCCGCACCACTCGGCCAGCGCTGCCGCCCTTGCCGGCGGCGGGGCACAGTTCCGCCCGGGCGAGTGCAGTCTGGCCAACTGCGGCGTTCTGTTTTTGGACGAACTGCCGGAGTTTTCCCGCGAGAGCTTGGAGGTGCTGCGCCAGCCGCTGGAGGACGGCCAGATCACCGTGAGCCGCGCCGCCGGAAGCGCAACCTACCCCAGCCACTTCCAGCTGGTAGCCGCCATGAACCCCTGCAAATGCGGCTACTACGGCCACCCCACCCGCGCCTGCACCTGCTCGCCCAGTGCGGTGCGGCAGTACCGCAGCCGGGTGTCCGGCCCGCTTTTGGACCGCATCGACCTGTGCGTGGAGATGGACCCCATCGCCTTTGACGAACTGCACACCGCCGCGCCCTCCGAGAGCAGCGCCGAGCTGCGCAAGCAGGTGCTTGCCGCCCGCGCCATTCAGGCCAAGCGCTACGCCGCCCCGGGCTTTAAAGGGGTGCACTGCAACGCCCAGCTGAACGCTGGGCAGGTGCGGCGCATCTGCCGCATGACCCCCGGTGCCGAGCAGTTACTGCGCAGTTCCTACGATGCACTGGGGCTTTCTGCCCGGGCGCACGACCGCATTCTGCGGGTTGCCCGCACCGTGGCCGACCTTGCCGGTAAGACCCTGCTGGATGAGGACTCCCTGCTGGAGGCGCTGCAATACCGGGCACAGGAAAAATTGGACGGGTAACGCAATCTGCACTGTAAAAATAATACGGAAAGAGGATGGAACACATGAAGCGCGCATACACAAACGGCATTCTTCTGGACGGCACCGAGCAGATGGAGCCGGTGCGGGGCAAGGTGCTGCTGACCGAGAACGATAAGATCACTGCCATCGTGGATGCGTGTGCAGGCCTTGACGGCTGCGAAGTCATCGACCTGCACGGCGGGTATCTGTGTCCGGGGCTCATCAATCTGCACGTCCATCTGGCGGGCAACGGCAAACCCAGCGCAAAGCCCCGGGACAATGCGGCGCTGGTGCGTAAGATCCTGAGCAACAGGCTGACCCGCGCCATCGCATACCGGCTGGTGTGCAGCTATGCCAAGCTGGAGCTGCTGGGCGGCGTGACCACCGTGCGCACCGTGGGCGGCATTGCAGATTTTGACACCCGCTGCCGGGACGACAGCGCCGCCGGGAAGGTGCTGGCACCCCGCATTCTGGCCGCCAACGAGGGCATCTCGGTGCCGGGCGGGCACATGGCAGGTTCGGTGGCAGTGGCAGCGCACAACAACGCCGAGGCGCTGGCGCAGCTGAAAAAGGCCAGTGAACAGAAGGTAGACCTTGTAAAGCTGATGATCACCGGCGGCGTGCTGGACGCCACCGAAAAGGGCACCCCCGGCGAGATGAAGATGCCGCCGGAGATGATCAAAGCCGTCTGCGATGCAGCCCACAAGCTGGGCTACACCGTTGCCGCCCATACCGAATCCCCTGCGGGTGTGAAGGCAGCGCTGGAAAACGGTGTAGACTCCATTGAGCACGGCGCAAAAATGGACGAGGAGACGGTGCGTCTGTACAAGGAGCGGGGCGCATTTCTGTGCACGACCATCTCCCCTGCGCTGCCCTACGCCCTGTTTGACACCGCCGTTTCGGGTGCATCGGAAAAAGACCAGTACAACGGCAAGATCGTCTTTGACGGCGTAGTCGCAAGCGCCAAGACCGCGCTGGCAAACGGCATTCCGGTAGGCTTGGGCAACGATGTGGGCTGCCCCTATATTACCCAGTACGATTTCTGGCGGGAACTGTGCTACTTCCACAAATACTGCGGCGTAAGCAACCGTTTCGCCCTTTATACCGCTACCCTGCGCAACGCGCAGCTGGCGGGCATCGGCGATGTGACCGGCTCTATCGCGCCCGGCAAAAGCGCAGATTTTATCGTGACCCGCGAAAACCCGCTGGAGGATCTGCGGGCTTTGCAGCATCTGGAGTTGGTGGTCTGCCGCGGCCGTACCGTGAAGAATCCCTCCCCCAAGCGTAAGAAAGAGGTAGACGCTCTGCTGGACCCGTATCTGGTTTAAGCGATCTGCCCAATATATAAAACGCGAGTGGCCAGAACGGTCGCTCGCGTTTTTTGTTCGCCCCGGGCGGTTTGCATTTTCTCTTTTCCGGTGCCGCCCGGTGTGGTATACTGGAAATGCAAAAACCAGAAAATGGAAGGGGTAAAGTACAAATGAAAATTCGTAAGGCCAAAGAAAAAGACATTCCAAGACTGCTGGCGCTGCTGGGACAGGTGCTGCAGATTCATGCAGAGATACGCCCGGATATTTTTATTCCCGGCACCACAAAATACACCGTCTGTGAGTTAACAGAGCTTTTGAAGCAGGAGGATAAGCCCATCTATGTTGCCGTGAACGAGGACGATGTGTGCATGGGCTATGCCTTCTGTCAGCTGAGGGAGCAGCCTTTTTCCACCAATATGGTGCCCTTCAAGTCGCTGTTCATTGATGACCTTTGCGTTGACAAGCAGGCACGCGGACAGCACATCGGGGAAAGTCTGTTTGAATATGTAAAGCAGCAGGCAAAAGCGCTGGGCTGCTACGAGGTGACTTTGAACGTCTGGGCGGGGAACACTTCGGCAGAGCACTTTTATGAAAAGATGGGCATGAAAACCAAGGAGCGGCAGATGGAGTATATTCTGTAATTCGGGCGAGCGCGCCGCGCCTTTACATTGATAAAGCACAATTTACGGAGGCTGGAGCGGATATGAAAATAGCGTATAGAAGGCTCACAGAAAACGAGTTGAACGTTTTTATCAGTATGAGAATAAAACAGCTGTGAGAAGAAGGCGCAACGGAAGAAATTGATTTAACTTCTTCCCTGCTGCAATATTATACGCGCCATATGGCTGATGGCACATTTGTTTCCTGGCTTGCATTTGACGGAGGCAAAATTATTGGCACCAGCGGAATGTCATTTGTTGAAAAGCCGCCTTATTTCGGATGTCCAAGCGGGAAAATAGGGTTGCTGTCCAGTATGTTTACTGCGCCAAGCTATAGAAGAAAAGGCATCGCAAGAGAATTGCTTTCCCGGGTGATAAATGACGCAAAAGAATACGGATGCGGAGTTATCCAGATAACAGCATCCGATATGGGAGTAAAGCTATATTCCAATTTTGGATTTGTTCACAATAGCAATTTTATGCAATATAAATTATAAGATCGCACGACAGCGATACCATTCCATATCCCCGGCGGACAGCTACAAAACGGCTGCCCGCTTTTTATCGCAATATAACCGCCCGCATTGTGGCTAAAAATGTGGTCAAGACCAAATGAGGCCAGCCCACAAGTCAAAACCACCGGCTGAGCCGGTGGCTTGAGTAAGCCCTAGAAGAGCACTTTACTAGCAAAGCCCCTGCAAGGGGCCACGAGCAAACCTCTTTCATCTGCATTACCTGCCCTACCGCTCTAACGAGCTATGTTGCAAAATGCATCTTCTAGGATGACAATTTCTTTGTCATCTCGCTTCGCTCGAATCTTATAGCTAAAGCATTTTCTACTCCACCAGCGGAGCTGGTGGTTGTCGCTCGCTCAAGCTACCCAACGCAGATTGCCGGGAACCGACCGTAAGAGGTCAGCACCCGGCAATCTTTTTTTGCTGATTTAATCTTTAACGGAATTGTTTATCTCTTTCGATTGTGTATATCGGTGTGGCCAACAGGTATCCTATGGAGTGTAAAGAACACGATAGGATGAGGTTGCACTATGAAAGAGCTTTTTGGACAGCGACTACGGGCGCAGCGGATACAGCATGGGCTGACGCTGGAACAGCTTGCGGAAAAATCCGAACTTTCTTCCAACTATATCGGCATGGTAGAGCGCGGCTTAAAGGAACCCGGTCTTGCCACCATTGTTAAACTTCTGAATGCTCTGAACATTTCCGCAGATACACTGCTGTGCGATCTGGTTCCCAGCGCATCCCATGTGACCGACGACGAGATTTGCAAGCGGCTGGAAGGTTTGACTCCCATCCAGAAAAAAGCGGCACTCGACCTGCTGGACACCTATATCAGCAATCTCCCTTACCTCACAAACGAGGAATGAACTGCAAACTTTGCAAGCGCATCGGCTGAAATTTAGCCGATGCGCTTTTCTTTTGCATTTCTTTCAGCTATAATGATGCTTATAGAGTGCATTATTTTCTAAAGAGTTGATTCGAGGGTGCAGAGATGCGAAAACCACAGTACAGTATTTTAGCCGACATCCAGGATGCGATTGAGCAGGCAAAACTCGGCAAGTTGACGTTATTCTGGCAGCGTACCATCCAGCGGGAATATTCCGGCAAGAAAGTCACGCCCGATGAGCAGCAGGCGTATGAGCAGTTGCTGAGCGTTCTCTCCGAAGCGCCGCAATGGAGTGGTGAAGAAGATCTCCGCCATAACATGGAGAACATCGGCGGCAGGCTCTGGTTCTGCCATTTCTGGATTGACCACGATTCCATGGTGCAATTGACGGAGGATCGCAACGGCAGATTTCATGTTGCCTACGTTCTGGACAGAAACACTTCCCCGGAAATGCGCCGGGAGGCTGCACTGCTGGCGCAGAAAGAGCTTGCAGACTGTATGCAGGAGTGGGACATTTCGCTTTTGAATGCGCTGGTACCTGAACGGATAAAGTATGCTTCTCTGGCAGAAGCTGCATCGCACCTTATGCAAGTTCTCAATGACCCTGAACGTATCATCGGATAAAAAGCGTCCCGCCGGGACGCGCAGCCTGCATTGAAAAATGCAGAACAAAGGGGTTTGGGGCACTTCCCCAACAAGCATTTTGCAACGCAAAAAGTGTTTTTGTATAGACGAAAACATTGCTTGCTGGCACTGCGTACCGTAAAACTCCCGCTTCAATCTTCACGAGTGATTTTTCTTGGAAGAAGCCCCGCCGAAGGACATCTGCCTGCCATTATACAAGCGAAGAAATGTATGAAAAAGAAGAAACACATCTCAGAAGAGCAGCATTATCTATGTGAAATCGGTCTGGAAAAGATGCCCTATCGGTCTTCCTGGCTCTACAAATCCTATACGGAGGAAAGCCTCACGCACATCACGATTGCGGCCTATTATTAATGTGGACGAAGCGTTTCTTCAGGCTCCCACCGCAGCATGGGGGAATCTATGGGATTGCCGTGCCGCACTCCGCAAATTGGTGTCCTCAGTCTATCTGGAAAGTGATTTGAATCTTCCGTTCGGAAAAAACGGAAAATTCTTATTCCAACTTGGGTATACTCCTGTTGTGTCCGACATGAAGAAAGTCGTTCAGAAAACTGCTGCATTGTCTTTCCC
>CAKTAT010000057.1:0-13736 GCA_934532365.1 uncultured Faecalibacterium sp. | reverse complement strand
ACCGGTGCCCGCAGCGAGGATCTGCTGGGCAGCTACATCTGCGCCGGTATCGGCGGTGCCCTGATGGCGCAGATCGCGGTGAACGTGGGCATGAACCTGCGGGTGCTGCCGGTCATCGGCGTCACCCTGCCCTTCTACTCTGCCGGCGGCAGCTCGGTGCTTATGCTGTATATCTGTGTGGGCCTAGTCCTTTCTGTATACTCTCACAATACCAAGAGCCTGTTTGGGTAAAGAATCTTCTATAATACAAGGACGTGCAGCCTGCAGGCTGCACGTCCTTGCTTTTAGGTAATTTTAAAACAAGCAGCGTTTGTCGCGCTCCGCAGAGCGCGACAAACGCCATATTAAAAACCAAAGATTCCTTATAATGATGCCCAGAGCAAAGCGGAGGGCATTCAAGAACGTCCCAGCTTTTCCAGTTCCACCACCGGCCAGCCAAGGGCGCGGATAGCGCTTTCATCGTGGGTGGCCAGCAGCACCGGCTTGCCCGCGCAGCGCTGCCGCAGCAGCGCCGCTGCCCGCTGCAGGGTGTCCGGGTCCATGCCAGTAAAGGGCTCGTCCAACAGCAGGGTGTCGCTGGGGGCCCACAGTGCACGCAGCAGCGCCACCCGCCGCTTTTGCCCGCCGGAAAGCCTGCGGGCAGGCAGCTGCAAGGCGGCAGAATCCATTCCAAGCTGTTGAAAATCGCTTGTAATTTGCTCTTTGTACTGGTTTTCCGCCCCCGGAAGCACCAAAGTGACGTTCTGCACGGCGTTCAGCTGGGGGCAAAGGCGATCTTCCTGAAAGACCGCCGCCACCCGGCCTACGCCTTCCACGCTGCCGGTGGTGGGACGCTCCAGCCCCATCAGGATGCGCAGCAGGGTGGTCTTGCCCCAGCCGCTGGGTGCCCACAGCACCACGGGGGCATCCACCTCCATGCACAGGTCGGTGAAGAGCGGCACTGCGCCGAACTGCTTTGTCAGGTGTTGAAGCTTCAGCATTTTGCCCCCTCCTCTCCCAGCACTGCGCCCACGGCCTTGTCCAGTGCAAACAGGAACAGCTTTTCAAAGCCTGCGCTCAGCAGGATGATGACAAAGGTCCACGCAAACAGCTCCCCGGTGGAAAGGGTGATCTTGGCACGGTAGAGCGCATCGCCGATGCTGCCGTTGGGCAGGCCGATGACCTCGGCTGCCACGCCGCTTTTCCAGCAGATGCCCAGCGCCACGCTGCACCCTTGCCGGAAGGCCGGCAGCACCGCCGGCAGCCAGATCGCCCGCAGGCGGCGCCCCGGCGGCAGACGGAACACCGCCGCCATTTCCAGCAGCTGCACGTCTGCCCCGGCAATGCCGGTGCGCACCGCGCCGTACAGCACCGGCAACACCATTAAAAAGCTGATGAGCACCGAAAGGGCGCTGCCCCGCACCCAGATCAGTGCCAGAATGATAAAGCTTGCCACCGGCGTGGCCTTGACCAGCTGCATCACCGGAGCCAGCAGCGCATCGGCGGCGCTCCACCGGGCGGCGCACACCGCCAGCACCACGCTGACCACTGCGCCCAGCACAAAACCCAGCAAAATGCGCCCGGAACTGAAGCCCACCCGCTGCCAGAAATCTGCCCTCGGCAGCAGTTGCACCAATGTGCGCAGCGCCTGCACCGGCGATACCAAAAACACCTCCTGCCCGATGGCCATGGCTGCGGCCTGCCAGACCGCCAGCCAGAACGCCACCGCCAGCAGACGGCGGAAAAATTGCTTGTTCTGCTTCATAAACTGCCCTCTTCCCCTGCCTATTATAAGGTATAGTATACCATACCGTCCCGCAAAGGGGAATGACCTGTGCACCACCTGCGGCAGGGCGGCTTGCGTTGTATATACTTTTATTCAACTATTGTATGCTTGACATGAATTTGCATCCAGTGTAAACTGGATACAGTATACGGTGCACCTTGGCACCGGCGCAGAAAAGAGGGGACGGTATTGACACAAGCGCTCAAGGGCCGCAAGCTGCTGCTTGTTGGTTTTACGTTGTTTTCCATGTTTTTCGGGGCGGGCAACCTGATTTTTCCGCCCGATCTGGGGGCAAAGGCCGGGGTAAACCTCTGGCCCGCCTTTCTGGGGCTTGCCCTCAGTGCCGTGGGTCTGCCGGTTGCAGGGGTCATCGCGGTGGCTCGCGCCGACGGTCTCGACAAGCTGGCCGGGCGGGTGCATCCGGTGTTCGCGCAGGGATTCATGATTTTGATCTATCTGTCCATCGGGCCGTGTCTGGCCATTCCGCGCACTGCAAGCACCTCCTTTGCCATGCTCACCCCGCTGCTGGGCAGCAGCGCCGGGCTGCAGCTGGGGTACTCTGTGCTGTTCTTTGGGGCGGCTTTTCTGGTGGCGCTGCACCCGGACAGGCTCACCCGCTGGCTGGGCAGGCTGCTCTGCCCCTGCCTGCTGGTGCTGATTCTGATCCTGTTCGGCGGCAGCCTGCTGCATCCGCTGGCGGCGCAGTACGGTGCGCCCACCGAGGCGTATCGTTCCGCTGTTGTGTTACAGGGCGTATTGTACGGCTACCAGACCATGGACGCCCTTGCGGCACTGAACTTTGGCGCCGTCATCGCCATGAACATCCGGGCGCAGGGCGTTGACCGGGAGCAGGACGTGCAGCGCAGTGCCATCCGCGCCGGGCTTGTGGCGGGCGGGCTGCTGCTGGCGGTCTACGCCATGCTGGGGCACGCCGGAGCGCTGACCGGTGCCGCCGCGCCCGGCCTTGCCACCGGTGCCGAGGTGCTGACCGTGCTGGCCGAGCGGCTGTTCGGCAAAGCGGGTCTGGTGCTGCTTGCGGCCATCTTTATGCTGGCCTGCTTCAACACCTGTGTGGGGCTGATTGCCTGTGTGGGAGAGTATTTCCACACCCTGCTGCCCCGCATCCCCTACCCTGCTCTTGCCGCCTTTTTTGCCGCTGCCAGTATGCTGATCGCAAATCTGGGGCTGGCAGAGATCCTGCGGTTATCCGTCCCAGTGCTCAACGCGCTGTACCCGGTAGCCATTGTGCTGATCGCACTTTCCTTTGTGCCCGGGCTGGAGCAGCGCCGCCGGGTCTACCCGCTGTGCATCGGCTGCACCGCTGTGCAGAGCATTGCCGCCGCACTGCCGCTTGGCCCGCTTTCTGCCCTTGTCAACGCCCTGCCGCTGGCGGCACTGGGCTTTGGCTGGGTGCTCCCGGCTGCTGCCGGGCTGCTGGCAGGCATCTTTTTAAGCTGCACTGAAGAATAAAGGAGATTTTACTATGATTCAGCCCATCATGCACGACCCGCTGTTTCTGGCGCAGAAGTCCGCCCCTGCCACCCCGGAGGATGCCCCCGTTGCGCGGGACTTACTGGACACCCTGACCGCCCACGCTGACGGCTGTGTGGGCATGGCTGCCAACATGATCGGCGTGCGCAAGCGCATCATCGCGGTGGAGGCCGAGGACGGGTATCTGGTGCTGTTCAACCCGGTCATCCTGAAAAAGTCCGGCCAGTACGAAGCTGAGGAGAGCTGTCTTTCGCTGGAGGGCGTGCGGAAAACAAAGCGCTGGCAAAGCATCAAGGTGCAGTATCAGACCATGGACGGCAAACCGCGCATCAAGACCTTTACCGGCTGGACGGCGCAGATCATCCAGCACGAGATTGACCATTGCGATGGGATCTTGATTTAAGATTTTTACCACGCACAAAGCCCCCGAGGGTGTGTCCCTCGGGGGCTTTGCTATGCTGTAACAGAGATGTCGCAATTTTAGCCTTTGACGCCACCAAGTGCAACGCCGCGGACGATGAACTTAGACAGCAGCAGGTAGACGACGATGACCGGCAGAATGGCGATGGCCACCATCATGTACACCTTGCCCATATCGAACTTCAGGAAGTCCGCGCTGCGCAGCTGAGCGATCAGGATGGGCAGGGTCTTTTTGTCGGCAGTGTCCAATACCAGAGCCGGGATGAAGTAGTTGTTCCAGCTGGCCACGAAGGAGAAGATGGCCTGCACAGCCAGAGCCGGCTTCATGATGGGCAGCACGATCTTATTAAAGGTATAGAACTCGCCTGCGCCGTCAATGCGGGCGGCTTCCACGATCTCCATGGGAAGGGAGGCGTCCAGATACTGCTTCATGAAGAAGAACACGGTAGGCGCTGCAATGCTGGGGACGATCAGGGGGATGAAGCTGTTTTTCAGGCCCATCTTGGAGATCAGCTGCAGAAAGCCCAGTGCGGACACCTGTGTGGGCATGGTCATGATGAGCAGGATCAGGGCAAAGGCAGCCTTTTTGAACTTGAAGTTATAGGCGTAGATGCCGTAGGCCGTCAGCGCCGAGAAGTAGACGCTGAGTGCTGCCGAGCAGGCAGACACCAGCAGGCTGTTGCGGATGCCGCTTATCACAGGGATGTTGGCGTCCGTAAGCACGTTGCGGAAGTTCGTGATGATGGACTTGCCCGGCATCAGCGAGAAGCCCTTCTGGATCTCGAAGTGGGTGCGGGTGGAATTGATGATCAGCACATAGAAGAAGAACAAGCACAGAAAGCTGATCAGCACCAGCACCAGATAGCACCACGCACGGCGGGCGGTCAGAATCGCCTTTTCGGACTGGTTTTTAGGCGTATGTGCCATACTTATTTCCCTCCTTTGGCAGCAGCCTTTTTGGCTGCCTTCAGTTCCTTGCGCTGAGCCTTGGTCAGGCCGTCATCCTCCTTGGTCAGCGAGAAGTACACGACGACGCACAGCACTGCACACACAAGGAACAGCACCACAGATACTGCACCGGCCATGCCGTAGTTCTTGCTGAACAGGTGGTTGTTCAGGTACATGATCATGGTGGTGGAGGTACGGTCGGGGCCGCCCTTGCCGTTGGTCAAAATCTGCGGCACATCGAACATCTGCAGGCCGCCGATCATGGAGGTGATCATCACATAGACCAGAATGGGGCGGATCAGGGGCAGGGTGATCTTCCAGAACATCTGGTTCGGGGTACAGCCGTCCAGTTCTGCGGCCTCGTACAGGGTGGGATCCACGCCCATAATGGCTGCCATCAGCATGATGGTAGTGTTGCCGAACCACATCAGGAAGTTCATCAGGCCCACAAGGCCACGGTTGCCCCACACGGTATTCAAAAAGCTGATGGGGGTCTTGATCCAGCCCATGCTCAGCAGCACTGCGTTCACCGGGCCGTTATCCGAGAACAGGGCGAAGAACAGCATTGCGAAGGCCGAGGCCATGATCAGGTTGGGCATATAGATGACCGTCTTGAAGAAGGTCTGTCCCTTCAGCTTCAGCCGCAGGTCGGTGAACCATGCCGCCAGCAGCAGCGAGACGATGATCTGCGGGATAAAACCGATGATCCACAGGATCAGCGTGTTGCCAAAATACTTGGGCAGATCGGTCGCGAACAGGGTGATGTAGTTCTTCAGGCCCACAAAGTTGGGTCCGATGATCTTCAGGCCGCTGCGGTAATACTCAAAAAAGCTGTAATAGATGGTGGATGCCAGAGGGATCAGCTGGAATACCGCGAAGATGATAAAGAACGGTGCAATGAAGATATAGCCCCATTTCGCGTAGCTGATCGACCCTTTCTTTTTTGTTTTTTCTCCCATGAGATCTCCCTCCTGCCGGGTCACAGCAAAACCAAAGGGGCGGGCGAGATACGCCGCCCGCCCCTTTGCTTCAATTTTCAGTTCGGAGTGGAACCACTTATGCGGGCCATACCACGTCGGTCAGCTCGGGGTACTTCTCCTTGATAGCGGTCTCGAAGTTTGCCTTGGCGGCATCCTCTTTCACGTTGCCGGTGAAGTAATCCTTGAAAGCAGTCTGGAAGCTCTCGTTCAGGCCCTGATCGTACGGGCCAGCGTTGGACATATCGATCTTGGTTGCAGCCTCTGCAAACAGAGCGATGTGGTTCTGGCCGCCGAGGAAGTCGGACTTGTAATCGCTGTTGGCGATCTCTTCCATGGCCTTCTCGTTGTTGGTGTAGTCCTGCGTATCCATGGTGATCTGCTTCATGATGGCTTCATCGCAGGTCAGCTTCAGCATAACGTCCTTAATGGTCTCAAGGTTGTCGCTGCCGGCTGCGCCGCAGATCCAGGTGCCGCCCCAGTAGTAGGGCTGAGGGCCTTCGCACACAGCGTAATCGCCGTAGATGCCGTTGCCGACTTCTTCCTTGCCGCCCTCAGAGGTAGGAGTTGCCAGAGAGTTGCCCAGCAGGGTGAAGTTGATGCCCCAAGTGGAGTAGAAGAAGCCGAACACCTTACCGGTGGGGCCCTGATCGGAAGCCCACTGGCTGTCCCACAGGCTGGACTTGTTGTTGTAGCCCTTGTCGGTGTACTCCTTGGTCTGATCCACCCACTTCATCAGGTTCTCGTCCACGGTAACGGTGGTGCCGGTGACCCAAGGTGCGGAGACGTTGTTGGAGAAGGTGCGGTAAGCATCGTCAAAGCCGGACAGCATCTTGTAGCCCTTGGCAGCAGCCTTGGCAGCTACATCGTTGAACTTATCCCAGTCGGACAGGTAGGTCTGCACTTCGGCGGGGTCATCGGTGCCCAGCACCTCCTTGGCAATGCTGCGGCGGTATGCGAACAGACCCGGGGTAGCCTGCCAAGTGGTGCCGCGCTGGCTGCCGTCCACAGAAACGATATCCTTAGTGTACTGGTACTGGCCGGCCAGATCAGAATCGGTCAGGCCGATATCCTTCTTGACATCCAGAACGTAGTCGGAATCCACATACTTCAGAGCGTAGTCAGCCTCGATCAGGAAGATGTCGATCTTGTCGTCATCGGCAGCGGAGTCCTGATTCAGCAGAGCCTCGTCCAGCTTGTTCTGGTAGTTGTTGTTCTCGTTGGCGTTGATGGTCCACTTCACGGTGGTGCCGTCCTTCAGGGTGGTGGTGGACTTGTCGGCTGCGATCTCCTTGACCTCGGGATAGTAGTCGTTGAAGCGGCTCTGGAACTCATCATTCCAGCACCAGATGTTCAGCACCTTGCCCTCGGCGGAAGCGGGAGCAGAAGCGGCTGCAGAGGATGCAGGAGCAGCAGAAGAAGCAGCAGTGCTGCTGGAGGAACTGCCGCCGCAGGCTGCCAGAGCAGCACCGATTGTTACGACACCGGAAGCGAGCAGGAAATTACGACGAGAGATCTTTTTCATAAGGGTAAACCTCCTTCATGGTTTTCCAATAAAAAATTCATTCTCAAAAACTCCGCGCCGGGAGTTATGGGCCTTTGTTAAAGGATGCGGACGGAGCCGCCGTCCAGCAGTTTGCCGGACACCCGGATCTGCTCCGGCAGGGTCACACGCGGATGCTCGATCAACTCGATCAGCTTATCCGCCGCCAGCCTGCCAAGGGATTTGGTGTTCTGCTGGTAGGTCACCAGCGGGGGTTTGACCACCCGGGAGAGATAGATGCCATCGTATCCCATCACCGAGATGTCCTCCGGGATGCTCAAGCCCGCTTCACTCAGGGCGTTGTAGCCGCCCAGTGCGGAAAAGTCATCCGGGAAGATGATGCAGGTGGGCCGCTGCGGCAGTGCCAGCAACGCCCGGGTCTCCTCTGCGCAGCGATCCGCATCGTGGTACACACCGCAGCGGACGTACTCCTCCGGCACCTTCAGCCCCAGCTCCTCGCAGGCCTGATAGAAGCCTGCCAGACGGTTCTCGGTAACAGCGGTCTTTTCGCCGTGGATAAAGGCGATGCGCCGGTGTCCGCAGGCCCATGCCTGCTGTACCAGAGCCTTTGTGCCCACCACGTTGTCTGAAAGGATCGCCATCCGGTTGTTAAACACATGGTCGATGGTCACCACCGGCACATCGCCGTTGACCAGTTCCACCACCTGCGGATCGTAAAAGTTCACGCAGGCGATCACCACGCCGTCCACACCCCGGTAGTGGCAATGCTCCAGATAACTCATGGACCTGCCGCTGATGTTGTGGTTGATAAAGGTGATATCATAGCCGCGCTTTTCTGCTTCTACCTTGAAGCTGTCCAGCACTGCAGAGAAGTACTCGTGGGTCAGGCCGCTCTGTTTTTCATCTACGAACAGAACGCCTAAGTTATAGGTGCGGTTGGTTTTCAGCGCCCGGGCCGCTGCGTTGGGCAGGTACCCCACGCGGCGGGCCGCTGCACGGATGCGCTCCCGCGTGGCCGGTGCGATATCCGGCTGGTCGTTTAAAGCCTTGCTGACGGTTGCGACGGATACGCCGCATTCTTTCGCCAGATCCTTCAGGGACGCCATCTTGTAGCCTCCTTCCGAGGAAAGGAGCCGCGGGATGTTTCTCGCAAGTTCCTTAATCGTTTTCGCAATCTCAATATATCGCATTCTGTACCAAAAATCAAGCGAAAACGTAAAAGTTTTAGCCTCGTTGCATCACTTTTGGCATTTTGTTCCAACGCAACCTGTAAAAATTGTGCATCTCGATTCACTTTCGTTACATTTCGATTAAAACGGAAAAATTTTCGTTGCAGTTTCGTTATGGTTTTCGGTGTCAAAGGCCGTATGTATATATTACTTTTAAAATGGGGTTTCGGGTCTTTCGTTCGGCCTTCTGCAGGCACACGCAGCGCCGAAGGATGCAGAAAATCGCCGGGACTGCGCAGATTATTTTTAAATTTCCGCTGAGATTTTTGCAAAAAGCTCTTGCATTTTTCGGTGGGATACGGTATGCTTAGCGTGATGAGATTGCTTCTTTCGCGGTGTCTTAATCGTTTTCGCGTATCGACACACTGCCCACCTGACAAGGCGCAGTTTTAAGGAGGAAGCATTATGAAGTTCGGATATTTTGATGACCAGAATAAGGAATACGTCATCACCACCCCGCAGACACCTCTGCCGTGGATCAACTACCTTGGCAGCGAGGACTTCTTCAGTCTGGTCTCCAACACGGCGGGCGGTTACAGCTTTTACCGGGACGCCCGGATGCGCCGCCTGACCCGCTACCGCTACAACAACTCCCCGCTGGATATGGACGGCCACCGGATCTACATCAAGGATGGCGACACCGTGTGGAACCCGGGCTGGCAGCCCACCAAGACCCCGCTGGACAGTTACAGCTGCCGTCACGGTCTGGGCTACACCATTCTGGAGGGCAAAAAGGACGGCGTGACCGCCCGGCAGGAGTTGTTCGTCCCCAAGGGCGATGCCTGTGAGCTGGACCGGGTGACAGTGTGCAACGGCAGCACCATTGTCAAGGAGCTGGATCTGTTCAGCTATGTGGAGTTCTGCCTGTGGGATGCCGTGGACGACGGCTCCAACTTCCAGCGCAACTTCTCCACCGGTGAAGTGGAAGTAGAGGGCAGCGTCATCTACCACAAGACCGAGTACCGCGAGCGCCGCGACCACTACGCTGTGTTCTGGGCAAACTGCCCGGTGGACAGCTTTGACACCACCCGGGATGCCTTCTGCGGCGTGTACGGCGGCCCGGCAGACCCGCAGGCCGTCCGCGCCGGGCACTGCTCCGGCAGCATCGCCCACGGCTGGGCACCGGTGGGTGCGTTGCACATCCACCTGACCCTCGCCCCCGGCGAGAGCCGCAGCATCCTGTTCGGTCTGGGCTATATCGAGAACCCGCAGCAGGAGAAGTTCATTGCCCCGGGCGTCATCAACAAGACCCGCGCCCACGCCATGATGGAGCGCTACGCCACCGATGCACAGGTCGATGCCGCCCGCGCCGCCCTGCGCACCCACTGGGAACAGCTGCTGTCCACCTACCATCTGGAATCCGGCGAGGAAAAGCTGAACCGCATGGTCAACATCTGGCACCAGTACCAGTGCATGGTCACCTTTAACATGAGCCGCTCTGCCAGCTACTTTGAAAGCGGCACCGGACGCGGCATGGGCTTCCGGGACAGCTGTCAGGATCTGCTGGGCTTTGTGCACATCATCCCCTCCCGTGCCCGGGAGCGCATTCTGGATATCGCCGCCACCCAGTTTGAGGACGGCAGCGCCTACCACCAGTACCAGCCCCTGACCAAAAAGGGCAACCGGGATATCGGCACCGGCTTCAACGATGACCCGCTGTGGCTCATTGCCGGTACTGCCGCCTACCTGCGGGAGACCGGCGACTGGTCTATTCTGGAAGAGCAGGTGCCCTTTGACAACGACGCTACCAAGGCGCAGCCTCTGATGGAGCACCTGCGCCGCAGCTTCAACTATACCTGCACCCATCTGGGCCCCCACGGCCTGCCGCTGATCGGCCGCGCCGACTGGAACGACTGCCTGAACCTGAACTGCTTCTCCGAGCACCCGGGCGAAAGCTTCCAGATCACCGGTCCCAGCGAGGGCCCCGTGGCCGAAAGCGTTTTCATTGCCGGTATGTTCGTCAAGTACGGCCACGAATACGCCCAGCTGTGCGACCATTTGAACCTGACCGAGGAGGCCGCTGCCGCCCGCAAGCACATTGATGCCGTAGAGCAGGCCACCCTGACCGCCGGTTGGGACGGCGCATGGTTCCGCCGTGCCTACGATGCTTTCGGCAAGCCCATCGGCAGCAAGGAGTGCACCGAGGGTCAGATCTTCATTGAGCCGCAGGGTATGTGCGTCATGGCCGGCATCGGCAAGGAGAGCGGACAGGCCGCGCAGGCGCTTGCCAGCGTGGAGGAGCGGCTGGACACCAAATACGGCGTGGTGCTGCTGCAGCCCGCCTACACAAGCTATCAGCTGAATCTGGGCGAGATCTCCAGCTATCCTCCGGGATACAAGGAGAACGCCGGTATCTTCTGCCACAACAACCCGTGGATCAGCTGCGCCGAGGCAACGCTCGGCCACGGTGACCGCGCCTTTGCAGTGTACCGCAAGACCTGCCCCGCCTATATCGAGGATATCTCCGAGATCCACCGCACCGAGCCCTATGTTTACAGCCAGATGGTAGCCGGTAAGGACGCCCCCACCTTCGGCGAAGCCAAAAACAGCTGGCTGACCGGCACGGCGGCATGGACCTTCTTCAACATCAGCCAGTACATTCTGGGCATCCAGCCCACCTTGGACGGCCTGAAGGTAGACCCCTGCATTCCCCACACCCTGTCCGGCTTTACCGTGACCCGCCGCTTCCGCGGTGCTGTGTACCACATCACGGTGGATAACGCCGCCGGGGTCCAGCACGGCATCAAGGCCGTTACCGTGGACGGTAAGGCCATCTCCGGCAACGTTCTGCCGCTGGCTGCCGCCGGGACTGAGGTAACGGTACAGGTGACCATGGGTTAACCCGATTTTCTCTGCTTTTTCATATTATTCTCCTTTCTGTGACCAAAGCCGCCGCGCAGCCCTCTGCACGGCGGCTTTGGTTTCTATCTCCCCTCTTGCATTTTTGGGGAAAGAGGTGTAGAATACAGTCACAATCAAACACAGGGGAGCTCGTGCAGCGGGCTGAGAGGAAGTATAGCAAGCTTCGACCCTTTTACCTGATGCGGATAATGCCGCCGTAGGAAGTCATACCCTTTATGATTTTTTGCAGGAGGAGCCGCGCCGGGCTCCTCCTGTTTTTTTGTACCTCTGCGGAGGTTCCGCAGCCGGCTGAGGGGGAGCGCCCTGAGCCTTGGATGAATGCAGCGATGGGAAGCCGTGTTCCGGCGTGAGAGGAAACCAGTAAGTTTCGACCGAACCTTCCGTACCTGTTCCCGCCTTGCGGCGGGCACGGGCTGTTTTGTTGCGGGAGCGCCGGTGTTCGTCCTGCGCTGCCGCAGATGGTTGAAAAGGAGCTAATTTATCATGAAGAATCTCTCTGTCAAAAAGCTTGCCCTCGCCGGTATGTTCTGTGCCCTGTGCGTAGTGGGCAGCGTATTCAGCTTTCCCATGTTCGGCAGCAAGTGCGCCCCGGTGCAGCACATGGTCAACGTGCTGTGCGCCGTTCTGCTGGGGCCCTGGTGGGGCGTGGGCGTGGCCTTTGTGGCTTCCCTGCTGCGCAACCTGCTGGGTCTGGGCAGCCTGATGGCTTTCCCGGGCAGTATGTTCGGCGCGCTGCTGTGCGGCCTTGCATACCACAAGACCAAAAACCTGATCGCCACCGTGGTGGGTGAGGTGTTCGGCACCAGCATTCTGGGCGGCCTGTGCGCATGGCCCGTGGCCATCTTCCTGATGGGCAAGAGCGCTGCGGATATCGCCTTCTACGCCTACATCGTGCCCTTCCTCATCTCCACCGCCGTGGGTGCGGTGATCGCCGGTGCTGTGGTGTTCAGCCTGCAGCGCTCCGGTGCTCTGCGCTCCATGCAGAGCAGCCTTTCCTGAGCGGAGGTGCCCGGGATGCTCAAGACCGCCTTTGAGAACCTGCGCAGCCGCTGCCCGCTGATCCACAACATTACCAACTACGTCACCGTGAACGACTGCGCCAACATGGTACTGGCCTGCGGTGCCTCCCCCATCATGGCCGATGATGCCGCCGAGGTGGAGGAGATCACCGCCATCTGCGGCGGGCTGAATATCAACATCGGCACGCTGAACAGCCGCACTGTCACCAGTATGCTGCTGGCGGGCAAAAAGGCCAATCAGCTGGGACACCCCGTGGTGCTGGACCCGGTGGGTGCCGGTGCTTCCCAGCTGCGCACCGACACCGCTTTCCGCCTGCTGCGGGAGGTGCAGTTCACAGTGATCCGCGGCAACATCTCGGAGATCAAGACCCTTGCCTCCGGTGCAGGCACCACCAAGGGCGTGGATGCGGACGTGGCCGACAAGGTGACCGAAGAAAACTTGGACAGCGCCGTGGCCTTTGCCAAGGCCTTTGCCGCCCGCACCGGCGCGGTGGTGGCCATTACCGGTGCCATTGACATCGTAGCCGATGCACAAAAAGCCTACTGCATCCACAACGGCAACGCCATGATGAGCAGCATCACCGGCACAGGCTGCCAGCTCTCTGCCCTGACGGCGGCTTTTGTCACCGCCAACCCCGGCCACCCGCTGGAAGCTGCCGCTGCGGCGGTATGCGCCATGGGGCTTGCGGGCGAAGTTGCCCACCAGCGGCTCACCCCGCAGGACGGCAACGCTACCTACCGCAATTACATCATTGATGCCATTTACAACATGACCCCCGAACAGCTGGAGAAAGGCGCAAACTATGAAGTGCGATAAACACACCATGCTCCTGTACGCGGTGACCGACCGCGCATGGGTGGGCGAGCAGACCTTGTATCAGCAGGTGGAAAGTGCCCTGAAGGGCGGTGCCACCTGCGTGCAGCTGCGGGAAAAGCAGCTGGGCGACGCAGATTTTTTGCAGGAAGCCATTCAGATCCACGCCCTGTGCCAGCAGTACGGTGTGCCGCTGTTCATCAACGATAACGTGGAAGTGGCGCTGCAGTGCCACGCCGAGGGCATCCATGTGGGACAGGACGATATGGCCGCTGCACAGGTACGCCAGCGCGTAGGCGAGGGTGTGATGATCGGCGTTTCTGCCCACACGGTGCAGGAAGCACTGGACGCTGTGGCGCACGGCGCAGACTACCTTGGCGTTGGCGCGGTGTTTGCCACCCACACCAAGACGGACGTAAGCGAGATGCCCCGGCAGACCCTGCTGGACATCTGCAACGCCGTGGATGTGCCGGTGGTAGCCATTGGCGGCATCCACAAGGAGAACATCTTGCAGCTCAAGGGCACCGGCGTGGACGGCGTGGCGCTGGTAAGTGCCATCTTTGCCGCAAAGGACATCGAAGCCGAGTGCCGGGAGCTGCGCGCCCTTTCGGAGCAGATCATAAAGTAAGCTATCATCCCGCGGCAAACCGGGGGCACCACCTTGGGCCGCGTTACAAAATTCATGGAGAAAACCAACATGAAAAGCG
>CAKTAT010000056.1:0-13846 GCA_934532365.1 uncultured Faecalibacterium sp. | reverse complement strand
GCAAACCGTCTGGGCGGCAACGCTGTGGCCGACTTTACCGTCTTTGGCCGCATTGCCGGTGCAGCTGCCAGCAAGTATGCTGCATGAGCATAAAGCAAAAAAGCTCTGACACCGCCGCCCCCAAGGGCAGCGCGTGGAAGAAAAATGTGATCTTTGCACTGGTGGTGTTGGCGCTGGCCGCAGGTGTTTTTCTTGCGGTGCGGGCGCAGCACCCCGCCAAGGGCAGCGGCTTACAGGCCGTTGTGGATTTCGGTGACGGCGTTACCGAGACCCTGCCCCTTGCGCAGGATCATGATTACCTGTACGAGGTAGGGGACTACATCGTGCACCTGCAGGTGAAGGATGGCGCCATCGCGTTTTTGGACAGTCAGTGCCCGGACCATGTCTGTGAGCAATTCGGCTGGCTGGACAAGGACGGCGCATGGGCCGCCTGTGTACCCGCAGGGGTGTATGTGGCGGTAGAGCCCACCGCAAACGCAGGGTAAAAAAGAACAGATCAGCCGGACCTTCGGGTCCGGCTGATTTTCTTTTTGAGGGAAAACGATTTCAAATGGCCGCCGCGTGCGCTTTGGCCATATTTTAAGGAATTTGATTTTCTATCTGGGATTCTGAAAAGCCTGCGGGCTTTTCAGAATCCCTTTTTTACAGAAAGGAGAGCAGGGAAGAGGCGGCTTGAATCGCATTATAAAAGAATTCGCAGCGCGCAGCGGCGCACAAAGAAAGCCGTTCTTTGTTAAAAAAGTCTGAAACTTTGTGGAAATGACGTGAAACGAAAAATGGACGCTTGTTTATCAGAGCAAAATGCGATACACTACAAATATGAGTTTCTGATGGGCGCTTTTTACAAAAAGCACCTTGTTATAAAAGAACCTAGGAGGAACGGCAAGAATGATCTGGAAAAAGTCTAAACAGCCCGCCGACCCGCAGCAGGGCACAGCAGCTGCACCGAAAAAAGGCGGCGCGGCAGCCTTTGCCCAAAAGAACTGGAAGTGGCTGGTGCCGGTGGCCATCGTGGTGCTGGCAGGCGGCTGGTGGCTGCTGAAGCCCAAGAGCGCAAAGCCCGCCAACGTGGATACTTCCTATACAGAGGCAGCGCCGGAGACCCGGGATGTCTCCAACACGCTCAGCGGCACCGGTACGCTGAAGCCTGCCAATACTTACAGCGTTAAATCGCTGGTGTCCGGCAAGGTGCTGACCGGCAGCTTTGAAGAGGGCGATATCGTGGAGGAGGGCACTGTGCTCTACACGGTGGATTCCTCTGACGCCACCACCAAGGTGGAGCAGGCTGCCATCACCTTGCAGCAGGCGCAGCGCAGTTACGATAAGACCGCCGACCGTCAATATGTGCGTGCCGAGGTGGCGGGCGTTGTCAGCAGCCTGAAGGTGAACAAGGGCGATGAGGTAAAGAGCGGTCAGGAAGTGGCCGTGGTGCGGGACAGCTCCAAGATGAATCTGGTGCTGGAGTTCCCGGCTGCGGATGCCGCCAACTTCTCGGTGGGGCAGACCGCCGAGGTGACGCTGGACGGTACCTTTGAGGTGCTGCCCGGCACCATTACCGCCGTGACCGGCACCGATGCCCTGAGCACCGGCAACCTGCTTACCCGCACCGTGACCATCTCGGTGTCCAATGCGGGCGGCCTGACCACGGCACAGGCTGCAACGGCTACCGTCAACGGGGTCAGCTGCATTGCAGCGGCAAATCTCCAGTATCAGGCCGAGCGCACCCTGACTGCGCTGTCCTCCGGTACCGTTACCGCCATCAATGTGCGGGAGGGCGGCAGCGTGAACAAGGACGACATCATCCTGACCCTCAGCGGTGAGGACCTGACCGAGTCCATCCAGTCTGCCTCCGAGACCCTGCGCGGTGCGGAGCTGTCCATGCAGAATATGCAGGACGCCATGGATAACTACACCATCACCTCGCCCATCAGCGGCACCATCATTGAAAAGAATGCCAAGGTGGGCGATGCCCTGAGCACCGGCAGCGACCTGTGCACCATCTACGACCTGAGCTATCTGGAAATGACCATCAATGTGGACGAGCTGCAGGTCAGCAGCCTGAAGGTGGGGCAGTCCGTACAGGTTACTGCAGACGCCGTGAAGGATAAGACCTACGAGGGCGTGGTCACCCGTGTGTCCATGAAGGGCGATACCAGCGGCGGCACCACCACCTACCCGGTGACCGTGCGCATCGACGAGACCGATGGTCTGCGCCCGGGCATGAACGCCAACGCCGAGATCGTGGTGGCGCAGGCGAAAAATGCACTCACCGTGCCCAATGCCGCCATCGTGCGGGGCAATTATGTGCTGGTGCGGCAGGATTCGCCCAGCGCCGTGAACGCCGATGCTTCCATGAGTGCACCGGAGGGCTATGTGTATGTCAAGGTCAAGACCGGTGTCAGCGACGACAACTATACGCAGGTGACAAGCGGCCTGTCCGAGAGCGATACCATCGCCTACGACCCCAGTTCCGTGAGCAGTGACAGCTACTATGACGACGGCGGCTACAACTACTCCGACGGTGAAGTGATCGGCGGTACCGAAAACGCCGCAGACCTTGCCGATGGTGGCGAGGAAGTGCTGCCGGAGGAGACGGAAAACGCCGAAGAGCCCGCAGCGGACGCTGAAGAGCCCGCAGAGGGCATCGACCCCGCCAAGGCCGGCGCGGTCGTAGTGGATTGACGCAGGAGGGATGAATGAGCGCTCTGATCGAGTTTGATGCGGTGTGCAAGTATTACCAGATGGGCGATACCACGGTAAAGGCTGCCGACCACATCACCATGAAAATCGAAAAAGGCGAGTTCGTGGCCATCGTAGGCCAGTCCGGCTCGGGCAAATCTACCTGCATGAACATCATTGGCTGTCTGGATGTGCCCACCTACGGCACCTACCGCCTCAACGGCCGGGATGTGGGCAAGATGAACCGCAACGAACTGGCCGCTGTCCGCAACGAAATGCTGGGCTTTATCTTCCAGCAATACAATCTGCTGCCCAAGCTGAACCTGATGGAAAACGTGGAGGTGCCGCTGGTGTATGCGGGCATCTCCCGCGCCGAGCGCCACGTCCGCGCCCGGGAGGTGCTGGAGCAGGTGGGCCTGGGCGATAAGCTGAAAAACCGCCCCAACCAGCTTTCCGGCGGTCAGCAGCAGCGTGTGTCCATCGCGCGGGCACTGGTGCGCAACCCGCCGGTCATTCTGGCGGACGAGCCCACCGGCGCGCTGGACTCCCATACCGGCCGCGAGGTGCTGGGACTTTTGCAGCAGCTGCACAAGCAGGGACACACCGTAGTGCTGATCACCCATGACAACTCCATTGCCGTGCAGGCCGACCGCATCATCCGGCTGGAGGACGGTCAGGTGGTGTATGACGGCGACTCCCACGCACCGGAGGCCATGGTGCAGCCTACGCTGCTGCCCGAAACGCCGGAAAAGGAGGAACAGGCATGATCTTTGAAACCTTCCGGCAGGCTATTCAGAACGTGTGGAGCAACAAGCTGCGCACCTTTCTGACCATGCTGGGCATCATCATCGGCGTGATGGCGGTCATCGTCATCGTGGGTCTGGGCAACGGCATGACCAAAAGTATGCGGGACAGCTTTTCCGCACTGGGCACCAACACCCTCAGCATTCAGGTGTGGGGCTACGGCTCCCGCTCCGTGTCGGTGGAGGAGATGTACGATATCTGCCAGCGGCATTCCGACCTGATCAAGGCGGTGTCGCCGCAGGTCAACTTCAGCGGCAAAGCCAGCGGTACGCTGAAGATCGGGACCACCAGCTACCGCTGGTCCAACATGAGCGGTGTGGACGAAAACTTTACCGAAATGAAGAATTACCAGATCGTTCAGGGGCGCGGCCTGCAGTACATGGATATGCAGGATAACAAGCAGGTCTGCGTCATCGGCGATTACCTTAACCGCGTAGCCTTTGGCGGCAACGGTGTGGGGCAGACGCTCAAGATCGGTGCCAACAAGTTCCGCATTGTAGGTGTGTTGTCTGCCAAGGTCAGCGACCCCACCATGCAGCAGGGCAGCGACGATGACTGCGTTTACCTGCCCTACACCACCGTGATGCGGCTCTCCAGCCAAAGCATGGTGGACTGCTACACCGCCATGATGGCCGATGAAAGCCTTGCCAACGAGACTAAGGCCACGATAGAAGAGGAACTGATGTCGATCCTCAAGACCGAAAACGGATACTATGTGTACAGCGCCAGCGAGTGGCTGGAGGAAATGAACAAGATGATCAACATGGTCATCGTGATACTTACCGGCATTGCCAGTATCTCGCTGCTGGTGGGCGGCATCGGCATTATGAACATCATGCTGGTGTCGGTGACCGAGCGCACCCGCGAGATCGGCATTCGCAAGGCGCTGGGCGCAAAGGAGCGCACCATTCTGGCGCAGTTCGTGGTGGAAGCAGCCACCACCTCCGCGCTGGGCGGCGTTTTAGGCATTGCGCTGGGCTATGTGGTGTCCATGGCGGCCAACAAGGTGCTGCCCATGTTCATGACCGATACCACCGTTACGGTAAGCCCCTCCTTCAACTCCATTGTGGTGGCCTTTGGCATCTCGGTGGGCATCGGCGTGCTGTTCGGCTACCTGCCGGCGCGGCGCGCAGCCCGGCTGAACCCCATTGAAGCATTGCGCTACGATTGATCGCGGCGGCGTGATAAACAAAGAACAAGAGGTACGACCAATGAAAAAACGGATTCTCGCATTTCTGCTGGCGGTCAGCATTGCGGTGTCGGTGCTGGTGCTGCCGGTCTCGGCGGCCAGCATCAACAACACGGCCCTGCAGACGGCTATCACTCTGGGCGCTGTGCCCACCGGTCAGGAGCTTAGCGCCAACATTACCCGCGGCGCCTTTGCCAAAATGCTGGTGTCCTTTTCCACCTACCGGGAGAGTGTAAGCGCACAGGGCACGGTGGGCACCTTGTACCGGGATGTGCCCGGCACCTCCCAGTGGGCGCCCTACATCCGCATTGCGGTGCAGCAGGGCTGGATGAACGGCTACACCGACGGCTCCTTCCGCCCGGACAACACCGTCACGCTGGAGGAAGCCTGTGCGGCGGTGCTGAAGCTGCTGAGCTATAAGACCACCGACCTGACCGGCTCCTTCCCGCAGGCACAGCTGAACAAGGCGCAGCAGATCGGTCTGCGGGATCAGCTGACCTGCACGCAGGGACAGGCCATGACCTACGAGCAGTGCACCCTGCTGCTGTATAACGCCCTGCGCGCCAACACCGCCAGCGGCAGCGCCTACGGCAGCTCGCTGGGCTTTACGGTGTCCAACGGTCAGGTGGATACCTCCTCGGTGCTGCTCAAGAGCCGCAAGGGCCCCTTTGTGGCAGAGGAGGGCACCCAGCTGCCCTTTACGCCGTTGAGCGTGTACCGCAATGATAAGGCCTCTGCCTCGGCAGAACTGAACAAGTACGATGTGTACTATTACAGCGAGAGCCTGCAGACGGTGTGGATCTACACCCGCCGCGCTGCAGGCCGCATCACGGCGGTATCGCCCAGCGCCAGCGCACCTACCGCGCTGACCGTGGCGGGCAGCACCTACACACTGGGCAGCGCTGCCGTGGCTTCCAAGATCTCCTCTCTGAACGGCGGCGGCGTGGGTGAGGTAGTCACCCTGCTGCTGGGCATGGACAACGAGGTGGCCGATGTGATCACCGGCGAGGAGGCCGACAGCGTGTTCTACGGCGTGGTGCAGACCGCCACCCGCAGCCTTGTGGAGGATAACGGCGCAGACGTGCTGCAAAAGATCTCGGTGATGTGCACCGACGGCATCCTCCGCACTGTGAATATCGACAAAAGCCTGAACTATCCCACCGGCTGGCTGGTGGAGATCAGCGTGACCCCCGAGGGGGAGCAGGTGACCGCCATCGAGTCCAAATCGGTCAGCGGCACCATCAACGACACCGCCACCGCGCTGGGGGACTATACTCTGGCCGATGACGTACAAATCTTGGAAACGACATCGGAGGGGTTGGCTGGGACGGTTCGTCCCGGCCGAATAGCGGGGACAAAACTGAATGCCCTGGCCGTGCGTTACTATACGCTGAATGAACAGGGGCAGATCGACCGCCTGATTTTGAATGATGTCACCGGCGATCTGTGGAAATACGGCGTGCTGGACGATGTGAAGAATCTGGCTGTCAACGCAAGTTCCATTCTGGGCACCCTGACCGGCAGCGGCTCCACCGGCTCGGGGGATAGCTCTTCCGGAGATAGTTCTTCCGGCTCCGGCAGCGGCTCCACCGGGGATAGCTCCTCTGGCTCCGGCTCTAGCGGCGGTACCACCAACACCACGACTGTGGTGGAGGATCTGCGCGATGTACTGGTGCCCACCACCAGCGAGATCCTGTGGGGCGTCATTGACGGCTCGCTGCTGAGCACGGTCTGGAACCGCATCACCAGCAGTTCCGGTTCGCTGCTGAGCATCGGGCTCAAGCAGCTGGCCAACATCACCGGCCAGCCCATGAGCACCATCCTCAACTTTGTGGGCGGCGGCGCTACTTATATCTGCTACGTCAATGGCAGTCAGGCCAGCTTTTCCACCTCCATCAAGTATCCGGTGCTGGCGGGCGGTCTGGCAGTGCGGCAGAACGTGAACGGCACGGTAAAGGCCATGATCCAGCTGATGCCCATGAAGATCGACAAGGTGGGCGCAGCCTCGGTGATGAGCAACGGCACCCGCTACGAGACGGCAGACGATATGCAGGTGTACCTGTGGTACAAGGGGCAATACTACGCCACCAAGCTTTCTGAGGTGAACTCTGAGGACTACCATCTGACCGGCTGGTACGATAACTTTGGCTGCGCAGCAGGCAAGCGCGTGCGTGTGATCGTGGCAGTCAAAAAGGACTGATGGACTACTATGACCCCCGGCGCAGGGCGCTGCGGGCGGTGCGGCAGCTGCTCTACCCGCGCGAGTGCCCCTTCTGCGGCCGGGTGCTGGGGGATGTACGGGATTGCCCGGACTGTGCCGAGCAGCTGGAAACGCTGCGCCGTAAGCCGGGCATCCGGCTGGACCCGGCGCAGCACTATATCAGCAATCTGGCCGGTGCTGCCGCACCCTACCGCTACAGCGGCTGTGTGCGGCGCGGCATCCTGAGCACGAAGTATCAGGGCAAGCCGTGGCGGGCTGTGGAGATGGGCAATCGTCTGGTGCAGCTGGCCTTTGGCGGGGAACTGACCGTGCAGTACGGCGAGCTGCTCCCGCAGCCGGTGCCGTGGGCAGCCATCGGGTACGACCTGATCGTGCCTTGTGCCGGCTTCCGGCACAAGGCGCGGCTACAATGTGCCGGAGTTGATGGCGCTGCCGCTGGCCAAGGCCATGGAGGTGCCGCTGGCACCGCAGGCATTGGAGCGTACCCGGGCAAAACGGCATCAGGCCGGTCTGCCGCTGGAGCAGCGCATGGCCAACGTAGCAGGCGCTTTCCGGGCGGCACAGCCGCAGCAGGTGGAGGGCAAGCGCATTCTGCTGGTGGATGATGTCATCACCACCGGCACAACGGCTGCCGCCTGCGCACAGGCGCTGCTCCATGCCGGGGCAGACAGCGTGTTCGCGCTGGCCTTTGCCACGGTGGAACTTGGCGCACCGCCAGACGACACCACTCCCATCTGCGAGGATGACGAGGAAGATGCGTATCGCGATTTTTGAAAATCACGCTCTTTCGCGCATCTCTCCGGCGGGCATAAAACGGGACCGTAAAATGTAAAAACTGCATCAGAAATTTGGAAAAAGCGCTTGACAAAACGGGCAAAGTCGGGTATACTAATCAAGCTGTGAGCGACAAACGCAAACAGATATCCGGGTGTAGCGCAGTTTTGGTAGCGCGCTTGAATGGGGTTCAAGAGGCCGTGAGTTCGATTCTCGCCACTCGGACCATTTAAATCCAACGATTTCTTGTTAGAAATCGTTGGATTTTTTTCGTTTGCGGGCTGACCTCATTTGGTTTTGACCACAATGCCAAAGAGTTTATCTGGTCGATCGCAGGGGTAAGCGGGCTTTTTGCATAGCAAGGCTCTGTACCCCTCTTCTCTGAAAAAGGGAAAGCAGCCCTGTTATTTTATCAGACCTCCGGCGGGCAGCAGCTCTCTCGCGGGATGAGCTTATGCGGCACGATGATCTTTGTGGCCAGAAGGTTCGGGTTCTCGATGTGGTTGATGGTCTGGCTGGCGGCTTCCATGCCCAGCTGGTAGGGGTTCACGTCCACGGTGGTCAGCTGCGGGCTGGTGATGCGGGAGAACAAAGAGTTATTGAAGGACACGATGGACAGGTCCTTCGGGACGCGCAGCCCCAGCTTGCCGCAGAACTGTTCCAGCACCACGGCAAGGATGTCGTCGCTGACCAGCATAGCGGTGGGATGGTCCGGCGCGGTGAGCAGGGCTTTCAGTGCCCCCTCGTAGGCATCGTTCAGGGTGTTGACCTCCACACAGTCCTCTTCCCGGGGGGTGATGCCGTGCTTGAGCAGGGACATCTGGTAGCCCCGCTTGCGCTCTGCAGAGAACAGCATGGCGTTGCTGACCCCGAAATATGCAATGCGGCGGTGTCCCATCTCGTAAAGGTAATCGGTAGCTTCCTCCCCGGCAAGGGCGTTGTCGTTGTCGATGTAGATGGTCTGGTTCGCGGACTGCGCCGCCTTGCCCACAATGACATGGAGCAGCCCCTCGTTGCGCAGATACGCCGCCACGGGGCAGTCCTTTTTGGAGTAGAGCAGGATAAACCCATCCGCCTGTGCGTTGGCCACCATGCTCTGGATGGCGTCCAGCACCTCGGCATCGTCCTGCCCGGTGATGACCGTGTTTACATACCGCCGCTGGTTGCAGAACTGCCCGATGCCGCGGATGATCTCCAGATGAAAGGCATTTTCGTAGACGTCCCGCTGGGAGGAGGGCAGAATAATGCCGATGGTCTTGGAAAAAGCCTCCACCGGCTCGGCCTCAAAATTCGGCTCGTAGCCCAGCTGCGCCATAATGCGGCGCACCCGCTCCTTGGTCTCCCGGCTGATGGAAGGGCTGTCCTTGCAGGTGCGGGACACCGTGGAGGGCGAAACGCCCGCCGCCGCTGCGACATCCTTAATGGTAACTGCCATAGTCTGTTCCTCCCTGATATAGTAGTTCTATTGTAAAGCCGTTTGCACGCAATGTCAATGTTTGCGCACGGGATTGCGTAAACTGTGCAACGCTATGCCTGCGTACCTTCGACAATTTCCACAAATAAGCTTGCGTCTGCTTGTGCAAAACATAGAAAAATTATTTTCGCACCAAAAAACTCTTGTAAAAATTGCGGAGTTGAATTATT
This sequence comes from uncultured Faecalibacterium sp., assembly GCA_934532365.1. Classification (GTDB taxonomy): domain Bacteria; phylum Bacillota; class Clostridia; order Oscillospirales; family Ruminococcaceae; genus Faecalibacterium. The sequence continues at coordinate 4,535 of CAKTAT010000056.1, read as the reverse complement.
CTTGTTGCGTAAAGTAGTGCAAACGCAACGCAACGCTTGCACAAAACGATGCAAAAGGGAATAAGGAGGAACATCATGGCAACAACAAAAGCGGCCCCGGGCAAAAAGGGGCTCATCAACTTCGACTTCTTACAGAAGCTGGGCAAGGTGCTGATGACGGTCATCGCTGTCATGCCGGCTGCCGGTCTGATGATCAGTCTGGGCAAGCTGGTGCAGATGGGCGGCGGCGACATCGCAGCGGTCATGACCATCGGCACCACCATGGAGAACATCGGCTGGGCGGTCATCAATAACCTGCACATCCTGTTCGCCGTCGCCATCGGCGGCAGCTGGGCAAAGGAGCGTGCGGGCGGTGCCTTTGCCGCCGTGCTGGCGTTCGCCCTCATCAACGTCATCACCGGCAACATCTTCGGCGTCACCAGCGCCATGCTGGCAGACCCCAACGCCGTGACCCACACCCTGTTCGGGCAGGAGATCGCCGTCAACGGCTACTTCACCTCCGTGCTGGGCGCACCGGCGCTCAACATGGGCGTGTTCGTGGGTATCATCGCCGGCTTTGTGGGCGGCGTGGCTTACAATAAGTACTACAACTTCCGCAAGCTGCCGGATGCGCTGGCTTTCTTCAACGGCAAGCGCTTCGTGCCCATGGTGGTCATTGCCTACTCGGTGGTCATCTCCATCGTGCTGTCGCTGTTCTGGCCTGTGGTGCAGACCGGTATCAACAACTTCGGTATCTGGATCGCCAACTCTTCCGAGACTTCTCCCGTTCTGGCTCCGTTCATCTATGGTACGCTGGAGCGTCTGCTGCTGCCCTTCGGTTTGCACCATATGCTGACCATCCCCATGAACTACACCTCCTTCGGCGGCACCTACACCATCGCTACCGGCGTCAACGCAGGCAGTCAGGTGTTTGGTCAGGACCCGCTGTGGCTGGCATGGGCAAACGACCTCATCAACTTTAAAAAGGCCGGTGACATGGCCGCTTACAACAACCTGCTGGCTACCGTCACCCCCGCCCGCTTCAAGGTGGGTCAGATGATCGGTGCTACCGGTCTACTGCTGGGCATTGCACTGGCCATGTTCCGCCGTGTGGACGCCGACAAGCGCGCAAACTATAAGTCCATGTTCATCTCCACCGCACTGGCCGTGTTCCTGACCGGCGTCACCGAGCCGCTGGAATTTATGTTCATGTTCTGCGCCATGCCGCTGTACATCGTGTACGCACTGCTGCAGGGCTGTGCGTTCGCCATGGCGGGCATCATCCATCTGCGCCTGCACTCCTTCGGCAATCTGGAATTCATCACCCGCATCCCCATGTCCCTGCAGGCGGGTCTGGGCGGCGATATCATCAACTTTGTGCTCTGCGTGGTGGCATTCTTCGTCATCGGCTACTTCGTGGCTTACTTTATGATCGGCAAGTTGCAGCTGGCAACGCCGGGCCGTCTGGGCAACTACACCGATGACAACGCGGACGATTCTGCCGCCGCAAAGACTGAGAAGAAGGCCGACAAAAAAGCGGACAACGGTCAGGCCGAGCGCATCATCGCCCTGCTGGGCGGCCGGGAGAACATCGTGCTGGTGGACGCCTGCATGACCCGTCTGCGTGTTACCGTGAAAGATCCTGCCAAGGTCGCTGACCTCGCCGCATGGAAAGCCGAGGGCGCCCTGAGCCTGCTGGTCAAGGGCGACGGCATTCAGGCTGTGTACGGCCCCAAGGCAGACGTTCTGAAATCTGACATCAACGATATTCTGTAAAACGCTATGAAACTGTTGACATTGAATACCCACAGCCTTATCATACCGGAGCATGAGGCAAAGCGGGAGATTTTTGTAGACTTCATCGCGAAGGAGCAGCCGGAGGTGTTCGCCTTGCAGGAGGTGAACCAGACGGCCTCGGCTCCGCTGCTGGGGGAGGTTCCGGCGGGGTATACCCCCTGCCCCGGCAACAACGTACCGCTGAAAGCGGACAACCACGCCGCTGCGGTGGCAAAAATGCTGGAGCAGCGGGGCATCCATTACGATTGGAGCTGGCTCCCGGCAAAGATCGGCTACGACATTTACGATGAGGGCGCGGCGGTGTTCAGCCGTGCGCCCATCACCGCCGCCGAGAATTTGCTGCTGAGCAAGTCCGATGATTACAGCTGCTGGAAGACCCGCCGCACCCTGGGCATCTGTGCAGGAGATGTCTGGTATTATACCGTGCATCTGGGCTGGTGGAAGGACGAAGTGGAGCCTTTTGCCCCCCAGTGGGAAACGCTGTCGCGGGCAGCGGGCACAAAAAAGACCGCCTTTCTGCTGGGCGACTTCAACAGCGAAGCGGATGTGCGGGGCGAGGGCTACGACCTCGTCCTCCGCAGCGGCTGGCAGGACACCTATCGTCTGGCGCAGGAGCGGGACGATGGCTACACCGTCGTGCAGGCCATTGATGGCTGGCGGGATGCCCCGGACGCCGAGGCCAAAAAGCGCATCGACCAGATCTGGTGCTCCAAAGCGGTTCCCGTAAAAAGCAGCCGGGTCGTGTTCAACGGCCTGCGGGAGCCGCAGGTCTCCGACCATGCCGGCGTTCTGATCGAATTATAAAAGGAAGGTACATGAAGATGCAGAGAAGTGCAGGCATTTTGCTGCCCATCAGCAGTCTGCCGTCCCCTTACGGCATCGGCTGCTTTTCGCAGGAAGCATACGACTTTGTGAACTGGCTCAAGGAGGCCGGGCAGACCTACTGGCAGATCCTGCCGCTGGGTGTGACCAGCTACGGCGACAGCCCCTACCAGAGCTTTTCCGCCTTTGCGGGCAACCCCTATTTCATCAGTCTGGACGCACTGGTGGAGGAAGGAGTGCTGACCGCCGCCGAGTGCAAAAAGGCAAACTTCGGCCGCAAGGCGGACGACATTGATTACAGCCGCCTGTATACCGAGCGCGGCCGTCTGCTGCGGCTGGCGTACTCCCGCAGCGACATCGGCCACAACGAAGCGTTTACGGCATTCTGCGAGAAAAACAAGTGGTGGCTGGACGATTTTGCCCTGTTCATGGCGGTAAAGGACCGCTTTGAGGGCAAGCCGTGGATCGAGTGGGCAGAGGATATCCGTCTGCGCTGGCAGCCCGCCATGGACTACTACCGCCGGGAGCTGTACTTTGAGGTGGAGTACCACAAGTATCTTCAGTTCAAGTTCGATGAGCAGTGGCGCAAGCTGAAAGCCTACGCCAACAGCAAGGGCATCCAGATCATCGGCGATATCCCCATCTATGTGGCGCTGGATTCGGCGGACGCATGGGCAAACCCGGGGCTGTTCCAGCTGGACAAGGACAACATCCCCACGGCAGTGGCGGGCGTTCCCCCGGATGGTTTTTCCCCCACCGGTCAGCTGTGGGGCAACCCGCTCTACCGCTGGGAAGCACACCGTGCGACCGGCTATCAGTGGTGGATCACCCGGCTGTGGTACTGCTTTGAGCTGTACGATGTGGTGCGCATCGACCATTTCCGCGGCTTCGATGAGTATTTCTCCATCCCCTACGGCAGCGAGACCGCCGTGGACGGCCACTGGGAAAAAGGCCCCGGCATTGAGCTGTTCCGCGCGGTGGAGCAGGCGCTGGGCAAGCGGGAGATCATTGCAGAGGATCTTGGCTACATGAGCGACACCGTGCGGCAGCTGGTGCGGGACAGCGGCTTCCCCGGCATGAAGGTGTTGGAATTCGCCTTTGACTCCCGCGATACCGGCAGCGCCAGCGACTATCTGCCCCACAACTACCCGGTGAACAGCGTGGCGTATACCGGCACCCATGACAACGAGACGCTGGTCTCGTGGTACCAGACCATCTCGGACGCCGAGCGCGCCATGGTGCGGGATTACCTGTATGACTACGCCACCCCGGACGAGCAGCTTTATAAAAGCATGATCGCACTGATTTTGCGCAGCGCAGCGGCAAGGTGCATCATCCCCATGCAGGACTGGCTGGGGCTGGATAACGCCGCCCGCATCAATAAGCCCTCCACCGTAGGCCAAAACTGGCGCTGGCGGCTGAAAAAGACCCAGCTGACCAAGAAACTCCAAAAGGAGATCTGCCAGCTGACCACCCGCTATGGTCGGAAGAACTGGGCATAAGGGTAAAACAAAAAAGTCCCATGTCTGCACCGTCAAGGTGTCGGCATGGGACTTTTTACGTTTCAGGAGCCTGTGATGAAAAGTTGAGATAATACGAATTTATTCCTCGCTCTGCTGATATACCTCCTTCAGGTGGGCGGAAAGCTTCATATTTTCGCTGTAATCCACTGGCACCACGATCACGCTGGGCACCGTCTGCCGGAAGGCTTCTTCCAGTGTGGGGATCAGGTCGGCGGCCTTTTCTACCCGGTAGCCTTTACAGTGCATGGCCTCGGCCAGCAGCTTGAAGTCCGGGTTCGTGAAATCCACATAGCAGTGCTCGCCGTCAAACTGCTCCTGCTCCTTCCACTTGATCAGCCCGTAGCTGGAATCCTCCCAGATCAGGGTGACAAAGGGCACCTTCTCGCGCACGGCGGTCTCCAGCTCCTGACTGTT
>CAKTAT010000055.1:0-14783 GCA_934532365.1 uncultured Faecalibacterium sp. | reverse complement strand
AAGCCCAGCGCAAACGCGCTGGCACCGGCGCTGGAAATGAACCGCGCCGCCGAAAAAAGCGGCCTTGTTTTTGCCATGATGTTCCATCAGCGCCGATACAAAAAGTATATGCGGCTAAAAAAATTACTGGATGATGGGGCATTGGGCGAGATCAAGCGGGTGCAGCTGGAAAACAGCCGTTACTTCCGCACATGGATGTACCACCGCTCCGGCAGCTGGCGTTCCAGCTGGGCAGGGGAGGGCGGCGGCGCGCTGCTCAATCAGGGCCAGCACATTCTGGACATCTGGCAGTGGCTGTTTGGGATGCCAACCAGTATTTATGCCGTGATACCATACGGAAAGTATAACGATTTCATGGTGGACGATGAAGCCACCCTGCTGATGGAGTACCCGCAGCAGCGCACGGCTACCTTTATCCTTTCCACCGGCGAGGGCAGCTACACCGAGCGGCTGGAGATCGTGGGCACCAAGGGCACTGCCCTGCTGGAAGAGGACACTCTCACCCTGCGCACCTACGCACCGGACACCGAGACCTATCGCCGCACCGCCGATTGCACCGAGCGCCAGCAACTTACCGTGACTACCACCACCGAGCAGTTCGCGCCGCAGGCCGAGCCCTACCCGGAGATGCTGGCAAACTTTGCGGATTCCATTTTGCACGGCACGCCCCTGACCGCCCCCGGCGTGGAGGGCGTGCGGGCGCTGGAGCTGACCGACGCGGCTTACCTGTCCGCATGGCTGGGGGAAAAGCTCACCCTGCCGCTGGACGCGGAACGGTTTGAAGAGGAGCTGCAAAAGCATATTCAGGAGGAACAGGCAAATGGCTAAGCTGCGGTTTATTGTGGTAGGCTCCGGCTGGCGGTCGCTGTTTTACTGGCGCATCGCGCAGGCGCTGCCGGAGCGGTTCGAGCTGTGCGCCATGCTTTGCCGCACGGAGGAAAAGGCCGAAAAAATGCACCGGGAGTACGGCGTGCCGGTAAGCACCTCGGTGGAGCAGTGCGCTGCCCTGCACCCGGACCTTGTGGTGGTGGCGGTGAACAAGGCCTCCATCGCCGCCGTCAGCACCGAATGGCTTGCCCGGGGCTTTGCCGTGCTGTGCGAGACCCCGGCGGCGCTGGACGAAGACGCGCTGCGCGCCCTCTGGCAGCTGCACCGGCAGGGCGCAAAGCTGCAGGTGGCAGAGCAGTACTGGCTGTACCCCACGCTGGCAAAGCGGCTGGCAGCAGTGCGCAGCGGCGCACTGGGCACGCCGCAGTTTGCCTGGCTGTCGGTGGCGCACGGCTACCACGCGGTCAGTCTGGCGCGGCAGTTCCTGAATGCTGGGCAGCAGCCGGTGCGGGTGACCGGCCGCAGCTGGACGGAAAAGATCATCGAAACGGATTCCCGCTGGGGCGCGGTGCATAACGGCGCTCTGGTGGAAAAGACCCTGCAGCAGCACACGCTGGAGTTTGCAGGCGGCGGCACGGCGTTTCTGGATTTTAACGGTGTGCAGTACCACTCCTATCTGCGCAGCACCCACACCAGTGTGCAGGGAGAGCGGGGCGAGGTGTTCGATGACACCCTGCGCTGTCTGGATGCCGCCGGGGAGCCGGTATGCCGTCAGCTGACCCCGCTGCCCGACCCGCTGGCAGCTGCTGCCGCGCAGGCGGGGCTGAACGAGGACGAGACCGCCATCGCCTGTTTTCTGGACAGGATGCAGGGCTATCTTGCCGGCGGGGCGGAGGTGTATCCGCTGGCAGACGCCTTGCAGGACGCCTACCTTGCCCTGCTGATGGAGCGCGCTCTTGCCGCCGGTCAGCCGGTGGAAAGCGCCCCGCAGCCGTGGAATACGCCTGACGGATTCTGAGATAGCCGCCGGACGATTTTGAATGCCCTCCGCATTGCTTTGGGCATTTTTAGCGGAAAGATCATTTCTAATTTTGGGACAGCGGAGCGTCTGCGGACGCTCCGCTGTCCCGTTTTCACGGAAAGGGCTGCTGCGGGAAAATGGCAGTTTGCCGTTATGGCTCCAACCGTGAAAAAGGCTTCAGAAACGCCCGCAGGCGTTTCTGAAGCCCAGTTATAGAAATGAAATTCCGCTGATTATGGCCAGAGCAAAAGCGGCGGCCATTCAAATCGTTCTCCCCCAAAAGGGGCGCAGGATCACATCAGGTTGATCAGTGCTTCCACCTCGTCCATGCGGGTGGCCCAGCTGGTGGCGATGCGCACCACGGTGTGGGTGTCGTCGAACTTTTCCCAGAAGCCGAACTTTGCCTTGCCTTCCAGCGCAGCCAGCTGGGCGTTTTCCAGCACAAGGAAGATCTGGTTCGTGGGGGAGTCCATAAAGAAGCGGTAGCCCTTTTCCGCAAAACCGGCCTTCAGGCGGTTGGCGGTGGCAATGGCGTTTTTGCTGATGGAGAAATACAGGTCATCGGTGAACAGCACGTCGAACTGGATGCCCAGCAGCCGCCCCTTTGCCAGCAGTGCGCCCTGCTGCTTGACCATGGTCATAAAGTGTGCCGGTGCACCGTGGGGGAACACCACAGCCTCGCCGCACAGCGCACCCACCTTGGTGCCGCCGATGTAGAACACATCAGTCAGCCGGGCAAGGTCGGCCAGCGTCACGTCCGTGCCCTCGGCAGCCAGACCGTAGCCCAGCCGTGCACCATCGAGGAACAGAGGCATCTTATACTCCTGACACACAGCGTGCAAAGCTTCCAGCTCAGCCTTGGTGTACAGGGTGCCGTACTCGGTGGGGTGGGAGATGTACACCATGCCGGGGAATACCATGTGGTCGTGGTTGTCGTCGGCGTAGAAGGTAGCCACCAGCGCCCGCAGCTCGGCGGCGTCCAGCTTGCCGCTGTGCTGCGGCAGGGTGATGACCTTGTGGCCGGTGTACTCGATGGCACCTGCCTCGTGTCCGGCCACATGACCGGTGGCAGCAGCCACTACGCCCTGCCACCGCTGCAGCATGGACGCAATGACGATGGCGTTGCTCTGGGTGCCGCCGGAGATGAACTGCACATCGGCCTCCGGGCAGGCGCAGGCGGTGCGGATCTTCTCCCGGGCGCTGGCGCAATAGGGATCGGTGCCGTAGCCGGAGACCTTTTCAAAGTTGGTTTCGGTCAGCTTTTGCAAAATGGCGGGGTGTGCACCCTCGCAGTAGTCGTTTTCAAAATACAGCATGGCAAAACGCTCCTCTATATAATTGTAAGAAAACAGTACTTCTATTCTACATCGCCGCGAAAATCCTGTCAAACCCAAAACGGTGCACGGCACACGCAAAGCACCGCAGCGCGTTTGCAAACGCCGCCAAAACGCTTACAGGGTACCCGGTGCGACACCATGTTGACCAGAACCACAGCCTACGGCAGCCTTTTTTACGAAAGTATGATCCTTTCCAAAAAGATGAAAAGTTTTTCAAAAAAGTGCTTGACAATTTTGCTGCATCTGGTATAATAACTATCGTTCCCGGCGCTACGGTGCAGGAACACAACAGAATATGCGGATATGGCGGAATTGGCAGACGCGTTAGATTCAGGTTCTAATCGGGGCAACTCGGTGGAGGTTCAAGTCCTCTTATCCGCACCAAACAAGGAAGGTCCGAACCTTTTCTCGATAAGAGAAGGGTTCGGATCTTTTGTTTTTTGTGATCCGCCCAAATAAAAAACTGCCGCACGAAAACGTGCAGCAGCCTATGAGAAAATGAAGGAGAAACGCAGGTTTAAAACGATTATTTGCCCAGATGCCAGATGTCGCGGTCGTACTCGGCAATGGTGCGGTCAGAGGAGAACATACCCGCCTTGGCAATGTTCACAAGGCACTTGCGCCGCCAGCCCATGGGGTCGCAGGCGTAATCGCTGAGGGCCTGTCCCTTGCGCACAACGTAGGCGTTGAAGTCCGGCAGGGTCTGGAACCAGTCCTTATGGATCAGTTCATCGTGCAGGCGGGTCAGGTTTTCGGCGTGGCCGGCGGCCAGCATCTCCGGCCCGGTGAGGAAGCTGATGGCGCGGCGGATGTTGGCATCGCCCTCCACCCACTGGGCGGGGTCGTAATCGCCCACGGCATAGCGGTGGATGACCTGATCGGAGGTCTGGCCGAAGATATAAATGTTTTCCTCGCCCACCTGCTGGCTGATCTCCACGTTGGCACCGTCCATGGTGCCCAGCGTCAGCGCGCCGTTCAGCATAAACTTCATGTTGCCGGTGCCGGAGGCCTCCTTGGAGGCAAGGCTGATCTGCTCGGAAAGGTCGCAGGCCGGGATCAGCTTTTCGGCGGCGGTGACGTTGTAATTTTCCACAAACACCACCTGCAGCCACTTGGACACCTCCGGGTCTGCGGCGATGACCTTGGAGAGGGTCAGCAGCGCATGGATGATGTCTTTGGCAATGGTGTAGGCCGGCGCGGCTTTCGCGCCGAAGATGCTCACCAGCGGAGCAGCGGGCAGGTGCCCTGCCTTGATCTCGTAGTACTGATGGATGAGATACAGCAGATTCAGCTGCTGGCGCTTATACTCGTGCAGGCGCTTGGACTGGATATCGAACACTGCATCGGTGTTCACGCTTACCTTTTGGGTGTGCAGCAGCCAGTCGGCCAGCGCTTCCTTGTTGGTCTTTTTCACGGCGGTCAGTTCGTTCAGCACCGTCTCGTCCTCGGCAAAGGCCAGCAGTTTTTCCAGTTCGGCGGCGTCCTTGCGGAAGCCGGAGCCGATGTGCTTTTCCAGCGTGGCGGTCAGGCGCGGGTCGCACTCCAGCAGCCAGCGGCGGAAAGTGATGCCGTTGGTCTTGTTGTTGAACTTTTCCGGGTACAGCTCATAGAAGCCGTGCAGCTCGGAGTTTTTCAAGATCTCGGTATGCAGCGCTGCCACGCCGTTGGTGGAGTGGGTAAAGTGGATGTCCATGTGCGCCATGTGCACCCGGTCGTCCTTGTCGATGATGGCAAGGCTTTCGTCCTTGGTGCGGGTGCGTGCCAGCGCATCCAGCTTTTCAATGATGGGCATCAGCTGGGGCACCACGGCGTCCAGATAGGTGCGGGGCCACTTTTCCAGTGCCTCGGCGAGAATGGTGTGGTTGGTGTAGGCGCAGGTCTTGGTGACGATCTCCACGGCCTCCTCAAATTCAATGCCGCGCGCGCCCAGCAGACGGATGAGTTCCGGGATGACCATGCTGGGGTGGGTATCGTTGATCTGGATGGCGGCGTAGTCGGCCAGATCATGGAAGTTGCAGCCCCGGGCGGCGCACTCGGCCAGAATGAGCTGTGCACCGGCAGAGACCATCAGGTACTGCTGGTACACCCGCAGACGGCGGCCCGCCTCATCGGAATCGTCCGGGTAGAGGAAGAGGGTCAGGTTCTTATCGATAGCGGTCTTGTCGAAGGCAATGCCGTCATGAACGATGCTCTCGTCAATGGTGTCCAGATCGAACAGGTTCAGGGTGTTGGTGCGTCCTTCGTAGCCGGTGACCGCCAGCTTGTACAGGCGGGCGGTGTACTCCTTGCCCGCCAATTCCACCGGGTAGGTGGTGTCGGTCTTTTCTGCCCAGCTGTGGGCAGTCAGCCACGGGTCGGGCTTTTCGTTCTGCACGCCGTCCTCAAAGGACTGATGGAACAGGCCGAAGTGGTACCGCAGACCTACGCCGTCGCCGGGCAGGTTCAGCGTTGCCAGAGAGTCGAGGAAGCAGGCAGCCAGACGCCCCAGACCGCCGTTGCCCAGAGAGGGCTCCGGCTCTACCTCTTCAATATCGGAAAGGCTTTTTCCGGCAGCAGCCAGCGCAGACCGGGCTTCGTCGTACAGCCCCAGATTGATGAGGTTGTTGGACAGCAGCTTGCCGATGAGGAATTCGGCACTGATATAGTACAGCTTGCGCCCGGTGACCGGCTGCACGCGGTCGGCGCTCTTCTGCCGTACCAGTTCCAGCAATGCCAGATACAGTTCCTGATCGGTGCAGTCCGCCAGCAGCTTGCCGGTGATACTCTGTAACGTTTCGGTAAAGCTCATAAAAGCATCCTCCTTTGCTAGGGTGTATCTGAAAAGTCGAATATTCGTCATTTTCTTTGTTTTCGGATACACCTTACGGAAAACAGGTTTGACATCTGTACTTCAAGATATACCACATAGAACGATCAAAATCTTGCCTAAAAAGTGCAAACTATGGTACAATCCTATCATCGGGAGGTGAGATGATGCAAAATCAGGCTTCTTTGCAGGAGACAAAGCAGCACGGTGCCGTGCGCTTTCCGTTCAACCTGTACCCCTGCACCATTCCGGGGGACTTTCAGCAGGTGGCGCTCCACTGGCACGAGAGCATGGAGCTGGTCTTTGTCAAGCAGGGTATGGGGCTGGTACAGGTGGGTACTGTGACCTATCCGGCTTATCGGGGAGATATCTTCCTCTTTGCACCGGGCACGCTCCACGCGCTGCGGCAGGCAGAGGGGCAGCGCATGGAATATGAAAATATCATCTTTGAGCCGGAACTTCTGGGCGGTGCGGAGGACCTTTGCGCCGAAAAATATCTGCTGCCGCTCCAAAGCGGGCGTTTGCTGCTGCCCGCGCGGCTGACCGCGAACGACCTGTGCTATCTGCAAGCCGCCGCCTGTCTGCGGGAACTGGAGGATGCCAACCGCGCAAAGCGCCCCGGCTACGAGCTGCTGGTAAAAGGGGCGCTGCTGCGGTTTCTTGCTCTGCTCATTGCACAGGGCAGGCAGCAGCTTCCCGCCGAAACCGCTGACACCCAGCGGCTGAAAACCGTGCTGCAATGGCTCTCCGCCCATTATGCCGAGCCGCTCCGGGTGGCCGATGCCGCCGGGGTCTGCTCCTTCAGTGCCAGCCATTTTATGCGCTGGTTCCGGCAGATGACCGGGCAAAGCTTTGTGGCCTTTCTGAATGAATACCGGCTAAACACCGCCGCCGAGGCGCTGCAGGCCACCGATGAGACCGTGCTGACCATCGCCTCCCGGTGCGGGTTTGAGAACCTCTCCTATTTTAATAGGGTGTTCAAGGCGCATTTTGGCGTGACTCCGCGGGACTACCGGAAAAATAAGCAGGGCTAGGCTGCGGCGGAGCGCCCGGAGCAAAAGAAAAAGCGATGACCCGTGCAGGTGGGCCATCGCTTTTCTCGTCCCTTGCGGGACAGGCAGGGTAAATGATAAGAAGGTAAATGAAGAAAATAGCAAGGTAAAAACAAAGGCGTATACGGAGCCAAAGTTGCCGCTCCAAAGAGAAGATGTATCCAAGTTTCGCTTTTGTTGGATACAACATACCACTTCAGAACAAAAATTGCAAGAGTTTTTTTAAAAAAATTACCCAAAATAACGCGGGAAATCGCATTTTTGTAGAAACGCACAAATTTTACGGAAAGTTCCCGGCAAACTGACGAACAAGCATAAAAACGGAAAGCCTGCAAGAAAACCGTGCAGGGATACCTTTATAAAACCAGCGGGCAATGGAAGATGGGCTTGGAGAGTGATTTCTGCGGGATGTGGGTTGCACCGCTTTACAAGCAGCCGGGGGTGTGTTAAGATGGACACATCTGCTGCAGCCGGAAAAATACACGCACCGGGCAGCGGCGGTGTACCGGGAAAAGTGCCCGGTGCCGGGAGGGGAGAAACGAATGACAAAGCTACTGCATGGCAATGAAAAAAGCAGGCTGAGCGGCGGGCGGGAGCCGCTGTTCAGCCAAAAGGAACTGCTGGTACTGGCCATCCCGCTGCTGGTGGAGCAGCTGCTGGAAGTGACGGTGGGCATGGCCGACACCATGATGGTGTCCCGCTGCGGCGAGGCGGCCATCTCCGGCGTCAGTCTGGTGGACATGATCAATAACCTCATCATCGTGCTGTTTGCGGCGCTGGCTACCGGCGGCGCGGTGGTGGTAAGTCAGTATCTGGGCGCAAAAGAGCGCAGGAATGCCGACAAAAGCGCCGGTCAGCTGCTGCTGCTCAGCGGCTTGTCCGGCGTGGTGATCGGCGCGGTATGCTTTGTGCTGGCCCGCCCCATGATCCGGCTGTTCTACGGCTCTATTGACGCCGACGTGCTGGACGCGGGTGTGAAGTACTTGCAGATCATCGCCCTCAGCTACCCGTTTCTGGCGCTGTACAACGGCGGCGCGGCACTGTTCCGCAGCATCGGCAATTCTAAAATCTCCATGCAGATCAGCTTTCTGATGAACATCATCAACATCGTGGGCAACGCGGTGTGCATCTTCGGCTTCAAAATGGGCGTGGACGGCGTAGCATGGCCCAGCGTGGTGTCCCGCGTGGTGGCTGCGGCGCTGATCCTGCGCAAGTGCTACCGGGAGGATGCAGTGCTTACCGTGCCCAAGACCCTGCGGCTGGACGGCGGCATGGCAAAGCGCATTCTGGGCATCGGCATCCCCTCAGCCTTTGAGAACAGCCTGTTCGAGGCCGGGCGCATTCTGGTGGTGAGCATGATCTCCACCTTCGGTACGGTGCAGATCGCAGCCAACGCCGTGGCCAATAATCTGGATGGTATGGGCGTCATCCCGGGCAAGGCCATCAGTCTGGCCATGATCACGGTGGTGGGGCGCTGCATCGGTGCCGGCGACCACGAGCAGACCGTCTACTACACCCGCAAACTGCTGCTGTGGGCTTACATTACCATGGGGCTTTCCAACGGAGCGATCCTGCTGTTCCTCCGGCAGCTGGTGGGCATCTACGCACTTTCCGGCGAGACCATGGAACTGGCCATCACGCTGGTAACCATCCATGCGGGCTGCGCCATCCTCTTCTGGCCGCTGTCCTTTGTGCTGCCCAACGCCCTGCGCGCGGCCAACGACGTGAAGTTCACCATGGTGGTGTCCATCCTCAGCATGGCCTGCTGGCGGTTGGGCTTCAGCTATCTGCTGTGCGTCCGCATGGGCTGGGGCGCTGTGGGCGTGTGGGTGGCTATGGTTATCGACTGGACCTGCCGCGTGACCTGCTTTGTGCTGCGCTTCCGCAGCGGCGCATGGAAAACAAAATATCAGGCATAACAATAAGGAGAAAAGCATGAAACTGATCAGCTGGAACGTGAACGGCCTGCGCGCCTGCCTGACCCACGGCTTTGCCGAGAGCTTTGCCGCGCTGGACGCGGACATCTTCTCGGTGCAGGAGACCAAGATGCAGCCGGGACAGGCGGATTTTGCGCCGGAGGGCTACACCGAATATACCTATTCGGCCGAGAAAAAGGGCTACTCCGGCACAGCCTGCTGGTGCAAAACCGCACCGCTGGCGGTGACCACCGGCATCGGGCTGGAGCAGCACGACCACGAGGGCCGGGTGCTGACGCTGGAATATCCCGGTTTTTATCTGGTGAACTGCTACACCCCCAACAGTCAGGACGGGCTGAAGCGGCTGGACTACCGCATGGAGTGGGAGGACGCCTTCCGGGCGTATCTGCTGGCGCTGGACGCGAAAAAGCCGGTGATCCTGTGCGGCGATTTAAACGTGGCGCACACCGAGATGGATATCAAAAACGCCAAGACCAACCGCATGAGCGCGGGCTTTACCGATCAGGAGCGCGCCAAGATGACCGAGCTGCTGGCGGCGGGTTTTGCAGACAGCTTCCGGGTGGTGCACCCGGACGAGGTAAAGTACAGCTGGTGGAGCTACCGCTTCCACGCGCGGGAAAAGAACGCGGGCTGGCGCATCGACTATTTTATCGTTTCCCGGCGCATTGCAGACCGCATCCGCGCCGCCGAGATCCACAACGAGATCTTCGGCTCCGACCATTGCCCGGTGGAGCTGCAGATCGACCTGTAATATAAGGAGAAGCCAATGCTGAAAAATTATCTTCTGATCTTCTTTATCTCCATGGTGCCCATCATCGAGCTGCGCGGAGCCATCCCCATCGGGCTGGGTATGGGGCTGCCGGTGCTGCCCACCTACCTTTTGTGCGTGCTGGGCAATATGCTCCCGGTGCCCTTTATCTACCTGTTTGCCCGCAAGTTCCTCATCTGGGGCTACCACAAGCCTCTCATCGGCCCCATCTGCCGCTTTTGCATCAACAAGGGCGAAAAGGGCGGCCGTGCACTGGAAGCCAAGGCCGGCAAGGGTCTGACCGTGGCGCTGCTGCTGTTCGTGGGCATCCCGCTGCCGGGCACCGGCGCATGGACGGGCACGCTGGCAGCCTCCATTCTGGATATGAAGTTCAAGGACGTGCTGATCGCCTGCATGGGCGGCGTGCTGCTGGCGGGCATCATCATGGGCTTGGCAAGCGCCGGGCTGCTGGGCGCGCTCAGCGGGCTGTTTGCGGCGGGCTGACAAAACGCGGACGCTTTTGTCGTGAAAAATGCCGGTAGCTTTTCCGCCCGGAGTGTGTTACACTGGATGATAGTTGTGAAAACCGGGACCTGCTCCCGGCCAGAAAGGACGTTATAGAACATGGATCAGGCACTGAATCAGAAAATTGACGCATACATTGCGGAAAACAAAGAGCAGCTGCTGCAGGACATTGCAGCGCTGGTCGCTATCGACAGCGTGGAGGGCACCCCGGAGGAGGGCGCACCCTTCGGCGCAGGCCCCCGGGCAGCGCTGGATAAGACGCTGGAGCTGGCAGCAGGCATGGGCTTTGCTACCCGCAACTGCGAAAACTACATCGGCTATGCCGAGCTGGCCGGTGCAGACCCGGAAAAATACCTGGCCACCATCTGCCATGTGGACGTTGTGCCCGTGGGCAACGGCTGGACGGCAGACCCCTTTAAGATGCGCATTCAGGACGGCTGGCTGCTGGGCCGCGGTGTCTCGGACGATAAGGGCCCGATGATCGTTACTCTGTACGCACTGAAGTTCCTCAAGGAGCAGGGCTACCAGCTGCGCTACCCCATCCGTGCACTGGTGGGTGACAACGAGGAGACCCACATGAAGGATGTGGAGTACTATCTGGCAAACTACCCTGCCCCGGTGTTCTGCTTTACCCCGGACGCGGAGTTCCCGGTGTGCAACGGCGAAAAGGGCCACTTTGGCGGCAAGATCGTCAGCCCGGTGTGCAACGGCGTCATTGCAGCGTTTGAGGGCGGTGTGGCCAACAACGCTGTGCCGGACCGCGCCAGCGCACTGGTCAAGACCGATATCAGCAAGCTGAAGAATGCCCCGAATATCACGCTGGAGCCGGAAGGGGACGGCGTGCGGGTGCGCGGCTGGGGCAAGTCCGGCCACGCCGCCATGCCGGAGGGCACGGTGAACGCCATTGGTCTGGTGGTGGATTATCTGCTGGACAACGGCCTGTGCAATGACGCCGAGCGCGCCTATCTGGAGGCACTGCGCAAGCTGCACAGCTCCACCGCAGGCACCGGCCTTGGCATCGACTGCGCCGACGGCCCCTTCGGCCCGCTGACCATCATCGGTGGCCGCATTTATATGGAGGACGGCAAGCTGGTGCAGACCATCGACAGCCGCTTCCCCACCTGCACCGACGGCGCAAAGCTGACCGCACAGATCACCGCTGCGCTGGGCGAGGGCGCAAAGCTGGAGGACGTGGACGCAGCCGAGCCCTTCTATATCGAGGCCGACAGCCCCGCCATCCGCGCCTGCATCGACACCTACAACGAGGTGACCGGCGAGAACGCCACCCCCTTCACCATGGGCGGCGGCACCTATGCCCGCCACTTCCCCTATGCCGTCAGCTTCGGCCCGGAGCATGAGGATGTGAAGCTGCCGGAGTTCGGCGGCCCGATGCACGGCGCCAACGAGGCTGCTCCCATCGACAAGCTGCTGGAGGCCGTCAAGATCTACATTCTGGCGCTGCTGCGGCTGGAAGAGATCGACTTCTGAGGTACAGCATGAACGTGCTTGTCATTGACGGGCAGGGCGGGGGACTGGGCCGCCAGCTGGTGGCTGCCCTCAGCGCCCAGTGCCCGGATATCCGGCTGGTGGCCGTGGGCACCAACAGTGTCGCCGCACAGGCCATGCACAAGGCCGGGGCACAGCGTGCTGCCACGGGTGAGAACGCTGTGGTGGTGAACTGCCGCAATGCGGACATCATCGTGGGGCCCATCGGCATCGTCATTGCAGATGCGCTGCTGGGGGAGATCACCCCCGCCATGGCCACGGCAGTGTGCCAGAGCAGCGCCACCCGGGTGCTGATCCCGGTGAACCACTGCGAAAACTATATCGTCGGCGTGCCCGACCAGCCCATCGGCAGCCTTGTAGCTGCCGCCGTCCAGAAGGTGAAAGCCCTCTGCGCCGGGAAAGGGTGCTAAAAAATAAGATAAAATGACACCGGACAGAGCCTGCTCTGTCCGGTGTCGTTTTTTTTTATTTCCGCTGCCGGGCGGCGATCTGCGCGGCAGTGGGCGGGATATCGCCCTGTGCAGCTTTTTCCAGCTGGCTCAGACGGCGGTCCAGATCGGTGAGCCGCTGCGAGACGATGTCCGGCAGATCCTGCTGGTCCAGATCGTCGGCGGGGTTCACCGCCTTGTTGTTGATGCGCACCACCTCGGCGGGCACGCCCACGGCGGTGCAGTTGGCGGGCAGGTTGCGCAGCACCACGCTGCCTGCGCCGATGCGGGCGTTATCCCCGATGAACACCGGGCCCAGCACCTTGGTGCCCGCGCCGATCAGCACGTTGTTGCCCAAGGTGGGGTGGCGTTTGCCGGTATCCTTGCCGGTACCGCCCAGCGTTACCCCATGGTAGATGGTGCAGTTATCCCCGATCTCGCAGGTCTCGCCGAACACGATGCCCATGCCGTGGTCGATGAACAGACACTTGCCGATGGTGGCACCCGGGTGGATCTCGATGCCGGTGCGGTGACGGCCATGCTGGCTGACCCACCGTGCCAGAAAAAAGTGCTTGTGCCCGTACAGCCAGTGCGCGATGCGGTGGTACACCAGAATATGGAATCCCGGGTACAACAGCATTACCTCCAGCACGCTGCGTGCAGCGGGGTCCTTGCGCTGGATGTTCCGCGCGTCCTCAAGTAAACCCATGCGGAAAACCTCTCTTTCCCATAAACACCCGCCCACGCGGCGGGGCTCTCCCTTTTACCGTATTATAATAGCACAGCAGGCAACGAAAGTACAGTGCTGCGCTAGGGATTGTGGAACAAAATGGCAGTTATTTTGCAGCATTGCCCGGGTTTTGGGTAGAGTATCCAAAATTCGGCGAGAGATGCCATAAACCTTTTAGCACCTGTTTTTGCGCGCAGCCATTGACACATTTTGCGGTTCTATGATAAAATAATACGAATGAAAACGCAACCATCAAGAAAAGGAGAAACACCATGCTGTGCAGCGCCCAGAACCCGAAACTGAACAAGCAGTTCGCGTCCGGTTTTGCCGTGGCTTCGTTGTTTCCTTTTTTTGCGCAATGAGCTTTTCCCTTTGCGGGGAAAAGTTTTTTTTTGCCCGTTTTCGGGCGCCTGATACACAAAAATACCATTATAGGAGGGAACCGCGATGCTGCTGACAAACGCTGTGAACACCGAGGGACGGCCGCTGGAGATCTATGTAAAGGATGGCAAGATCGCTGCCGTAGGGCAGGATCTTTCCACCCTTGCCGCCGAGAACGAGACGGTGGTGGATGCCGGTGGGCTGACTGTGCTGCCCGCATTTGTGGATCTGCACTGCCACTGGCGCACCCCGGGCTTTGAGTACAAGGAGGACATCGAGACCGGCAGCCGCGCTGCCGCCGCCGGTGGCTACACCTTTGTAAACCTGATGCCCAACACAAAGCCCGTCTGCTCCTCTGCCGCACAGGCTGTGATGGTGGAGCAGAAAGCCGCCGAGGTAGGGCTGTGCGATGCAAACCAGACCGTCTCCATCACTGAGAACTTTGACGGTGTGAGCATCGACCACCTCAAGACCCTGCCCGCCAGCGTGAAGTTCATCACCGAGGACGGCCACGGCGTGCAGGATAACGCCACCATGGCGCGAGCATTTGCCATCTGCACCCAGAAGGATATCACGGTCATGAGCCACGCCGAGGATATGGAGATCAGCCCATGGGACTACCGTCTGGCCGAGGATATCGAGACGGTGCGCAACTGCTGGCTGAGTGAGTACTACCAGACCCGGCTGCATATGTGCCATGTGTCCACCCGGGGGGCACTGGACGCCATCCGCATGGCAAAGCTGCGGGGCGCACCGGTCACCTGTGAGGTGACCCCCCATCACCTGTGGTTCACCAACGACAGCTGCGACTACCGGGTCAACCCGCCCATCCGCACCGCCGACGACGTGGAGGCACTGGTGGAGGGCATCCGCACCGGCATCGTGGACGCCATTGCCACCGACCACGCACCCCACTCCGAAGAGGACAAGCTGAAGGGCATGGCCGGTATGGTGGGCAGTGAGACCGCCTTTGGCGTGTGCTACACCAAGCTCTGCAAGCAGGAGGGTCTGCCGCTGGAGCTGCTGGTGCACCTGATGAGCACCCGCCCCGCCGAAATCCTGGGCCTTGCCAAGGGTCAGCTGGAGCCGGGCTTTGATGCCGACTTTGTGCTGGTGGATCTGGACACTCCCTACACGGTGGAAAAGGAAAAGCTGCACTCCAAGAGCCACAACACTCCCTTTGACGGCGCACAGCTTTACGGCAAGGTGTTTGCCACCATCAAGGCCGGTAAGATCACCTATCAGGCCGAGGAGTAAAAAGAACGAGACCCTCTCAGGCAAAGCCTTACGGTAAAGGGCTTGGCTCTCCCTTTGGGAGAGCTGCCGAACGAAGTGAGGCTGAGAGGGCGAGGACGCTTACAAGATGCGATATAACGATACCTAATATAACAGAGAACAAACAGGAGGACACCCAAATGACGAACATGGACAAACTGTACGAAGCTGTGGAAGCCCGCGGCCCGGTGTGCGTGGGTCTGGACACC
>CAKTAT010000054.1:0-14854 GCA_934532365.1 uncultured Faecalibacterium sp. | reverse complement strand
CTTTTGTCTCAGCGCTTGGCGCTCAAGTATAATACCACACCCCCGGACGATTGTCAACACTTTTTGACATCTTTTTTCCAAATTCTTTGCGGAGCAGAAAACACTCCTGCTTTTCTCCTATTATAATAGCCGCCTTTTCTTGACAAGGCGGCGGGCAGAACGTATTATGGAGTCATTCCAGTATCCTGTATTATGTAGCTATACTTATTATATAAAGGAGAAGCACCATGTCCTGTGTCAACATCCGCGGCTGCCGCATCGGGGAGGGCCGCCCCAAGGTCATTTTGCCCATCGTGGAGCGCACCGAAGCTGCTATTCTGGAAAAGGCCGCGCAGTTTTCAACCTTGCAAGCCGATTGTGTGGAATGGCGGGCAGACTGGTTCGAGGGCTTTCAGTCCCCCGCTGCCATTGCCCGCTGCGTACAGAAGCTGCGGGTCGCCCTGCGGGACAAGCTTCTGCTGGTGACCTTCCGCACCAAGGCAGAGGGCGGCGAGCAGGCGCTCTCCCATCCCGAATACCTTGACTTTCTGTGCCTGATCCTCGACACCGACTGCGCCGACCTGCTGGATATCGAGTTCTTCACCGCCGGAGCAGACCTTCCCAAGCTGGTGGAGCAGGCGCATTCCGCCGGGGTAGCGGTGGTCTGTTCCAGCCACGATTTTGCCAAGACCCCATCCCGGGCAGAACTCGTCTGTCGCATGGTGCAGATGCAGCAGGCCGGAGCCGACCTGCCCAAGCTGGCTGTGATGCCCCGGTGCCGCACCGATGTACTGGAGCTGCTGGCTGCCACCGCCGAAATGGCCGACCTTCACCCGGAAACACCGGTCATCACCATGAGCATGGGGGCGCTGGGCGCGGTGAGCCGTCTGGCCGGAGAGGTCTTTGGTTCTGCCATGACCTTTGCCAACCCCGGGCAGGCCAGTGCGCCGGGGCAGGTTTCGCTGGATGTAGTAAACATTGTGTTAGATGCTTTGAAGCTATAAAAATAAGGACCGGTCTCCCGGTCCTTATTTTTATATGTCCTTTTCTGTTATGCCAGCTTAGCTTCCAGACGGGTGCGGATGGCCTTGATAAAGCCCTCGCTGTCCACGGCGGTGGGGGTGATGCCCTCTGCCAGACCGCACAGATCCTTGGTCATGATGCCCTCGTTCAGGGTCTGCAGGCTTGCAGCCTCCAGTGCCTCGCCAAAGTGCACCAGCTCCGGCAGGTTGTCCAGCTCGCCGCGCTTCTTGAAGGCGCCCGACCATGCAAAGATGGTAGCCATGGGGTTGGTGGAGGTCTTTTCGCCCTTCAGATACTTATAATAATGGCGGGTGACGGTGCCGTGTGCAGCCTCGTACTCGTACTTGCCGTCCGGGCTGACCAGCACACTGGTCATCATGGCCAGCGAGCCAAAGGCGGTAGAGACCATATCGCTCATCACATCGCCGTCGTAGTTCTTGCACGCCCAGACAAAGCCGCCCTCGCTGCGGATGACGCGCGCCACGATATCGTCGATCAGGCTGTAGAAGTAGGTGATGCCGGCTGCTTCGAACTTTTCCTTGTACTCGGCATCGTAGGTCTCCTGGAAGATATCCTTGAAGGTGTGGTCATACTTCTTGGAGATGGTATCCTTTGCGCCGAACCACAGGTCCTGCTTCACGTCCAGTGCGTAGTTGAAGCAGCTGCGGGCAAAGCTGCGGATGGAATCATCCTTGTTGTACTGTCCCTGCAGCACACCGGCACCCGCAAAGTCAAAGACGGTGGCACGCTGCTGGCTGCCGTCTGCGCCGGTGAACACCAGTTCTGCCTTGCCTGCGCCGGGAATGCGGAACTCGGTGCACTTATACACATCGCCGTAGGCATGGCGGGCGATGGTGATGGGCTTCTTCCAGTTCTTGACCACCGGATGGATGCTGTCGATCATAATGGGTGCGCGGAACACGGTGCCGTCCAGCACAGCGCGGATGGTACCGTTGGGGCTCTTCCACATCTCGTGCAGCTTGTACTCCTCCACGCGCTGGGCGTTGGGGGTGATGGTAGCGCACTTGACCGACACGCCGTACTTCTTGTTGGCGAGGGCGGCATCCATGGTCACCTGATCTGCGGTGGCATCGCGGTTGGGCAGACCCAGATCGTAGTACTCGGTCTTGAGATCCACAAAGGGGAGGATCAGCTCGTCCTTGATCATCTTCCACAGGATGCGGGTCATCTCGTCGCCGTCCATCTCCACCAACGGGGTCGTCATCTTGATCTTTTCCATAGCAGGTTTCCCTTTCCTCTATTGGTTGTGTATTTTATGCCCCATGCAGGGGCGTTCCGGTTATTTGCGGTAGGCGGCTGCCAGATTTTCAAAGGCGGGCAGGCTGCGCTTTACCTTTTCGGTGTCGATACAATAGGCAAGGCGCACATAGCCCTTTACCCCAAAGCTGTCACTGGGCACCAGCAGCAGGTCAAATTCCCGGGCTTTCTGACAGAAGGCGTTTGCGTCCTCTTCCAGTGCCTTGGGGAAGATGTAAAAGGTGCCGCCCGGGCGCTCTACCTCAAAACCCAGCGCGGTGAGTTTTTCGTACAGCAGTTCCATGTTGGTCTGGTAGACCGAAAGGTCGCTGGTCACCTTCTGGCAGCGGCTGACCGCCCGCTGGATGATGCTGGGCGGGCAGTTGTGGCCGGTAAAGCGGGAGATCTGGCTCATCATGTCCACAAGAATGTCCTCCCCCTCGCACCCCGGACGCACCGCCACATAGCCCAGACGCTCGCCGGGCAGGCTCAGGCTCTTGGAGTAGGAGAAGCAGGTCAGGGTGTGGGGATAGAACGCCGCCGGGTAAGGCACGGTCTTGCCGTCAAACACGATATCCCGGTAGGGCTCGTCACTGACCAGAAAGATATTGTGGCCGTACTGGGCGCTCTTTTCGGTCAGAATCGCCGCCATGCGGGTCAGAGTGTCGGCAGAGTAGACCACACCGGTGGGGTTGTTGGGGGTATTGATGAGCACACAGGTGACCTTTTCGGTCAGCATCTGTGCAAAGGCCTCCAGATTGGGCTGGAAGGTGGGCGCCTGCGGGGGAACCACCCGCAGCGCCGCGCCGGTGCCCGCCACATAGGGGCCGTACTCCGGGAAGTAAGGCGCAAAGGTCAGCACCTCGTCCCCGGGCTGAGTCACCGCCCGGATGGCGTGGGCGATAGCACCCGCCGCGCCGGTGGTGGGGAAGATGTGCTTTTGCGCGTAGGGCAGACCGAAGGTCTCGGTCAGATGCGCCGCCACAGCGGTGCGGAAGCCCGGGTCGCCCTGACTGGGGCAATAGCCGTGCAGGCTTACCGGCTCTTCCTGTGCCAGCAGGGTCTGCATGGCTTCGGTAAACTCCGGCGGGCAGGGCACGCTGGGGTTGCCCAGTGAATAATCGAACACATTCTCGCTGCCGATCTGGGCAGCGCGCTGTCTGCCATACATGAAGGTCTCGCGGATGACGCTTTTGTTGTTCAGCATGGCGCGGTAGGTCTCGTTCAGCATACTACTTTCCCTCTGCTTTCCTTATATCGCAAAGCCTGTGCGGGGCGGCTCCCCCTCATTTATGAGCCGCAGCCGTATAGCTCTGTTCCAGCTTGATAATGCAGTTGTAGGCGGGGTCCTGCGCTTTGATGAACTGCTCCATCTGGGTCAGCAGTTCCACCTTGTCCCCGGCATAACCCGCGGGGAGCACCAGATCGAAAAGCACATTGGTGTGGGTCTTGCCCGGCACGATGCGCAGATCATGCAGCGAGAGCGCCGGGTCCAGCTGGCGCAGCTTTTCGGTCAGGCGGCTGCGCAGCACCCCCACGGCGGCGTCCGAGGTGACGATGGGGTCATAGTGGATGGTCACCATCAGGTGGTCGTTCTTCATAAAGTCCCGCTCGATGTTGTCGATCAGGTCGTGCGCTTCCAGCGGGTCCTGCTCGGCGGGCAGCTCCACATGGATGGACGCAAACTGGTGGCCGGGGCCGTAGTCATGCACCATCAAATCATGTACGCCCAGCACGCCGGGATAACTCATCACAGTCTGTTCGATATGCTCCACCAGATCCTCGCTGGGGCTTTCGCCCAGCAGCGGGCTCAGGGTATCCATCACCAGCCCCCAGCCGGAGATCAGGATGAACACCGCCACGCCCACGCCCATCAGGCCGTCCAGCACGTCCCAGCCGGTCACCCGGCAGAGGATGGCGGCCACCAGCACAGCAGCAGTGCTCAGCACGTCGTTGCGGCTGTCAGCGGCGGTGGCGATGAGGGTCTCCGAAGCGATGATGCGGCCAATGGTGCGGTTGAAGCTGCTCATCCACAGCTTGACCAGAATGGACACCACCAGCACCGCCACGGTCAGCCAGCCGAACTGCACCGGGGTGGGGTGCAGCACCTTGGTGACCGACTCCTTCAGCAGGGAAAAGCCGATACCCAGAATGGTCACGCTGACCACCAGCCCCGCCAGATACTCAAAGCGGGCGTGTCCGTAGGGATGCTCGGCATCCGGTGCCTTGGCGGCCAGCTTAAAGCCCACCAGACTGACGATATTGGAGGAAGCATCCGAAAGGTTATTCAGTGCATCGGCGGTGATGGCGATAGAGCCGAACAGGGTGCCCACCACAAACTTGCCCAGACAGAGCAGGATATTGCACACCATGCCCACCACACTGGCCAGATTGCCATAGGCGGCGCGGACGCGAGGGTTCTGCGGGGAATCCGAGCGGCGTATAAAAAGACGGATCAAAAGCTGCGTCATAAAAGCTCCTTTCGGGCTTCGCTTTTTCAGCGCACCCAATGTCCTTCTAGTA
The DNA here is from genome assembly GCA_934532365.1 of uncultured Faecalibacterium sp. Classification (GTDB taxonomy): domain Bacteria; phylum Bacillota; class Clostridia; order Oscillospirales; family Ruminococcaceae; genus Faecalibacterium. The sequence goes on along the minus strand of CAKTAT010000054.1, from coordinate 10,072 downwards.
TAGCATTTTACTTTATGGTTTTAAAGGCGTTTCAAAAATTTCATCCCTTTACGCCGGATATCAAAAACGATTTGGAATGCGCTCCGCGTGCGCTTTGCGCATAAACAGCGGAAAGATTATTTTTATTTCGCGTTTGTCGCGGCCTGCGGGCCGCTCCAAACGCATCTTCACGGGAGGGGTCGTAACGGTCAACGGCATTTGCTGCGCCGCTTTCTGCGAAAGCGCGGCGCTGCGGGCGGGCGCTCGCTCCCCCGAGAGGGCCGACTTCCCCCGGCCGGGGGAAGATGTCACCGCAGGTGACAAAAAGGGGAATCTGTCGCGCAGCGACTGAGGGGCTTTGAATCGGCGGAGCCGGAAAAAACGGTTAAAAGATCTTCACGCCGAACAGGCGTGAATCTTCAGTTTTTTCCGGTGGAGCCCACCTCTTTGGGGTTAAAAGGGGCGAGCAGCCCCTTTTTCGTGGCTCCAGCGCGTCGAAATCGCTGGTGGTTTTCTGGTTCTCTTTTGCCATCAAAAGAGAACATCCCCGGCTGCATCCTCCTGCCCTGCGGCGCACACTTTTCTGCCGCACAAAAAGCCCCGGCGGCCGTTGCGGTCGCCGGGGCTTTTCGGAGATTTTGGGACTGTCTGTTCACAGTCTCTTGTAATTAAGGAGGAATGCTCAGGTTTTTATCACAGGATCGGGCTTTCGAGGTCGCCGGTATCGGCGATGCCGTGCTTCTCGGCGTAGCCGGTCAGCATCAGGGTCAGCGCGCCGTCACCGGTCACGTTGCAGGCGGTGCCGAAGCTGTCCTGCAGGGCGAAGATGGCCAGCATCAGAGCAGTACCGGCGTTGTCGAACATCAGAACACCGGTGATCAGACCCAGAGAAGCCATAACAGTGCCGCCGGGCACGCCGGGTGCGCCGATGGCGAAGATGCCGAGCAGCAGGCAGAACAGGATCATGGTGCCGACGCTGGGCAGCTTGCCGTACAGGATCTTGGAAACGGTCATGCAGAAGAACACCTCGGTCAGCACAGAGCCACACAGGTGGATGTTGGCAAACAAGGGGATGCCGAAGCTGACCATGTCCTTACGCAGCACCTTGCTCTTGCGGGCGCACTCCAGCGCCACACCCAGCGTAGCGGCACTGGACATGGTACCGACAGCGGTCAGGTAAGCGGGGCCGTAGTGACGCAGCACTTCCCAGGGGTTCTTGCCGGAGTAAGCACCGGCCAGCAGGTACAGCACTGCCAGCCAGATGTAGTGACCAACCATGACGATGACGATGATCTGCAGGAAGGCGGGCAGCTGATGGGTGATGGTGCCCTCGTAGCTCAGGCCGCAGAAGGTGGCGGCAATGTAGAAGGGCAGCACGGGGATGATGACCTTGCTCACGATGTCCAGCACGATGTTCTGGAACTCGGCCAAAAAGTCGCAGGTCAGCTTGCTGTTGGTCCAAGTGGCAGCCAGACCCACCAGAACGCTCAGCACCAGAGCGCTCATAACGCTCATGATCTGGGGAATGTTCAGTTCAAAGACGACGCCCGGCAGCTCGCGCAGGCCGGCAACGTTGTTGTCGATGGACAGGTGGGGGATCAGGCCGTAGCCGGCGCCCATGCTCATGAAGGCTGCGCAGACAGAGGACACATACGCGATGACGATGGCCACTGCCAGCAGGCGGGAGGCGTTTTTGCCCAGCTTTGTAATGGACGGGGCAATGAAGCCGATGATGATCAGCGGCACACAGAAGGTGATGAGCTGACCCATGATGTACTGCAGGGTCACCACAACGCCCATGACGCTCTCGTTGAACAGCTGACCAAGGATGATACCCACAAAAATGCCCAGCAAAAGCCGGAAGGGCAGACTATTGAATAGCTTTTTCATAACTTTAGTACCTCTTTCTTTTTCCCCGGAAAGGGGCTGGGTGGGGAGACTTATTCCGTCTCCGGGAGGTGTTTGTTCAGCATCAGATCAAGGATCACGCTGTCGCTGGTGCCGTGGGTGCTCAGGGTGGCAAAGTTGTCCAGCGTATACTCCACATTGTGCTCCACGATGCCGTCGGTGCTCTGCACCCGCACGCCGCGCACGCCCATGGCAGCTGCCTGACAGGCGGCGTTGACGCAGGTGGAGATCTTCAGCGCACAGTCGGCCTTTGCGCCGTCGCATACCATGCCGGTGATGTTGCCCACCATGTTCTGGATGGTGCAGCATACCTCGTGGTAGCCGCCGCCCAGCAGATAGGCAATGCCGCAGGCCGCGCCGGTACCGGCAACGGTAGCGCCGCAAAGGTTGCTCAGGCGGCCGAACTTTGCCTTGATGCGGATGGCGATCAGGTTGGAAAGGGTCACGGCGCGGAGCATCTTCTCCTCGTCGATATCCAGCCAGCGGGCAGTTGCCACGACAGGCATGGTAGCCGTGATGCCCTGATTGCCGCTGCCGGAGTTTGCTACCACCGAGACCGGCGCGCCTGCCATGCGGGCGTCCGCACCGGCAGAAGCGATGACCATGGCGTTAGTGGTCAGATCGCGGGTCATCAGACCCTTGCGGCAGTTCAGCTCCAGATTGCGGCCAATGGCAAGGCCGTATTCCTTGGCAAGACCCTCGTTGCTGATGGCCGTGTTCACCTGTACGGCGCTGCGGATGATGTCGATGGGGTCGTGCAGGGGGTCCAGTTCCTCCGTGCAGTAATCCCAGATGGAGCGGACGGTCAGAAATTCTGCGATCTGCTCCGGGGTCACCACATCGCTGTCCCCTGCTGCGGCGGGGTCGGCGTGCTGTTTGTCCAGCGTAGCCACGCCGTCCTGCTCCACCAGCACCACGTTGGTATGCAGGTCCCGCACCACTGCGCGGCCGGTGTGGCCGTCAGAAGTTACAAGTACTTCAACATAGAGTTTCTGCGGCACCTGTGCCACCTCTACCTTGACCTTGCCTGCCCTGACAAGGGCTGCGGCTTCTTCCATCTGCTCCCGGGGCACATAGTTCATGACCTCCAGCAGGTGGACAGGGTCGCCGCCTACGGCACCAATGGCGGCGGCGTAATCCATGCCCTGATACGAGGTGCCCGGAATGCCCGCCGACATGGCGTTTTTGATAATGTTGATGCTGGCACGGACGGTCACGGCCTCTACCCGTGTGCCGACCGCCTTGCGGAGTGCTGCGCCCGCCTCTGCGGCGGTGAGAGCGACTGCGCCGGGCTCCGTACAGCCGGTGGCCAGCTCCATCTCACTGTTCAGGATGCGAACGAACATCTGTTTATCCATTTGGTTCACCGTTTCTTTTCTTCCCGTGCGGGGGAACTTACTTTACAGCAATGCACTCGATCTCCAGCGGAGCGCCCTTGGGCAGCTTGCCCACCTGCACCGCGCTGCGTGCGGGGTAGGGCTGCGCAAAATACTCGCCGTACACCTTGTTCATCTCTGCAAAATCGTTGATATCCGCCAGAAACACCGTGGTCTTGACCACATTGGCCAGCGTCATCTCCTGCTGTGCCAGAATGGCCTGGATGTTCTTGAGGGACTGTGCAGTCTGGGCGGCGATGCCTTCCGGGATCAGGCCGGTGGCCGGATCGATGGGCAGCTGCCCGGATACATAGACGGTCTGCCCCGCAGCGATGCCCTGCGAATAGGGCCCGATGGCAGCGGGAGCATTGGGGGTAACGATCACTTGCTTCATCCGATTTTCCTCCTTTTGTCGGGAAGGGCTGTCCTTCCCTCGCTGACACCATCCTAACGCAATGAGAATATTTTGTCAATAATATTTTCTTATCATAAGAATAAGTTGTCGTGCACGACAAAAACTTCCGAAAAATGTCATCAGTTTGACGAAACAGATGGATACAACGCACCTTTTTATTGTAAATTTCTGTCATTTCTGTTATGATAGCAATAGAACCCGCGTGATAATTTTTTCTCACGCTTTCCAACGGTATAAAAGAGGTGAACGGGATGGATGCAAGACTTGAGCCTTATCGCGTAGTGGTATCCTTTCTGGGAGAAGCGCTGGGCCCGGACTACGAGGTAGTGCTGCACGACCTTACCAGCGAGGACGGCACCATTGTTGCCATCGTCAACAACCACATCAGCGGACGCACCGAGGGTGCGCCCCTTTCCAACATGGCGCTGCGCTTCATTCAGGAGCGGATGTATGAAAAGCAGGATTATCTGGCGGGCTATCAGGGCGCTTCGCAGGCCAAGGGGCGGCTGCGCTCCTCCACCATGTTCATCAAGGACAACGGCCAACTCATCGGCATGCTCTGCATCAACTTTGATGCCGGCAAGTACAGCCGCATCGCGCAGGAGCTGCTTGCCCTCTGCGGGGCGCACACCGAGCCTTCCTCCACCGGCATCGGGGTGGAAAACTTTGTCAGTTCCCTGCCGGACGCCGTACAGAATGCCATTGCCGAGGTGACCGGCAGCGCCGGGCTGCCGCCCGACCGGCTGACCATGGAAGAAAAGATCCGCATCGTGGAGTCCTTGCACCATGCGGGCATCTTTTATATGAAGGGCGCCGTCAGCGAGGTCGCCGCCCAGCTGGGCTCCTCGGAGGCCACCATCTACCGCTACCTGAGCAAGCTGAAGTGACCGCCCCCTCCCCGGGCTGCGGCACACATTTTTACCAGAGAAATTCCGGACAGACTGCGCTCTGTCCGGAATTTCATTTTCGCGGAGGAGGGGCGTTAATTTTCACTTTACAAACACAGCAAGAACCGTTACAATTACAATCAAAGCAGTGCCGCAAGGCAGTTCGTTTTCATCCGCCGCGCGCAACCGTTCCGACAGCGCCGGGGCTGCGCAGAACTCTCTTGTCAGGAGGTTTTTTGCATGAAAAAGATCACGCGCCGTACCGTTCTTCGTGCCTCGGGGCTGGCAGCCGCCTCGCTGGCCCTGTCCAGCTGTGCGCCCACCGGCAGCGCCTGTGTAGGCAACGGCTTTTCCGACTGGCTGCAGCAGACCTTCGGCAAGGGCGGCAGCGCCGCCTCTTCTGAAAGCGCCGCTGCCCCGGATGCCGGAGCAGAAACCCCGGTGGAAAGCGCCGACACCAGCCTGCCCGCCTACAACGCCGACCCCCTTACCGGCGAGCCGCGCCGCAGCAACGGCCGCATGGTGGGCGTGATGGTGAATAACATCAGCAACACCGAGCGGCAGAACGCCCGCCCGCAGCGCGGCATCGGCTCTGCCGACCTGCTCATCGAGAGCAAGGTGGAGGGCGGCATCTCCCGCTTCTGCGCGGTGTATTATGACGCCAACGCCATCCCGGAGGTAGGGCCGCTGCGCTCCGGCCGCGACCAGTTTTTGCAGCTGCTCATGCCGTGGCAGGTGCTGTACTACCATGACGGCGAAAGCGCCCCCTGCACCAAGTTCATCAACGTGTACAACTACTCCGGCCTGAACATCGGCGGCAAGAGCTACTTCAACACCCCCACCCATCCCCATGTGGCGCACCGCGACAGCCGCGGCCGCAACGTTGCCTACGAGCACACCGAGTTCACCTCCGGTGCCGAAATCCGGCAGGCTGCTGCCAACGCAGGCATCGGGCTGGAATACCCCTACGAGAGCACCTTCTTCCGCTTTGCGGACTACCGTACCGACGCAGAGAACAAGATGTCCGGCGCTGCCGCCGCCAAGACCATCAACATCGTGCACTCGGACAGCTACAAGACCACCTTCAGCTACAACCGCTGGGAGCATCTTTATAAAATGTCCATGTACAGCCGCGCCGCCGGTGCCTTTGAAAACACCGTGGACGAGCTGACCGGCAAGCAGCTCGGCTTTACCAACCTGCTGGTCTGCTTTGCAGGCATCGCGGACTACCCCGGCAACTCCGGCGGCGTGCAGCAGGTGGACTATGCGTCCGGCGGCGAGGCCTACTTCTTCACCCGGGGTGCAGTGCAGCGCGGCACATGGCAGAAAGCCTCCCCGGAGCACCCGCTCAAGGTCTACACCACCGACGGCAGCGAGATCTGCTTCAACCGCGGCAAGACCTATCTCGCCATCGTGGACGACGACGAGTGGCAAAACTTCAACTATCAGTAAAGGGAGAATCCCATGAAACACAAATGGAGCCTGCGCCTTGGTGCAGCCGTGCTGTGCGCGGTGCTGCTGGGCAGCTGCGGCAGCACCGCCGCCGCGCCCGCAGAAAGCACCGCCCCGGCAGACCCGCTTACCGGGCAGCAGCTGCTGTACCCGGAACAGCGGGGGGCGGCAGTCGTCATTAAAAACGACACCGACAGCACCACCCAGTGGGGCATCGGCAGCGCCTCGGTAGTGCTGGAAGCCCTGACCGAGAGCGGAAGTTCCACCGAACTGTGTCTGGTGTACCCCGCCCTCAGCGCCATGCCCGTGGTAGGGCCGGTGACCCGCGGGCAGGACTTATACTGGCGGCTGCTCAGCGGGCAGCAGGTGCTGCCCATCCAGTGCGGCAGCAGCGCCTACGCCAAGCGGTATCTGGAATACTATAACCTCCGCGCGGTGGACGCGCAGGAGGTGGGACGCAACGCCTTTGTCAGCACCGGCTACAGCTGGAACAACACCCCCTTGTGGCGCACCAGCGGCAAGGCAGCAGCCTCGGTGCTGGACAGCCTGAGCATCTCTGCCGCCGTGAACCAGAACACCGCCTCCGGCAGCGAGAGCGAAACGGCAGGCACTCTGCCCGCCTTGCTGCCCCAGCGGGACACCGGCCATCTGCCGGACGCAAACGCCGCCGATGCGGTAAATGTGACGGTAAATTTCCAGTCCGGCGGCGCCACCGGCTTTGTCTATGACGATGCCCTTGCCGCCTACGGGATGCTGCACGCCGACGGCACCCCCCAGCTGGATGCCAACACCGGCACACAGGCTGCCTTTGACAACCTGCTCATCCTGTACAGCGGCTCCTCCCTGCGGGACGATGGCCGCACGCTGGACTACGACCTTTCCATGGGCGGCGGCGTCTGGCTGAACGGCGGACACCTGTGGCAGATCACATGGACGCAGGGCACCCAGAGCACCCTTGCCCTCTACGATTCCAACGGCAAGCCGCTGAACCTCCCGACAGGGCGCAGCTACATCGCCCTGCTCTCCAGCCTTACCGGGCAGGAGCTGCTGGTGCAAAGCAGCACCGGCGAGGCGCTGGTGGGCGCCGGGTGATCTCCGGCAGAAGCGCCCTCTCAGGCGCTCCCGCGCCAGCTCTCCCAAGGGGAGAGCCAAGCCGTTGCGTTCGTTGCTAAAGTATTAGGTGTAATGAGGAAGCTGTCGGCAGTGTCCTTGGCTCTCCCTTTGGGAGAGCTGGCAAAGCCGTAGGCTTTGACTGAGAGGGCGAACCCGCTAAAGCAAAAAAGAGCCATTGCACGCAAACTTGTGCAATGGCTCTTTTGCTATGCTGTTACAGGTCCACCACGCTGCCGACTTCGGCGGGGGTGGTGGGCACAGGGCCCAAAGCGGCTTCGTCGGCGTCGCGGCGCACCGTAAAGATGGCGCTGCGCCCGGCGGCAAAGTCCGGGTGCCATGTCAGCTCAAGGGTCTGCCAGTCCTCCGGCACGGCGCAGAAGCAGTGCAGCAGCGCACCGCGTCCGGCGGCAAGGTTCAGGGTGAACACCGAGGCATCCGCCGCGTTCTCGCTGTACAGCGGTGCGGCAAAGCTGCCGCAGGGCACACTCTGACCGTTGCAGGCAGCGGTCACGCCGGTGCCCATGCTGTACAACTGCTCCCGGGTACGCAGACCCCGGCTTTGCAGATAGCTGGTATCCACCGGCAGGCTGGCTGCCGAAAGGTTCTCCACCGAGAGGTACACCAGCACGCCGCCCAGCTCCGGTGCCGGGGCATAGCCCAGCAACTCTACGGCAGCTTTGCCGTCCAACAGGGCAGGCTCGCCCGCAAGACACGGCTGCTGCGCCGCAGCACAGACCCCGGTAAGCAGCGCAGCCGCAAGGCTGACCGCACCGGAACCGGCACATTTCAGGAATGACCGGCGGGAGATGGATTGGGACATGACAGCGTTCCTCCTGTATACGATACAATAACTACCCCTTAACAATAAAGGATTCTGCGCGTTCTGTCAAGGGGCAGCGGGAAACTGTAACCCTTTCTTATTCGTAGGCCTCGTTCTCCTCGGCCTCGGCCTGTCCCTGCAGGGTGTCGGCATAACCAAAGGGTACGATGTCAATGGCCTCCACCAGCTTGTCCCGCATCCACAGCTGCACATCGGTCTGCACGGTGTAGCCGCAGCCCGGGTCTGCCATCCACTGCTCGGGATGGCGGGTGGGCACGGCACGCTGGCTGAGCATACTCATGATCACGCCGCCGTGGGTCACGCAGGCGGCCTCGGTAACGTCCATACGGATCATGTACTCAAACAGCTTCATAAGGCTGTCGGCGCAGCGGGCATGGAACTGCTCGGTGGGCTCTGCGCCCTCCGGCAGATAGCCGGAGCCCGGGGTGATCCACTTTTTAAAGTCTTCATCGTGGACGAGATCCTTCACCGGACGCCCCTCAAACTTGCCAAAACCGGCCTCCCGCAGGTCGTGCACCGTAAACTGGTGGGCAGCCCCGGGGAACAGGATGTTGGCGGTCTCCACCGCACGCAGCAGCGGGGAGGAAAAAACGGTGTCTACCTGCGGGTAGGCAAACCGCTCTTTCAGGTCGGCCAGCTGGGCGCGGCCCTCGTCGCACAGGGGCAGGTCGGTGCCGCTGCCGATGTACAGACCCTGCAAATTGCCCGCCGTCATGCCGTGGCGGATGAGATGAAGCTTGAAGGTTTTCATGGATCACACCTCTTTTGGTTTGAAATTACGGGATGGGCTTAGCCCTCGGCGTAGTTGACCTCCACGGTAGCGGGGAACACATTCATGTCCAGACGGCAGTTGTCGCGGATGGTCACGCTGGTCAGGGCGGTGCAGCCCTTGAAAGCGCCGGTCTTGATGTAGCCCACGCTCAGGGGAATGTTGACCTCGGTCAGGGCGGTGCAGCCGTTGAAAGCGCCGGCCTCGATGTACTCCACACCGTCGGCGATGTTCACGGTGGTCAGGGCAGTGCAGTCCTTGAAGGCGGTAGCGCCCACGCTGGTAACGGTGCCCTCCACCTCAACGGTGGTGATCTGGTCGGCCTGATCTGCCCAAGGAGCCGGGGCGTCCTTGGTGAAGTTGGTCATACGGCCGGTGCCGCTGATGGTCAGAGTGCCGTCAGCCAGTGCCCAAGTCACGCCCTCGCCGCAGCTGTTATTGGTGGCAGCAGCGGTGGAAGCAGCCACAGAAGAAGCGGCTGCGGAAGAAGCAGTGGTCTTGGAGCCGCCGCAGCCGGTCAGGGCGATAGCAGCGATCAGGACGGCAGCGGCAGCGCTGCACAGACGGACTTTGCGCTCGAGTTTCATGGTGAAGTTTCCTCTTTCCTATTCTTGGTATATTACCTTTTATAGCAGCTGCCTTGTCCTTTGCGGATTTGTGCGCCGGTCAAGTACAGTCGCCAAGAAGAGATTATAGCACAAACTATGGAAAGATGGAACCACCCATTTGAAAATTTTTTGTTTCGAAAAAGACGCACTTTCACAACAGCGGTCGGTTTTCTGCCGCGGCGGAAACACAAAATCTATGTGTTAATACCCATAGTTTAGCATAGATGTGGGGTACCCGGCAAGACTTTTGACAATAATGACGAAAAAAGACGAAAAATATCGGCATTTTTCTTGCTTTACAAGTCGTTTTCCAATGTGTATAATCAACCTGTTGTAAACCAAAAACAAGGATGTTACCAAAAAATAGATCCTGCGGACATTGAGGAGAGCACACCATGGAGTTCAATCGTATCATCAAGCTGCTGCGCAAGGAGCGCGGCATCACCCAAAAGCAGGCGGCAGAGGATCTGGGGGTCTCTCAGGCGCTGCTGTCCCACTACGAAAAAGGCATCCGCGAGTGCGGCTTGGACTTTGTGGTGCGGGTGGCAGACTACTATAATGTTTCCTGCGATTACCTGCTGGGGCGCAGCGCCGAGCGCAACGGCATGATGCTCTCTGCCGAGGACCTGCCCAACCCTGAAAAGATGAAGGACAACATCTACCACGGCAGCGTGCTGCCCACCATGAACAAAAAACTCATCTCCAACAGCCTGAACGTGCTCTA